>JANOAR010000047.1:0-56608 GCA_031411235.1 Verrucomicrobiota bacterium | reverse complement strand
GTCAAACTTCAGGAGGCCTTCAACGCCTCGCAGTCCATCGCCACACGGCACGGGCATCAGGAATTGAAGCCCGCCCATCTCCTTCTCGCCCTGCTTGAGCAGGAAGGCGGCATCGCCTTGCCGTTGTTTGAAAAGGCGGCGGTCAATCCAACCGCAGCCCAAGGTCTGAAGGCTGGAGTTGAAGCTGTGCTCGCGAAGCAGCCAAAGGTCAGCGGTGGCTCCAGCGGCCTCCATCTGTCCAATGAGATGCGCGAGCTCATGACGAAGGCCGAGGACGAGCAGAAGAAGCTCAAGGACGACTTCCTCAGCGTGGAGCACATCATCTTGGCCCTCTTCAAAACGAAGACGGAACTATCCGATGTGCTGAAGCAGGCCGGGCTGACTTATGACACCGTTTCCAAAGGCCTCACCGCCGTGCGCGGCAGCCAGCGTGTGGTGGATCAGGACCCGGAGGGCAAATACCAGACGCTGGAGAAATACGGCACCGATCTCACCGCGCGCGCCAAGGCTGGGAAGATCGATCCCGTCATCGGTCGCGATGAAGAAATCCGCCGCGTGATGCAGGTGCTTAGCCGCCGCACGAAGAACAACCCCGTGCTCATCGGCGAGCCTGGCGTGGGCAAGACGGCCATCGCGGAAGGTCTCGCACGTCGCATCGTCGCCGGTGACGTGCCGGATTCGCTCAAAGGGAAGAAGCTCATCAGCATGGACCTCGGCGGCATGATGGCTGGGGCAAAGTTTCGTGGCGAGTTCGAGGAGCGGCTCAAAGCCTTCCTCAAAGAGGTCACTTCGAGCGATGGCGAGATCATTCTCTTCATCGACGAACTGCACACCATCGTTGGCGCTGGCAAAGGCGAGGGCGCGATGGATGCGGGCAATCTTTTGAAGCCGCAGCTCGCTCGCGGTGAGCTGCGCTGCATCGGCGCGACCACGTTGGACGAGTATCGCAAGCACATCGAAAAAGACCCCGCGCTGGAGCGTCGCTTCCAGCCGGTGAAGGTCGGTGAGCCGAGTGTGGAGGACACCATCGCGATCTTGCGCGGTCTCAAAGAACGTTACGAAGTCCACCACGGCGTGCGCATTCAAGACAACGCCATCATTGCCGCCGCCACGCTGAGCAATCGCTACATCACCGACCGCTTCCTGCCGGACAAAGCCATCGACCTCGTCGATGAAGCCGCCAGTCGCATCAAGATCGAGCTCGACTCCATGCCCACGGAGATTGACGTGATCGAGCGCCAGGTCATGATGGGCGAGATGGAGCGTCAGGCTTTGAAGAAAGAGAAGGACTCGGCTTCCAAGGCCCGCATTGAAAAGCTCGACAAAGAGATCGCTGACCTCAAAGAAAGCTCTTCGGCACTCAAGGCTCAATGGATGAAGGAAAAGGAATCCGTGCAGGTCGGTCGCAAGATGAAGGAGGAACTCGAACGCCTCCGCACCGAGCAGGAGCAGGCGCAGCGTCGTGGCGACTTCGGTCGTGCGGGTGAGATTCAATACGGACTCATCCCCGATCTCGAAAAGAAGCTTGCCGCCACGTCCACTGAAAACAAAGAGCCCCGCGCCGCCCACACCTTGCTGCGCGAAGAAGTCACCGAAGAAGACATCGCCCGCGTCGTGGCGAACTGGACCGGCATTCCTGTCTCACGCTTGCAAGAGGGCGAGCGCTCCAAGCTCGTGAAGATGGAAGAACGCCTCGGCAAACGCGTCATCGGCCAAAAGGACGCCATCACCGCCGTCAGCAATGCCGTGCGCCGTGCGCGTGCGGGCATTCAGGATGAAAACCGCCCCATTGGCAGCTTCCTCTTCCTCGGCCCCACCGGCGTCGGCAAGACGGAGCTATGCAAAGCGCTCGCCGAGTTCTTGTTCGATGACGACAGTGCCATGACCCGCATCGACATGAGCGAATACATGGAGAAGCACAGCGTCAGCCGCCTCATCGGCGCGCCTCCCGGTTACGTCGGTTATGAAGAAGGCGGCCAGCTCAGCGAGGCTGTGCGCCGTCGGCCTTACAGCGTCGTTTTGTTCGACGAGGTCGAAAAAGCGCACCCGGATGTCTTCAATACACTGCTCCAAGTGCTTGATGATGGCCGCATCACCGATGGCCAGGGCCGCACGGTCGATTTCAAGAACACGGTCCTCATCATGACCAGCAACATCGGCAGCAACGTCATCCAGGACGTCAGCAACGCCGAGCAGCGCGACGCCCTGGTGCGAGACAGCTTGAAGCAGTTCTTCCGCCCCGAGTTCCTCAACCGCATCGACGAGATCGTCATCTTCGACCGTCTCGACGCCGCGCAGCTCGACCAGATCGTCAAGATCCAGCTCCAGCGCGTCATCGACCGCCTCGCCAAGCAAAACATCCACCTCACCGTCACCGACGACACCACCCGCTACCTCGCCGACGCCGGCTTCGATCCCGTCTATGGCGCACGTCCCCTGAAACGCGCCATCCAAAAACACCTCCTCGATCCGCTGTCCCTCGCCGTCCTTGAAGGCGGCTTCAAAGACGGCGATCACATCACAGCGGTGATGAAGGGTGGGAAGCCGGTGTTTGAGAAGAAGTGAATACAAGCGCCAAGGCGAATGAGTCGCCAAACCACTCGACTCCCCACCCGATGAGTTTCCGTTTGAGCCGCCCCGGCTTTCGGGCTAGTCAGCGGGCCACTATTTTCCCATGAGCAGCCCTTCCGCACACACTTACAAACAAGCCGGCGTCGATATTCACGAAGCAGCGTCGCTGGTCGATGACATCGGAGTGCTGGTGAAGCGGACGCAGCGCAACCGCAAGCTGGCGAATCCCTTTGGCCTGTTCGCCGCCGCCTATGACCTCAGCGGCTACAAACACCCCATGATCCTCACGGGCTGTGACGGCGTGGGCACGAAAATCGAGCTGCTGCTGAAGCACGATCAGCTCGAAGCCGCCGGCAAAGACCTCGTCGCGATGAACGTGAACGACGTGCTCACCACGGGCGCGGACCCGATCATGTTTCTGGACTACGTGGGCATCCCGAAGATCCAGAAGACGCAGATCACGCGCATCATCGCGGGCATGACGGACTACCTCGAAGCCTGCAACTGCATCCTCGCTGGCGGCGAGACGGCGGAGATGCCCGGCATGGTGCCCGAAGGCATGGTGGAGTTGAGCGGCTTCGCCATTGGTGCCGCCGAGAAAGGCGATCTCCTGGAGCCCATTAGCATCACTGCGGGCGATGTGCTCATCGGCTGGCCCAGCGCGGGTTTCCATGCCAACGGCTTCAGCCTCGTGCGCCGCATTATTAACCAGGAGAAGCTCAAGTTCACCGAGGACGAAATGCGCAAACTCCTCCTCCCGACGCTGCTCTACCACGAAGAGACCAACGCGCTAAAAGCCGCTGGTATCCGCCCTCGCGCCCTTGCCCACATCACAGGCGGTGGCTTACCCGAGAACCTCGGTCGCATGTTCCTCAAGCGTGGCCTCGGTGCCAATCTGACCATTCCCCACTGGGAAAATGATGTTGCTCAACGCGTGCTGCATCACGCCAATCCGCGCGACGCCTTCGACACCTTCAACATGGGCCTCGGCTGGGTCGCTATCGTCGCGCCTGAAGACGCCGACAAGGCGGTGAAATGCGGCAATGGAGCCAGCGTCATCGGCGAGATGGACAACAGCGGCGAAGTGCGCGTGGCGATACGGAAATAAGGCTCATTGCCAGCGACATAGCGCGTTGGATGAACTTGGATTTTATCAATTCGCATTTCCATTTTGCCGACTCATCCGGCAAGGTGCCGCATGACTCGACGCACCTCTTTCTTGCTTGCCCTACTGATTGTCTGCCCCGCAGGCGCTCAGGCTCCGAAGCTGGAGAGCTACCTGTTGCTCCCCGAGCCCAAGGCCATGCACAGCACCGCCTCCTGCACCATCGCTGGGGCGCAGCGCACGGTGCTCTCGCCCGCCCACACAGTGACGGAGTCCCCAGGTGTGAAGGCCTACACCGCTGAAGAATTCGTCCGGCTGGGCATCAGCAAAGAGAGCTTCATCGAGCGTGCCGCAGCAGCGGCAGACAAACGCTTGGCCCTGCTGAACCCAGAATTCATCAAGGATGACACAGGCAAAACTCGCTACGCCGTGTATCGCGGCGATAGCCCGCTGCTGGCCACGCTACTCATCGCGCCATCGCTGGGGAAAACCTTCGCGACCCTCTTTGGCGATGAAATATGGGCTGCGGCCCCAGATCGCAATGCGCTCTACATTTTCCCCGCCAAGCCTGAGTCGCTCGCCGAGTTTGCCGCCGATCTGAACGAACGCTTCGAGGGCA
The DNA here is from genome assembly GCA_031411235.1 of Verrucomicrobiota bacterium. GTDB lineage: Bacteria > Verrucomicrobiota > Verrucomicrobiia > Verrucomicrobiales > Verrucomicrobiaceae > JANOAR01. Next base: position 52,313 of record JANOAR010000047.1, on the reverse strand, counting down.
ACCCGTATGCCGCGAGTTGCGAAGTCTTCCTCATCAAGAAGGGCGAAAAAGAACCGCGAGTGGTAGCGACGTTCGGCGAGTGATACCGCCAACTATGCCGCTCAAGCAGCAGCGGTTGGCCGGGTGGATCGCTAGCTCTAGCTGCTAAACGAGCGCCACCACCTGCCCCGCTTTTGTGAAGCCAGCGCAGAGGCGAATATCCCCTTCCTCGCCACAGCCTCGGCGGGTGTAGCGCAGCCGAAGCGCTCGCCCAGCAGGCCCTCGCGCTCCATCAAACAATCAGCACCGTCTGCCGCGCACAAGCGGCGACCACCATCACGCTCGGCAGGGATGGGGATTTCATCAATTGGCTTAGTTGGGGCAGGCTCTAGCTACCTTGTAATCGTTGCGCAAAGCTTGGGCAACTCACCCCATAGCATCTTGATCACCATCTCGCCTTACTAGCGACTTATGAAACCCACAATGATCAACTGCTCAAAATTGGCTTCACTCGAAGCCGACAACATTATGCATATCCAAATCAACCAAAATCGTTTCTGTAACCTAGTGGAAAATCCTTTCCACAATCTCGACATTATTGAGAAACGTAAAAGTAAATTCTCGAACCTTGGATTTATCAAAGTAATACCCATGATGCTGCTGGCGATTGCTGCTGCGGCAGTGTTCCCCTCGGCTGCCCATGCCATCCCCGATGTGGTCAAACCCAAGCTAACGGTCACAGCACCCAGTGCTGCTACTTCCTCGGTCACAGGCACCCCTGGCGGTGCATTCATTTTGGCGGGTGTGGCCACTGACAACATAGGCGTTGACCATGTGCTGGTGTCACTCAATGGCGGCGTGCCTGCTCTTGCGACACTAACTACCGCAGGCGCGGTGACAACGTCCTATTCCTTCACTTTGAATCCACTGGGTGGCATCAATACCGTAACAACACAGGTATTTGATCTCGCGGGTAACTTCTCGATCCTCGTTACGCGAAAATTCACTTATGTCGTTAAGGTCGCACTAACCGTGAATACCACTGGCCCTGGAGCGGTTACTGGCAAGCTGGCTGGTGCCGTTTATCAAGTGGGCAAGAGCTACACCCTCACCGCCGTGCCTACGGGCCCTGGCACCACGAATATCTTCAATGGCTGGGCCGGAGTCGGGCTTACCACACCTGCCACGGCTGTGCCAAAGCTGACCTTCGTGTTCACCGATGCGATGGCCTTAAACCCGGTGTTCTCTGCGGCCTTCATCATCAATCGTTTCACCCTCGGGGTGATCGGCAGCTACAATGGGCTGCTGACAGCGAGTGTCTTGCCTGCGAGCAATGAGAGCGTTGGTTTCATCACTTTGAAACTCACGCCCTCGGGCAGTTTCACGGGCTCGCTGAAGATTAGCGGCCTCACTCTGCCGCTCACGGGGAAGTTTGATAACATGGGCAATGCGGTGTTCGGCGCGGCACGCACCAGCACCGTCAACATCAATCGCATTGGCCTGCCGAGCCTCGTGCTCAGCGCGGTGATCCTGGATTTGCCGCCTGCCATGTCCCACCAAATCAACGGTTCGTTGGGTCAGCTGAATCGAGGTGCATTGCTGCCTTTGTCCTCGCTGGTGGCCGAACGTGCTGCCTTTAGCAAGACCACCGTGGTGCCTTCTCAATACACGATGAACAAGGGCTACTACACCGTGGTCATTCCCGCGCAGGCGCAGAGCAATGGCCTCACCACGCAGGACTTCCCGCAAGGCGATGGCATTGGTTCCATCACCGTGACTCCTGCTGGATTAGTGACGCTAAGTGGCAAGCTGGCAGATGGCACCGCAGTTACCGCGAGTGCGCCACTGAGCGCTGAATTGACCAGCCCTCTATTCGCCCAGCTTTACATCCGCAAGGCTGGCTCCTTTGGCGGGTTGATCGCGTTGAATGATGCTCTGCCCAATAGTGATCTTACTGGTTCCGGATTTCTCTGGTTCAAGCCCTATGCTGGGGGCGTGAACTATCCTTATGGCTGGCCCGAAGGCGTGAACACGACACTGGCTGGTGCGAAGTATGTCGCTGTGCCCGGCACTTGTGTGTTGCCAGGACTTGCGCTCGCCCCCCCCACGGCCCACAACGCGTTCTTGGAGTTCCAGATGGGTGGACTCACGCTCGACGTGACGAAGGCCTTGAACATTTCGCCGCGCAACGTGGTGACGAGACTCAACAAGCCAGCGGATCGTAGCTACTCGCTGACCCTGACGGCGGCCACGGGCAAGTTCGCTGGGATGTTCACCCACACTGACAAAACCCATCCTGCGTTCAGTGGCGTGGTTTACCAGAAGGGCAATTCCCACGGTGGCTACGGCTACTTCGTGACCTCGAAGCCTAAAGTCATCAACGCAGGTCTGTCCAACTTGTCCGGCCTTGTCACCCTCAGAGGTGCGCAGGGGCCTGCGCCGGTGAATCTTGGTATGGCTGGCAGTTTCGTGATCCTATCGAAGACCGGGATTACCGATGTCCCTTCATCCGCCATCACAGGCAACATCGGTACCAGCCCCATCACGGGCGCGGCGATTGGCGTCACCTGCGCGGAAGTCACCGGGCAAATCTACACCGTCGATGCCGCAGGCCCGGCGTGCCGGACGCAAGACGCGAACCTGTTATTGCTCTCAGTCGCCGATATGGAACTCGCTTATAGCGATGCTGCGGGACGCTCGTCGCCTGACTTCACGGAACTGGGCGCAGGCACGATCAGCGGCATGGAACTGCCACCTGGACTCTACAAATGGAGCAGCTCAGTGGGAATGGCTTCCGATGTTACGCTTGAAGGTGGGGCCGATGATGTCTGGATTTTCCAGGTCGCTGGAAACCTCTCCGCTGGCAGCGGCGCAGGCATCACTTTAACGGGTGGAGCGCAGGCGAAAAACGTCTTCTGGCAGGTTGCTGGCACTACGACGCTCAACACGGGGGCTAAGTTCAAAGGCGTCATCTTGTGCCAGTCTTTAATCGCGATGAACACGGGCGCAAAGCTGGAAGGCAGAGCCCTGGCGCAGACGGCTGTGACCTTGCAGCAGAATGTCATCACGCAGCCATAGTGCGGGGTTGGAGCCCGAACGCCTATGCAGCGTTCGGGCTCATTGAAGGTACAGGCCAATCGCCTTAACATCCTACCAGGTGGTTTGCTGGGCGGCACGGGCACCATCATCGGCAACGTATGTAATTCCGGCATCGTCGCCCCTGGGAACAACAATCCGTTGGGATCATGCCTCCAAGCCGGAAAGATCGTTGGCTCGTTCGATCAGATTGTCTTTTGCGACACCGACTTGTTGCGCGGGCGCTTCCTCAACACCGGAACGCTGGGCATCCTGTTGGTCGCTCCCGTGAGCTACACGCAGGTTGCCATCACAGACAATCAAACACTGGTGGCCTTACATGTTGAATGAGATACCAGCGAAGTAGCTGCGACTTTTGCTTTGATGCTCACGCCAGCGCCACCACCTGCCCAGTCTTTTGAGAGGCGAGCGCAGCAGCGAATATCTCCTGCGTCGCTACGGCCTCGGCGGGTGTGGCACAGCCGAAGCGGTCGCCTAACAGGCCCTCGCGCTCCATCAAATACGCGGCCCACATTTGCTGGATGATGTCGGGGAAGCCTGGCTCGAAGATGCCACCGGTCACGGCTTTGAAGGGCATACCGAAGCCGAGGTCGGTGCGCTTCCAGTACTGCTCCTTGCCCACCTCGAAAAGCCAAAGAGTCTTTGGTTCAGCCGTGCTGTATCGGGCTCCGCCCTCGGTGCCGAGCACTTCGATGAACCAGGTGTTGGTCTCGCCGGGAGCCATGCGTTTCATTTCCAGACGCATCGGCACGGCGTGACCGTCCAGCTCCGTCCAGGTGTGCAGCATGGCGTTGTCCCAGGTGTCGCAGTCGGCCATGCCGCCCTTGCCATCAGGGCGTTGGGGGTAACCTTTTTGCAGTTGGGCGAACAGGGTCTTGGGCTTCAGGCCCAGGCGCAGCGGGATGTGGCAGGCATGCATACCGAGGTCGCCCAGCACGCCGATCTCGCCGCAGGTGCGGCTGAAGCGCTTCCAATTCGCAGCCTTGGTGGCGTCGAGATCGCTGCTGTGGTGGAAGCCGCTGACGATTTCCAGCACACGCCCGATCTTGCCCGAGCGCACGACTTGCATCACCCGCTGCGCGCCTGGCATGAAGGGGAACTCTGATGAGCAACGCAAGAAGCGCCCGGTGCGCTCGCCTGCGGCGTGGATGCTTTTCGCAGCAGCGAGATCAATGCCAAAAGGTTTCTCGGCGAAGAGGTCTTTCCCAGCCTCCAGCACGTCGAGGTAGAGCTTTTCGTGCAGGTTGTGCGGCACGGCGACATAGACCACATCGACGGCAGGGTTGGCGAGCAACTCTTTATAGTCGGCGGTCAGTTGCGTGCAGGATGGGATGCGTTTGAACCAGTTGCGCACGTCTTCGACGAGATCCGCGACGGCCACCAACTCTGGTATCACCTCCACATCGGTAAGTGCGCACCAACGCGCAAATGCACTTGCCATTTCCCGGCCCATGAGGCCGCCGCCGATGATTCCAATGCCGATTTTTTTCATGAAGAGCGCACCCTCAGCTAGAGGCTGGAGTGTGTCCACCTGCGGGCTAAATAAATTGCGCAGAGCCTTGCTCAGTCGGCGGTATCCTCTGTCGTCACGCTGCCCTGGGCCTCGCCCATGGCCTGCTCCAGCGCCCGCCAAGCGAGCATCGCGCACTTCACCCGCTGGGGGAACTGCTGCACACCTTCGAGCAAGATCAATTCGCCGAGCGCGTCTTCATCTGGAGTCACCCTATTCTGTCCGGTGACGACGCCTCGGAAGGCCGCGCCCATGCGGGCTGCCACTTCACGGCTCTTGCCTTTGACCTTGATCGTCATCATCGAAGCCGATGCTTGGCTGATGGCACAGCCTTGGCCGCTGAACTTGATGTTCTCGATATTCCCCTCGTTGCCGAACTTCACGAACATGTCGATCTCGTCGCCGCAGCTTGGGTTGTCGCCATGCACATGCACGCAGGCGTCGAGCGGCAGTTCGCCGAAGTTTCGGGGTTTGCGGGAGTGGTCGAGGATGACGCTCTGGTAGAGGTCGCGGAGTTCGTCGTTCATGGGTGAGGCAGGAGACTATCAGAGTGAGACAAAGAAGCAGAATCCCAACTCCTTTAGCTCACTTCCGCCCATTCATCACTCACAACTCATCACTCATCATTAATACCTACCCTGCCGTGGCCCCGTGATCCATGTCCAGGCGCTCTGAATGTGGCTGCGAGGATCGGTGTGCTCGGCCTGCCAGCCCAGCACAGCTTTGGCTTTGGCGGGGTTTGCGACGAGTTCTGGCGGATCACCAGCGCGTCTTGGGCCGTAGCTGACGGGCACTTTTTTACCTGTCACTTCCTCGGCGGTGCGAATGATTTCCTTCACCGAGAAGCCTCGGCCTGTGCCCAAATTAACCGCCACAGTCTCGCCGCCGTTACGCAGGTAGGTCAGGGCGAGCGCGTGGGCACTAGCAAGATCGGAGACGTGGATGTAGTCGCGGATGCAGGTGCCATCCGGTGTCGGGTAATCGGTGCCAAACACCGTGATCGTGTCGATCTCGCCTTTGATCGCCATCAGGATGCGCGGGATGAGATGCGTCTCGGGCTCATGGTCTTCGCCGATGTCTCCATCCGCCGAGCAGCCGCTGGCATTGAAGTAGCGCAGGAACACGCAGCGCAGCCCCCAGGCCGTGCCGCAGTCTTGCAGCACGCGCTCCAGCATCTGCTTGCTCGCGCCGTAGGGGTTCACGGGCACTTGCGGATGTGTCTCGTCCATGGGCATGAACTGCGGGTTGCCATACGTCGCGCAGGTGGAGGAGAAAATGAACTGCGTGCAGCCGTGGCGTTGCATTGCCTCCAGCAGCGTCAACGGGGCCGAGAGGTTGTTGCGATAATACTTCAGCGGATCCGTGACCGACTCTCCCACAAAGGCAAACGCAGCAAAGTGCAGCACCGCCTCGATGCAATGCTCGGTGAAGAGCCGCTCCACCAGCACGGGGTCACTGATGTCGCCTTGCACAAAGGTCACTCGGTCGAGCGCAAGCGCCTCGACGTGGCCAAAGACAAGATTGTCCAACACGACGATGCGCTCGTGCTTTTGCAGCAGGTGCTTCACGGTGTGGGAACCGATGTAGCCTGCGCCACCGGTGATGAGGAGGGATTGATTTGATTTCATGGTTGGGTCTGAGAGGTGGGTGAGAGGTGGGATTTAAAGCAAGGAGCTCCTGCTTGGAGCGGAAATTCGAGGGGGTAGGGCAGCTATTCCGTGACGGTGACTGGATGGAAGAGTGCCATTTTCAGTCTTTTGCATGGGCCTGGAACCAGGAGCAACAGCACAAAACAAAGCGGGATGAAGAGGTGTGGGGCAGCTTGAATAATGTTCATTATAATTTCCATAAAAAAAGAGAGCAAGTTAATCGTTGTCAGATTTGCAAACAGTTCTCACTATTTCTGTTTTTAAATAGTCAGAACTTACGCAGTTATCATGACACAAATGAAGCATTCTTGGCCTAATTAGCTTTTCAGTTTTTATGTTTCGCCCGTTGTTCATAGGTTTGAACATCTAACATAGATTTCCTCTCACATTATTTATTGTGCATTTTACTTAAATTTTAAATAATTAATCCTACTGAGAAAACAAATGAAATACGCCGGTTATTGATTTTTAAAGGGCTGGAGACTTTAAAAATCCAGTAGTTACTAGCGTTTTTATTTTCCTGTATTTATGTTTTTGCTTGTTTTTTATAGTGAATAACGTTTCTTATAATTTCCAGACTCAGGTATCTGCTATTCACCATCTATATGCGCATATTATATACCCACCAAAGCTACGGATCATTGGCTGGAGCCGAAGCCAACGTATTTATCACCGCCACAGAAATGGCAAAACGTGGTCATGACTTGGCTATTTTATGTGGATCAGGCACTGGCAAGGGGGAAGATAAATGGGACGCCTTGTTTTCGCAAAAATGCGAAATGGAAGGGCCTGGCTCAGTTCAGGATATTTTGCTCAGTTTTAAACCTGAGATTATCTTTATTCACAAAATATCAGATTTGAGCGTTCTTCAGGCTCTTTTGGATTCGGGCATCCCTGTCGTCCGAATGGTTCACGACCACGACATCTACTGCCTGCGTGGTTACAAATACGATTATCTCACGCGCAAAATCTGCACTCGCGCGGCCTCGTTATACTGCGTCTTCCCCTGCATGGGCTGCGTGGTGCGCAACAGCGACGGCGGCTTCCCCATCAAGTTCGCCAGCTACACCGACAAGAAGCGCGAGATCGCCCTTAACCACCGCTGCGACCGCATGATCGTGGTGACGAACTACATGCGCGACGAGCTGTTGAAAAATGGCTTCGACGCCAGTCGCATCCGAATTCACGGCCCCGTGCCACGCGACGGCGAGGCGGGGATGCGTAGCACTTTCAGCGACCGCAATTTGATCCTCTACGCCGGGCAGATTATTCGCGGCAAAGGCGTGGATGTGCTGCTAAAGGCGCTGGCCAAGGTCGAGTCTAAGTTTGAATGCGTGATCCTCGGCGACGGCAATCACAAAGCCTATTGCGAGAAGCTCTCGCGCCGTCTCGGGCTCAGTGATCGCGTCACGTTCAAGGGCTTCATCCCGCAGGAGGAACTGAAGGCCTACTACCACGAATGCAGCGTCGTCGCCCTCAGTTCAGTATGGCCCGAGCCCATCGCCACCATTGGCCTGGAAGTCATGCGCTACGCCTTGCCCGTGGTGGCCTTCGATGCCGGCGGGATCAAGGACTGGCTGCACGATGGGCACAACGGCTACCTCGTGCCGTGGATGGATACGGATGCCTTCGCAGCACGCGTCGATGAGTTGCTGCTCAATAAGCCGCTCGCGCAGTCGATGGGCGAGAACGGCCTGCGCCTCGTCACCGAGCACTACGATTTTGAAGGCTACATCAGCGACTTGGAAAGCCTCTTCGCTGAGACCGCCACCGAGCGCCGCCACACTGCGGCACGTCCTAGCCACATGAACCCCGAGTCAGCCCTCCTCAGCGTATGACGAGCCCTACGATCCGGCCAGAACTCATGCAACGCCTGCTTGCAGCCCAGTCGCCGCTGGGACGCTTGCGCCTCGGCTTCTACCTGCGGATCAAGCGCCTGCTATGGAAGAGCGTCGTGCATGGCACATTCGCTGCCAAGCGCCTACTCGACATCATCGCCAGCGGCCTCGCCATCCTCATTCTCTCGCCCGTGTTCGCCATCGTGGCGTTGTTGGTAAAGCTCGACGGCGGGCCCATTCTCTTCCGCCAGACGCGCATCGGTTTGCTAGGACGCGAGATCAAGATGCTGAAATTTCGCAGCATGTGCCTTGATGCCGAGACACGCTTGCAGGCGCTGCTCGCCCAGAACGAGAAGGCCGAGGGCGTCACCTTTAAACTCAAGCGCGACCCTCGCATCACCCCTATTGGCCGCCTCTTGCGCAAGACCTCGCTCGATGAATTGCCGCAGATGTTCAATGTCCTGCGCGGCGACATGTCCCTCGTCGGCCCACGCCCACCACTGCCGCGCGAGGTCGCCCTCTACACCCAGCAGGATCGTCGCCGCTTGCTGATCAAACCAGGCGTGACCTGCCTCTGGCAGATCGGTGAAAAGAACGGCGGTCTGCTCGAAATCGGTGACCGCAACAGCATCGACTTCGCCGAGCAAGTCTCGCTCGATGTCCGCTACCTGGAGTCGCAGAGCCTCTGGCGCGACCTCTGGATACTCATCAAAACCGTGCCCGCCGTGTTAGCCGGCAAAGGCATGTAACCCGCAAATACTGCCCCACAGTATGAACACCACCGCCCTCCTCATCTGCCCGACCGATACTTGGTCATCGCCCTTCCTGGCTCGCCATGCGCCGCCCGCGCTCACCCCCCTGCTTGGGCGTAGCGCCTTGGATCGTGCCATGACTCGGCTATTTTCTGCGGGTGCCCGGCGAGTGCTCGTGCTCGCAGCGGATCGGCCCGATGAAATCCGCACCGCTGTGCAAGGCGGTGCGCCGTGGGGCCTACACGCCGAAGTCCTCACCCAAGTCCGCGATCTCACCCCTGCGGAAGCCTGCGCCAAATACCAAGACCAAGCCACCCATTGGCTACCGCAATCCGACGATGAAATGTATGCCAATGTCTGGCAGCACCTCGAAGACGAGCCTTCGTGGCCACAGCCCGCTCAATGGTTCACACGTCTCATCGCTCATCTCGATGACTGCGGGCGCGACACCGTGACGATGCGCGAGGTGCAGCCCAGCGTGTGGGTCAGCACCCAAGCTCGTGTGTCATTGGAAGCTCATTTGCACGCACCCTGCTGGGTTGGCCCACACGCCTCCATTCTGCCAGGAGCCAGCATCGGCCCACACGCTATTGTTGAGGCCCGCGCCTACATCGACTCCCATGCCGAAATCATCAACAGCCACGTCGGCCCCAGCACTTATGTGGGCAGCGGCCTCACGCTGCGCGACTCCATGGTCTGGGGCAGAGGATTGCTCAACTGGGTCAACGACTCCTTCGTAGAAGTGCGCGATGGCCTCCTGCTCGATGATCTCTCGCAGCGCAGCCACATCCGTCGCGGGTATTGGTTCGGTCGGCTTGCCGCAGGTTTCGCCCTCCTGCTCACTTGGCCTATCGTGCTCATCGCCTACCTCAGCAGTCGCCTCAAAGGCACGCCCTTCCTGCACACTCAGCGTGCCGTTTATGCCCCTATCACTGGCGACATCGCTCATGCCGAGAGCATTGACTGGCATCAGTTTCACAGCCTGACAGGCTGGTTGCAGCGTTGGCCAGAGCTTGTGCAAGTCTGGCGCGGGCAGTTCACCTGGCTCGGCAATCGCCCGCTCACGCCCGAACAAGCCAGCCACCTCAGCGACGGCACCGATCGCCTCTGGCTCGCTGTCGCCCCAGGCCTTTTTTCCTTCGGCGAATCGCTGGGTTGTGATGATCTCCACAGCACCGAAGCCCGCGCCCATGCCGCCTACCACTCCGCCACCAGCAGCCCAGGGCAAGACCTTCGCGCCCTCAGTCGCATCGCACGGCGACTCCTCGTCGCACCACTTCGCGAGTCCGCCCTCACTTTCGTCCCCAGTCCCCAAGCCCAACCCCTGCCACAAGCCCGTTAAGCCAAGCCAAAAAATCCATTCCCTATGACTACCACCCTCGAAGCCCCCAACGTCACCCTCAGCATCGCCGCCCCAGCGGAGATCACCGCTAGCTCTGCTGCCGCCTTCCGGCAGTTCATCACTGGCTCACTCAAGGCGCAGCATACCAACCTCGACCTCGACATGCGTTCCACCACCTTCGTCGATTCCAGCGGACTCGGTGCGCTCATCTCGCTGCATAAACACCTCTCTGAAAAGGGCGGCAAAGTGCGCCTGCTCAACCCTCGCCAGTCTGTGCTCCAGCTTCTGGAACTGACCCGAATGCACAAGATCTTCGAAATCGAACGCGCATGATCGTTATGAGTTCATCATCCAACAAAAGCCTTATTATAGAGGCACCGTGTCGGCTCGATGCCGTGCGCGATGCCGCTCGTGTCGTCCGCTCCTTTTTGGCAACAAACGGGGTTGATGAAAGCGAGATGGACAGTTGGGAACTCGTCGCCGTGGAGGCAGGCAACAATGCCGTGCAGTACGCCCCGGCGGGCACCACTCCCAACGGCAGCGAGCACAGCGTTCGCTTCCTCATGAACTCATGGCCCGACTGCGTCGAACTGTGCGTCACCGACCACAGCCAGCAATTCGATTGGCCAGCCGATAGCGTGCTGCCACCCGAGGACTCCGAGCACGGGCGCGGCATCTTCCTCATCTCCGCGCTCACCGATTCCGTGCGTTACCTGCGCGGCAAGCGGGAGAACTTCCTCATCCTACGCAAAGACAAAAAGACCCGCCGTGGCCTCAACGATGTGCAACGCGACGCCGACCTCGAAACCACCCTGCAAATGATGACCGAAGAGTTAGGTGCCTCCTTCGAAAGCCTATCCGCCATCGTTAAGTTCAGCACCGAAATAGGCCGAGCCGAAGACACCGCCGCCTGCGCCGCCAAATGGCTTGGCGAGCTGCTTAAATCCACAGGCACCCACTGGTACGTGCTGCGCCAGTACGACCGCGACTGCGGTACTCTCAGCGTCGTCATCTCATCGCTGCCACCCACCATCGAGCACCAAGTCATCACCTTGCCCAAGCATCCCACCAGCACCCTGCCCGTGGAACTGCAAGCCATCACCGAAGGCAAGGACATCTGGTTTGACGACAACACCGAAGCCATCACCACCGAGGCGCTCACCAGCGCCTTTGGCGAAACCATCGCCGGCTTCTGCCATCCCATCTACGTCGGCAGCCAGCTGTTTGGCGTGATCAGCATCGGCGTGCGCTCCAGCAAGGCCGACCTCACCGTCTCCAAGATCAACGTCATCCACACCTTCGCCGGCTTCCTCGCCATCCAGCTCTGCAACTCGCAGGCGCAGAAGGAAGCCCTGCAATCCCGCGTCATCGGCCGCGAGCTGCAGATCGCCGCCAACATCCAGCGCTCGCTCTTGCCCAAGCGGCTACCACAGCCCACTGGCTGGACTCTCAGCGCCCACAGCGAGAGCGCTCACCAAGTCGGCGGCGACTTCTATGATGCCGCCCTTGTTGATGATAAAAACCTCGTCATCGCCATCGCCGATGTCATGGGGAAAGGCGTGCCAGCGGCCATGTTTGCCGCCATCTTCCGTAGCCATCTACTCGCACGCCCCGAGCTGGCCCCCACGCCCGGCAAGATGCTCAGTTGGATGAATCGTGTGCTCTACGCCGACCTCAGCGGCGTCGATATGTTCGTCACCGCGCAGATCATTCACATGGATCTCGAAACGCGAAAAGTCACCCTTGCCTCCGCAGGTCACTGCCCCGCTTTCATCGTCGAAGGCGACAAAAACAAGCTCCGCGAAATCTGCGGCGACGGCTCCCCGCTCGGCATCGCCATCGACTCCGTGTTCCCCGAGGAATCGTTCATCATGGGCCCCAACGCCCGCCTCCTCATGTTCACCGACGGCCTCGTGGAAGCCCGCAATCCCAGCGGTCGTGCCTTCGGATCCGTCGCCGCTGCCGACCTGCTGAAGACCTCCGCCATCGACGATCTCGATGCCCCAGCCACCATCCGCACCATCCTCGACGGCATCGCCGACTTCCAGCACGGCACCGCCCCCACCGACGACATCAGCCTCGTGCTCCTCGCCGAGAGCAGCCTACTTCCCACCGCAACCGCAGTCCCAGCAACCTCACACTCCTAGCCATGAACCCTCCCCAAATTCTCATCGTGGACGACGAGCCGCACATGCGGCGCATCACCGAGTACAGCCTGCGCGCGGGCGGCTTTCGCGACTTCCTCTTTGCCCAAGATGGAGCCGAAGCCATCACCATCCTTGATGACCAGATACCTGACCTCATCATCCTCGATTACTTCATGCCCAACCTCAACGGCCTGGGCACGCTCGACTACCTCAAGTCCACGCCCAAGACCAGGCACATCCCCGTCATCATGATGAGTGGTTGCGGCGAATTCCATGCCCGCGAGCACCCCTTGCAGCGCGGTGCCTCACTGCTTCTCACCAAGCCTTACAGCCCCAACCAACTGCTCGAAGAAAGCCGTCGCCTCATTGTTGAATCCCTCGCCACCGCCCTCGCCGCATGAAGCCCATCCTCCCCATCTTTCTCATGGTCGATGCCTGCGGTTGGGAAATCATCCGCAACGATCCCTTCCTTGCGCAGCAGGCACCGCATCGCACCAAACTGCGCAGCGTGTTCGGTTACAGCTCCACCTGCGTGCCCTCGATTCTCTCCGGTCATTGGCCCGATGAGCATCGCAACTGGTGCTATTTTATCCATGCACCCAAGACCTCGCCCTTCCGCATGTTGAGCCCGCTGCGCTGGCTGCCCAAGGCCCTCACCAGCCGCCGCATCGTCCGCCGCCTGCTCACCAAAGCGGTCAAATCTTGGCTGGGCTTCAAAGGCTACTTCGACCTCTACAACATCCCCTTCCAGCACATCGCCAGCTACGACTTCACCGAGAAAAAAAGCCCGTTGCAACCTAACGGCATGAACCGTGGCACCAACATTTTCGACTTCCTCTGCGAGCGCAAAATCCCCTATTTTGTCAGCAACCCCGACGTCAGCGAAGAGACCAACCGCGACGCCCTCACCGCCCGCATCGCCGCGCAGGACATCGACTTCGCCTTCTGCTACTGGCCCGGCCTCGACGGCCTGCTGCACCGCGTCGGCAACGACTCGCCCGAGATCCCCGCGCGCCTTCGCGTCTATGAAAACTGGATCGACCAGGTCATGAGCGTGGCGAAGGAAAACTACGCCGACGTGCGGCTCTATGTCTTCAGCGACCACGGCATGGCCAACTGCGATGTGCATCTCGACCTCATGAAAGTCATCGAGGCACTGCCGTTGAAAATCGAGCGCGACTACTCCGTCGTGTACGACTCCACCATGGCCCGCTTCTGGTTCCACAACGACAAGGCCCGCCCCCTCATCGAAGCCGCGCTGAAGGCCATTCCACAAGGCCGCATCATCCCCGACACCGAGCTGAGCGAGATGCGCACCTTGTTTGAAGACCGGGCCTTCGGCGAACTCATCTACCTCTGCCAGGAAGGCACCCTCATCGTCCCCAGCCACATGGGCGAGCGCCCCATCCGCGCCATGCACGGCTACCATCCCGATGACCCGCAAAGCTACGCCGCGCTGCTCACCAACCAGCCCACCCTGCCCCCCGGCATCACCGCCATCCCGCATATTTGCAACATCATGGAGCAGCAGGCGCTCGCAGCGCAGGAGGGACGAGCGGGAGATAATCAGACTATCAGACAAGGAGATAGGGAGACTGAAACCATCCGCATCACGCCCTCGCAACCCACTGCTGCTTCCGCCCCCACTGCAAGCCCCCGCGCCGCCTAGTCCTCCACTCATTATCTCCCCATCTGATTGTCTGATCGTCTCCCCCTCTTCTTCCCATGAACACCTCTTTCGCTTCCACTCTTCCGCCTCTCGCAACCAGCAGCAAATCCCTCGCTCAGCATTGGCGTGATTTCGACATCCGCTTCCGCTTCAAGTTCGTCCTCCCGCGCCTGCGCCGCGCCACCATTGAAGGCATCAAGCTCGATATCTCCAGCCTCTCGCCGATCATGAAAAACAACATCATCGAAGGCCGCTACGAGGTGCAGGAGCGCCGCCTCGCGAAGCGCTACCTCTCGCCTGAGGATCGTGTGCTGGAGCTTGGTGGAGCACTGGGATTCATCAGCCTCTACTGCCAGAAAAACATCGGCGTGCATCAATATGCCACCGTCGAGGCCAATCCCAAGACCACAGAAATACTGAAGCACAACCACGTCATGAACGGCATCGCGCCAAACGTGATCAACGTCGCCGCTTCGAGTGAAGACGGCGAGATCGACCTCGACATTGGCAACGACTTCTGGTGCAACTCCATCGTCACCCACAGCGATGCGAGCACCACGGTGAAAGTCCCCGCGCTCAGCCTGCGCAGCATCCTCGCACGACTCGACTTCGAGCCTACCGCCTTCATCGTCGATATCGAAGGAGCCGAAGCTCTCCTCGATTTCAGCGCCCTGCCGCAAAGCGTCACCCGCATCATCATCGAGCTGCACCCCAGCATCATCGGCAAGGCCGAAGTCAGTCGCATTATCACCACACTCGCCGCCCTCGGTTTCCGACTGCGCGAGGAAGAAGTCGGCACCCATCTCTTCGTCCGCGAGGCCGAGCGCCTCACCCTCACCACGAACCAGTGATGAATGATGAGTGAAAACCTCAACCCTTCATCAACACCACGCCCTCCGACATTCATCACTCATCATTCATAACTCATAATTTCCCATGTACGCCGTCCGCACCAGCACCCACCACGAGCCAACGCCTACCGCGTTGCCTCGTCGCATCGTGCATGTGCCACGGCGCTTCGTTTCGCATGAGTGGGGCGGCACCGAGACCGTGGTGCTGGAGCTGGCGAAGCAGCAGCAAGCCGCAGGTTATGATCCTGTCATCCTCACCAGCATGGCTCTCGCGAACACTCCGTGCGACACCATCGGCGGCATCAGTGTCCAGCGGCATCGGCACAGTTATCCCTTCTTTGGGCTCAGCGCTGGCGACGTGCAGGCGCTTGATAAAAAGGGCGGCAACATCCTTTCCATGCGCCTCTTTGCAGCCTTGCTCGGGCAGCGCGATGTGCGCCTCTTCCACGCCCACTCCTTGAAGCGTCTCGGCGGCATGGTGCGCAGCGCCGCGCGCATCCGTTTGAAGCCCTATGTCGTCACCCTCCATGGGGGTGTCTTTGACGTGCCCGAGGCCGAGCGGAAATCTCTCGTCGAGCCCATCAAAGGCAAGTTTGAGTGGGGGCGTCCCTTTGGTGCGCTCTTCGGTTCGCGCCGCGTTTTGGAAGATGCCGACATGGTCATTTGTGTGGGAGAAAGCGAACGCGCCAAGGCAGCGAAAAGCCTCGGCCATGACCGTCTCTGCGCCATGCCAAACGGCGTCGATGCAGACAAATTCACCACGGGTGATGGCCCTGCCTTCCGCGCCCGCTTCGGCATCCCCGCAGAAGCCTTCATGGTGCTCAACGTCGCGCGCATCGACCGCCAAAAAAACCAAATGCTGCTCGTGCGAGCCTTTCACCAAATGCTCGCCAGCGTGCCGCACGCGCACCTCGTCCTTATCGGCCCCGAGACCCAGCCCGAGTATGCGGCTGAGATTCGCGGCTACTTGCGCGACTATCAGCTTAGCAAATTCATCACCATCATTCCCGGCTTGCCGCCCACTGATGATGCCCTCGTTGATGCCTTCCATGCGGCTGATCTCTTCGTCATGCCCAGCCGCCACGAGCCTTTCGGCATCGCCGTGCTGGAAGCCTGGTGCGCTGGGCTACCCGTCATCGCCAGCAACGTCGGTGGTCTCGGCGGGCTCATCGCTCATGGCCACAATGGACTGCACATCAACCCTGCCCACGAGGATGCTGTCGATCATCTCGCCGCTGAAATGGAATACCTCGCCGTCATTCCCGATACCCGCGCCCAGCTCGGTGCAGAAGGCCGCAAAGAAGCTCACGCTCGTTATACGTGGACTGCCGTGAACGAGCAAATGGAAACCATCTACCAGCGTGCCGAGCGCTTCGCCGCCCAGCGGTATGGAAAGGCGGTCGCATGAAGCGCAAGAAGAATAGAGCGAGCGCGAGGCCCGTAGGCGTGAAGTCATCGCCCAAGGCTGACAAGCAGCTCTCCACTGCCAAGCTTCTCCTCCAAAGCGAGAGTGCTCCCCTCGTGGACATGAGTTACGCCGACGTGAAGGCCAAGCTCTGGGGCAACGCCCTCTCTAACTACATGCGCACGGTCATCGGCATGATGGTTGGCCTCGTCACCTTCCGCGTTCTTTATCAAACCTTGCCGCGTGATCCCTTCGGCTTTTGGTGCCTGCTGTGGAGCGTTTTCGGCTACGGTATCCTGCTGGATTTTGGCTTTGGCTTCGCGGCACAAAAGCGCGTCGCCGAGTTGTCCGTCGCACGCGATTGGCCAAAGCTCAGTCGTGTGCTCAGCACCATCCTCTACTTCTATGCGCTAGTCGCCGCAGGCATTGCCCTCTTCGTCTTCCTCTTCTCCGCGCACATCATCGGCTGGCTCGGTGTGCCACCCGAGCATCACGCCGAGTTTCGCCCCATCATGACGGTGTTCTTTGCCGCCATCGCCCTGGCTTTCCCGATGGGTATCTTCCCGGAAATCCTGCGCGGACAGCAGCGCATCAGCCTCGCGAACAACATCACATCTGCGGCCATGCTGCTGCGCCTCGGCTTCATCATCGCCGCTGCCATGCTGCACTGGAGCTTCATGAGCATTATGCTCATCGCCTTGTTTTTCGCTCTCGCGCCGGATGTCATCGCAGCGTTCTTCGCTCTCAGCCGGATGCCGCAAGTGCGCCTTCGCCCCAGCTTGTGCTCGCTCGGCATGATGCGTGAGACGGCGGGTTTCTCGCTGTTCGCCTACATCAGCACCGCCACCAACATCGTCCTCGGCAAGAGCGACCAGCTCGTGCTCGGCACGGCTCTCGGTATCGGCGCGGTGGCTCTTTATCAAGCCGGAGCCAAGGTCGCAGAAGTGTTCGCCCAGTTTACCAAGCAGGTGCAGGACACGCTCTCGCCAGCTGCTGCTCATCTCCATGCCACGGGTGATCGTGCCGCGCTGCGCGACCTCCTCCTGCAATCGCTGCGCTGGAGTGTGCTCATCGCCACGCCGCTGTATTTGCTCAGTGCCTTCTACATGCAGGAGCTGCTCGTCGTGCTCACGGGCGATGCCGCGATCCCCTTTGAAACATGGCTCGTGGGCGAGGTGCTGCTGTTTTGGTACTACACCACCATCCTCACTCATAGCGTGTCGAAGCGCATCTTCATGATGACGGGCCACGAGCGTCGTCTCATGTGGCTCGGGCTAGGCGAGGCTGCATTGAATCTCCTGCTCTCCGTCGTGCTGCTGCTGTGGCTGCGCAGCGTAGCCGCGGTCGCCATCGGCTCGCTGCTCGCCACGCTTATCTTTGGCTGGGGTGCCTGCTGGCCCTGGGCCGCGCGTGAGGCGGGAGTAGGCGCACGCCAGCTTCTCCGCCTGACCCTCTTACCTTCGTGCATCAGTTGCACGCCGCTGATCGCCGTCCTCATCCTGTTCAAGCAAGTGCCCGCCATCCAGTGCCACAACGCCTGGGCCACCCTGCTCATCCACGGCAGTCTCGCCGGAGTCATCGCCGCCCTCTGCACCTGGCGCTGGGGCATCACCGAGCGCGAGCGCCACAGCCTCACTCAACGCTTCAGCAAAGGCCGCAAATCGCCCCCTCCAGATACCAGCATCCCCCTCTTCGAAGTCGCCCTCTAGCCCTGCCGATCCTCACTCATTCGTCATTCTAAATTCGTCATTCCATGAACACACCCACCGTCAGCATCATCATGCGCTCCTTCAATGAAGCATGGGCCTTGCGCGAGACCCTGCCAGCGCTGCGCGCCCAGGCCCTCACCGACTGGGAACTCATCGTCATCGACAGCGGCTCCACCGATGGCTCGCAGGAACTCATTCGCGCGGCGAACCCCGAGCACTTCATTCAAATCCAGCCGCACGAGTACAACCCCAGCCGCGTGATGAACCAGGGCATGAAGCTCGCCCGTGCCGAGCATTGCATCTTCCTCAATGCCGATGCCACACCGCAGAGCGGGCACTGGCTTGGCCCACTCGTCCGCACCCTCAGTGAGACCAATGTCGCCGCTGTGTATGGTCGCCAAATCCCTCGCCCCGACTGCCAAGCCGTCTATGCCTGCGACTACGCGCGCTGCTTTGGCAGAGGCCGCGAGTCGCGCCGTTGGGAGCACTTTTTTAGCATGGTCAGCAGTGGCGTGCGCAAGAGCGTGTGGGCTCAGCGCGGCTTCCGCGAAGACCTGCAATACGCCGAGGACGATGACTTCAGCCGCTGGTGCATCGCCGCTGGGCACCTCGTCCACTACGTGCCCGAGAGCATCGCCATGCACTCGCACAACTACACCGCGCCGCAGGCCCACAAGCGCGCCTATGGCGATGGCCGCGCGCTTGGCCAAGTTTGGGAAGGCAGCGAGCAGCACTTCAACTGGCTGAAAACCGTCGCCCTCGGCACCCTCAGCGACCTGCGTCACGACGCTCTCTTCTGCCTGCAACAAGACCGCCTCCTAGAACTGCCTCACGCCGCCTACATCCGCTGGCAGCAGCGCACTGGGAAGCTCGCTGGCTTCCGCGCGGGTTATGAAGTGCAGATGGCAAACCAGCAAACAGGAATCCAGACCCCAAAGCTCTGCTCGGCCTGCTGACCCTCTGGCATTCATCACTCAGAACTCATCACTCATAATTTTCTCCCTCCCATGCGCATCCTCGTCATCTCCAATCTCTATCCACCGCATTACATCGGCGGCTATGAACTGCGTTGCCAAGTCGTCGTCAAAGCCCTGCGCGAGCGTGGGCACGACGTGCATGTGCTCACTTCGGATCATCGCGTTGAAGACGTGGAAGACCATTCACCATCCACCATCGACCATCCACCAGCCCAGCGCAGCCTCCGCGTCCACGGCTTCTTCGGCCATCCCTGGCTGCCCATTACCCAACTGCGAGCGCTCGAAGTCCACAACAACGCCACCGTACGCGACGCCGTTGAAACCCTGCGGCCCGATGTTGTTCACGTCTGGAATTTGGGTGGCATCTCGAAGTCCATCATCCACACGCTGGAGCAGCTTCAAGTCCCCGTCGCCTACGACATCTCCGACCACTGGATCGCGCGCAGCTTGAAGGCCGATGTGTGGCTTGATTGGTGGAACCGCAGCACCGGCAACCTCGCCCAGCGCCTCCTGCGTAGTGCCTACAACCTGTTCGGCCTGCGCGCGAAATGGAGCGCCCTCGCGCCCACCACACCGCTCAACGCCATGCCCTTCCGCAAGATCTACTTTTGCAGCGATGCTCTGCGCCAGATCACCATCGCCAAGGGCTACAACGTGCAACACGGCGAAGTCATCCATTGCCCCGTCGATACCGTCGCCTTCCACGGCGAGCCCACACCTGCCGACAAGCCATTGCGCAAGCTGCTCTATGTGGGCCGACTTGCCGAGGACAAAGGCACCCTCACCGCCCTGCGTGCCTTTGCGCTCGTGCAAGGTCACTTCCACGGCACGCTGCACATCTATGGCAAAGGCGATGAAGCCTACACTGCGCGCTGCCACGACTACGTGCGCGATCATGCCCTGCCCGTCACCTTCCACCATGCCACGCCTGATGAAATGCCACGCGTGTATCGCGAACACGATGCCTTGCTCTTCACCAGCGAGTGGGAGGAACCCTTCGCGCTCACGCCGTTGGAAGCCATGGCCAGCGGCATCCCCGTCATCGGCACCACCACCGGCGGCAGTGCCGAGTTGCTGCGCGATGGCCTCAACTCGCTGACTTATCCCGCAGGCGATGCCCAGCGTCTCGCCAACAACATCCTCAAGCTCGCCACCAGCGGCAGCCTGCGCCACGCCCTCGCCGTCACGGGCAA
This sequence comes from Verrucomicrobiota bacterium, assembly GCA_031411235.1. Taxonomy (GTDB): domain Bacteria; phylum Verrucomicrobiota; class Verrucomicrobiia; order Verrucomicrobiales; family Verrucomicrobiaceae; genus JANOAR01. The sequence continues at coordinate 32,196 of JANOAR010000047.1, read as the reverse complement.
GGCCGACGTGATCCAGCGCTGCTCGCAACCCATCATCATCGACCAGATCGAAGCCTTCCTCGGCTGCACGGTGATGGAGGCAAGCAGGGAGACTGCGAGACGATCGGACAATGAAACCGTGAGATGGAGCCCCCACTCAAGTGTTCCAACCAGCGTCTCCCTCTCCACTACCAAGTGCATTTCCCCAAGTCTCCCCACTGAAGGTCTGATCGTCTAATCGTCTCCCCATTCCCCGCCCCTCTCTCTCATGAACGTAACACTCTCACGCCCCTCGCCCAAAAGCGTTAGCCACATCAGCAGCCACAGCGTGCCACCCGATCGGCTGCACCAGGATGTGCCTGCTTTTCACAATACGGTACGCTTCACCACTTCGGGCAATGATGCCCTCGAAGCCGCCCTCCTCGCTATCTGCGGCAAGGTCGAGCAAGGCATCCGCAACCTCATCCCCAAAGCCTTGCTGGAAGGCATCCTCCTCGCGGGTGGCTATGGGCGCGGTGAAGGCGGCGTACTGATGACACCCGGCGGCGAACGCCCCTACAACGACCTGGAGTTTTACATCTTCCTGCACGGTAGCCCACTGCTCAATGATCGCCACTACAAGGCCAAGATCGACGCCCTCGGTGCGCAACTCAGCGAGAGCGCCGGGCTGGATGTCGAGTTCAAAATTGAATCCCTCGCCCACCTGCGCAGTGCGCCCACCAGCATGTTCACCTACGACCTCTGCACCCAGCACCGTTGGCTCATCGGCGACGACAGTTTACTCGCAGGCTGCGAGCACCATCTCGACGCCAGGGCCATCCCCCTGCATGAGGCCACACGCCTGCTCTTCAACCGCTGCACCGGGATGCTCTTCGCCGCCGAGCGCCTGCGCCGCAAGACCTTCACCGCCGACGACTCCGACTTCGTCATTCGCAACCTCGCCAAGCTGCAAATGGCCCTCGGCGACGCCCTCCTCACCGCCGTCGGCCACTACCACTGGAGCTGCCGCGAGCGCGGCCACCGCATGAGCGAGCTGATCGCCGACTGGGAAATGGCCACGCCCGAGTGGGTCGCGCGCATCAAGCCCTTCATGGAGTCTCTCTTCAAGCACCACAGCAACGGCATCGCCTTCAAGCTGCGCCCCCAGCGCGACCAGCTCGCGCAGCACAGCCGCGAGGCCCTGTTGCAGCGCCACGGCCTGCTGCGCTGGATCGCGGGCGAAGTCTGGCTCGCCCTCGAAAGCCGTCGCCTCGACGAGCGCTTCGCCAACCACAAAGCCTACGCCACCACCCCCATCAATAAGTGCCCCGAGAAGCCCACTTGGCGCAACTACCTCGTCAACGCCCGCACCTTCCAAAACACCCAGCAGCTCATCAGCAACGGCAGCCGCTACCCCCGCGAGCGCCTGTTCCACGCGCTCAACCTCATGCTCTGGAATGACGCCATGAAGCCCGATCACCTCGCCCTCATCCAGAGCGAACTGAACACCGGTGCCACCGAATTCTCCGACCTCGTCGCCGCCTACGAAGCCCTCTGGCTTCGCTTCAACTGAACGCCTCCCCCTTCTTCCCGCATTCCCGACTGTCCTCCCCACGTGAGACCCCGAAGCCGCAGCCACTCGCTCCATTCCCCACTCTCATGAACATTCTCGTCTTCTATCCCTACATCCCGTATCCCATCGATCGCGGCACCTACCAGCGCACCTTCCACCTCCTTCGCGAGTTGTCTCGCGAACACACCATCGACCTCCTCGCCCTCGATGAAGGCGGCGAGCGCGGCGAGCATCGCCCCATCTTCGAGCAGTTCTGCAAGCGCGTGGAGATCGTCCCCTTCGAGCATCCTCAATGGGCCAAGTTTTTCCCCGATCGCCTCCTTTCCAGCACCCCCACCAGCATCCAGCACTGGACGCTCCCACACGTCGCCACCGCCCTCGATACCATGCTCAGCACGGGCCAATACGACTGCGCCTACGTCTGCGACATCGTCCTCGCCCAGTACTTCCTCGACCGCCACAGCGACCTCCCCATCTACCTCGACCGCAGCCGCGTGGACTTGCAGTTCCAGACCGAGCAGCGCCGCCACATGGCCAAGGGCTGGCGCGCCCGCGCCCTCCAAGCCGAGTGCATCGCCAAGATGAAAAAGTATGAGAACCGCATCGCTCATCGCGTCTCCGCCGAAATCGTCTGCGGCCCCGATGACGAGATCTTCATCCGCGAAAACATCAGCCCCGATGTGCCCGTCAAAGTCATCACCAACGGCGCGGATCTCGGCTACTTCCACCCCGAGGCCAGCGACGCCCACCGCGACACCGCCCCCACCGTCCTCTTCTGCGGCGCGATGGATTACACCCCCAACATCGATGCCCTGCGCTGGTTCTTCGCCGACATCCACGCGCCCCTCCTCGCCCTCGTCCCCGACCTCCGCGTGCTCATCGTCGGCAAGGCCCCACTGCCCGAAGTCGAAGCCTACGCCACCCGCCAAGGCGTCTCCGTCACTGGCGGCGTGCCCGACGTGCGGCCTTACTACCGCCGTGCCTGGATGCAGATCGTGCCCCTGCGCATCGGCGGCGGCACTCGGTTAAAAATTGTCGAAAGCATGGCCATCGGCACCCCCGTCATCAGCACCAGCATCGGTGCCCAGGGCCTCGGCCTCATCCACGATCACGACATCCTCCTCGCCGACACCGCCAGCGACTTCGCCCAACAAACCGCACGCGCCCTCGGCGATGTCACCCTCCGTGCGACGCTCGACGTCAATGGGCAAAAGACCGCCCAGAGCCGCCTCGCTTGGCCACGCCTCGGGCGCGAGTTGAGCGACTACCTCACCCAGCATCACACCGGCAGCCAGCTCCGTAGCGGCCCACCCGTCTCCATCCTCGGCATCCCGCTGGACAACGTGACCATGAAGCAAACGATCGCTCAGATCGACGCCATGATCGCCAGCCATCGCCCGCATTGCATCGCCACTGCCAATGTCGATTTCGTCGTCCAGGCCTCGCACGATCTCGAGCTACGCCGCATCCTGCACGACGCCCACCTCGTCCTCTGCGATGGCACCCCGCTCATCTGGGCCTCCCGCATGTTGGGCAATCCCATTGTCGAGCGCGTCGCCGGATCCGACCTCGTGCCCCGACTCCTCGCCCACGCCGAGCAGTGCGGCTACCGCGTCTTCTTCCTCGGAGCCGAGCCCGCCGTCGCCGCCGAAGCCATCCGCCGCATCCGCCTCACCCACCCCAACCTAGAGATCGCAGGCACACTCTCCCCGCCCTTCCGCCCACTATTGGAAATGGATCACGTCGCCATCGTCAAAACCATCCGCGCTGCACGCCCCGACATCCTCCTCGTCTCCTTCGGCTGCCCCAAGCAAGAGAAGTGGATCTCCATGAACTATCGCAACCTAGGCGTCCCCGTGAGCATCGGCGTCGGAGCCACCATCGACTTCATCGCTGGCCACATGAAGCGCGCCCCGCACTGGATGCACAACATCGGCCTCGAATGGCTCTACCGCCTCGCCCAGGAACCTCGCCGCCTCGCCAAGCGTTACTGGACAGACTTCGTCGTCTTCGCCGCCGCCTTCGCTCACCAGGAGCACACCATCCGCCCCCACCCGCCCGCCCCGCAGCCCGCCATCACGCTGCGGGAAGAAGCCCTCGCCACCATCATCACCCTTCCTCCCCGCATCGACGCCGCCTGCGCCACCCATCCCATCTTCGACATCACCTGCACCGCTACCTTGTTACGCCCCGTCGTCATCGACGGAGCCTTCGTCGAGTCGCTCGATAGCACCGGCCTCGCCCTCCTTTCCAGGCTCCATCGTCGCCTCCGAGAAGCCACCCTCGCCATGGTTCTCGCCCGCCCCTCCGCCGCCCTTAGCCGAGTGCTGCGCAGCCAGGGACTCGACGCCCTCATCGAAGTCCGTGAAGACATCGACTCCGCCCTCCACCACGTCACCCAGCTCGCCCTGGAGCGCCCCGTTAGCCACATCGACCTCGACCTCGATAACACCAGCACCCTCGCTTGGCAGGGCGAAGTCACCGCCGCCAATGCTAGAGAAGTCTGGCAGATCACCGAAGTCCTCCTTGGAGCCTCCCACCTACGCGGCAGCGGCGACATCGAGATCAATCTCTCGCGCGTCCGCTTCATGGATAGCACTGGCGTCGGCCTCATGGTCAAGGCCCGCAAACGAGGCCGCGCCAGCGGTGTCAGCGTCCGCTTCATCGACCCCTCACCCGCCACCCGCAACGTCGTGCAAATGCTCCGCCTAGAGAAGCACCTCTTCGACGATCCCCAGCCCCACGCCTCCCCATTCACCCGCGTCCCCTTCAATGAGCCCCAGCACACGCGAGGCAGCACCGACGCCCAACTCCTCATCACCCTCAACTCATGAGAATCGCCGCTCCCGCTTTGAAATCGCCGCTGCGCATCGGCCTCACCACCTCCGTCATCCAACGCGGCAAAACCGGCGTTGCCCAGTACGTCTTCGCCCTCATCCGCGCCCTCATTTCACTTCAGAAGTCGGAGGCCTGCAATCTCCCCTCCGATTCCCTCAACCCTCAACCCTCAACCATCAACCCAGGCTTCCACCTCACCCTCTTCGTCCTCGAAGACGACCTCCCACTCTTCGACTTCGCTGCTCCTCACGTCAAAATCGTCACCGTCCCCGAGTGCCATCGGCCTGCGGTAAAGAACGTCCTCTGGCATCAAACGAAGCTCCCTGCCCTCGCCCGCCAGCACCAGCTCGATGTCCTCCACGTCCCCAGCTACCGCCGCATGTTGTGGCGTGCGCCCTGCGCCACCGTCGCCACCATCCACGACCTCGCGCCCTTCCATGTCGCCGCGAAGTATGACCTCGCCCGCATGTTTTATGGCCGCGTCATCGCCCGTGCCATCGCCCGCCGTCAGGACGCCATCATCGCCGTCAGCACCAGCACCGCGCAGGACATCGAGCGCTTCTTCCACATCCCCCAGAGCCAGCAGACCGTTGTCCTCAACGGACTCGACCACCACCGCTTCCACCCCGGCGACCCCATCGCCGCCCGCAAGCAAATCGCCCAGCGCTGGCCCCAGCTCACGCAGCCCTACTTCCTCTATCTCTCCCGCCTAGAGCACCCGGCCAAAAACCACGTCCGGCTCATCGCTGCCTACGAGCAGTACAGAACCGCCCACGCCGCCTCCACAGCCGCAGCAACAGCCTCCGATACTCATCACTCCCCTCCCTACGCCCTCGCCCTCGGCGGCAGCGACTGGCACGGAGCCGAGGCCATCCATGCCGCCGCCGCCAGCTCCCCCTTTACCAAAGACATCCACTTCCTAGGCTTCATCGACGACGCAGTCCTCCCCGACCTCTACCGCGCCGCTGGGGCCATGGTCTATCCCTCGCTCTTCGAGGGCTTCGGCCTGCCCCCCGTTGAAGCCATGGCCTGCGCCTGCCCCGTCATCTCCAGCACACGCGGCTCCCTCGCCGAAGTCATCGCCGACGCCACCCTTGCCATTGACCCCGAGTCCCCCGCCAGCATCGCCACCGCCCTCGCCCAGGTAAGCACCAACCACGCCACGCGCCAGTTCCTCATCACCGCCGGTCTCGCCAACGCCCAGCGCTTCCATTGGACTCAAAACGCCCAGCGCGTCCTCGAAGTCTATCACCGCGCCGCCCTCGCCCACCACCGCGCTACTAGCCCCGCACCCGTCCGCTCCGGCCACTCATCACTAATCACTCATCACTCATAATTTCCCACCCATGAGCATGTTAAACCACTGGCAACTGCGCGAACGACCCTTTGAGGCCGTATGGGACGCACGCTTCTTCTACTCCAGCCCCGGCCATCGCGAAGCCCTCAGCCGCCTCCTCTACTTCATCGAAGAGAGCAGCATGAACGTCGCCCTGCTCAGCGGCGAAATCGGCTGTGGCAAGACCCTCACCCGCTGGGTTTTCGCCCACCACGTCAACCCCCTGCGTTACCGCCTCGCCATGCTGGAAAACTCCGGCCTCACCTTTGGCGAAGTCCTCGAAGCCCTGCTCCGCCGACTCACCCCGCCCAGCGCCGAGATTCCCAGCGGACGTCTTGCCCAGTTCGACATGCTCACCAGCCTCCTCCAGCAAAACCACGCCCACGGCAGGCACGTCATTCTCCTCATCGACGAAGTCCAGGACATGGCCCCCGCCGCCCTCCGCGAGCTGCGCAGCCTCACCAACTTCAACGTCAACGGCCAGTCCTGCATCTCCCTCATCCTCGTCGGCCAGCCCGAAGTCCGCCGCATGATCACCAACGAGCCCGCCCTCGATCAGCGCGTCTCCCTCCGCTACCACCTCCTCCCCCTCGCCCCGCAGGACGTTCCCCACTACCTCCAGCATCGGCTCGCCATCTCCGGCCACGCCACCGGCCAGCTATTTACTCCCGATGCCGCCCACCTCCTCCACGCCGTAAGCCGAGGCGTCCCCCGCGAGCTAAACCGCCTCGCCAAGCTAGCCCTAGAGCAATCCTGGGTCTGCGAGTCCGACCACGTCGGCTTCGCCAACGTCGAAACCATCGTCCGCGACCTAGCCCAGCACCAGGAAATGAACTTCTCCCGCTAACCTCACGGCTTCCCTCACTCATCACTCATCACTCTAATGTCCGCCGCCCCACCCCTCAGCCTCAGCGCCATCTATGAAAAGAGGCAGCACAGCGGCGGCGCGTACACAGCCCCTCCCTACCAGCCCACGCCTCCTGCCCTCAGCCTTCAGCACTTCCGGCCAGCCGACTCCCCCAGCCTCACCGCAGCGCTCCGTCCCTCCACCACCAGCCTATCCGCCGCCCCGCCCCCATTCGGCGTCCGCGACTTCGGGACTTCGGATTCCACCGTCGTCGCCACATCCCCCAGTCTCCCCGTCGCCAAGTCTCCCGGCCCTTTCCCCCTCCCCTTCGATCCCTACCGCGCCCTCGATACCCTCTACCGCCACGCCCCCGCCGCCCTCATCGTCGGCGTCCTCATCGCCCTCCCCCTCTACCTCCTCGGTCGGCTTAAAATCGAGCCCCACTACATCGCCGCCGCTCAGATCATCCGCACCGACCCCCCCAACACCTTCCGCGCCTCCGACGCGGGTGAGCCCTTCAAGCCCACCAGCATCACCGTCCCCGTCCTCATCAACATGATGCGCGCCAGCGCCCTCCTCGACCGCGTCGCCAAAGCCACCAACCCGCCCCTTCCTGCCAGCACCATCCTCGCTGGCCTCGTCATCACCCCCGAGCGCAACACCGACCTCGTCAAAGTCGGCTGGACTTCCACCACCAGCCCCCAGCAATCCGTCGCCGTCATCAACGCCTATGCTCGCGAGCTAGTCGAGTACACCAAAGAAATGCAGGCCCGCGACGCCGCCGACGTCAACCTCTACCTCAAGCGCGAAATCGCCCGCATCGAAAAAGACCACCTCGCCGTCAACGAAGAACTCCTCCGTTACTCCAAAGAGTCCGACCTCATCGACGCCGACAAAGAGATCCAATCCAACCTCGCCGAAATCGCCAACTACACCCTCAAGTACGAAAACATCCGCCTCGACTACGAAACCCTCGACATCAAGATCCTCGCCAACCAGCGCGAACTTGCCAAAGCCAGCCCCCTCGCCGGAGCCCACCGCACCTCAGAGGAAGAACTCGCCACCCTTCGACGCCGCTACACCGACGCCAACCCCATCGTCCAGGAAGCCATCGAAAAAGAGGCCCAACTGCGCGAGCAAATGACCCAGACCCAGGGCAAAACCAGCGCCGACACCCCACCCCTCCCCGGTGAAAGCGCCGTCGCCGAAAGCCTCTACCTCGACCTCGTCCAGCTCCGCTCCCAGAAAGACGTCCTCGCCCAGCAACTCCAGCAAACCGCCAAAATTCGCACCAGCATCCATGACAGGCTCTCCTCGCTCCCCCGCAAAAGCATGGAGTACGCCCTCATCAAAGCCCGCCGCGAGAGCCTCGTCACCGCCCGCACCGTCCTCGCCAGCCGCCAGCGCGAAGCCCAACTCTTTGAAGAAAACGCCCTCGGCTCCTGCCGCGTCCTCGCCCCCGCCCGCCTCGAGGACGTAGGCACCGACGCCCGCCAGCAAAAGACCCTCCTCCTCGGTGCCGCAGGCCTCGCCCTCGGCCTCCTCGGCACCCTCGGCTACCAGCTCTGGCACCACTTCCGCAGCGGTCTCGTCCTCACCGCAGGCGACCTCCACCGCACCACCCGCCTCCCCGTCCTCGCCGCCCTCCCCGCCGCCCTCCAGAACGACCGCCCCGGCCAACGAAACTGGGCCTTCCAGACCTGGACTCGTATCCACCCCCTCCTTACCGAAGGCAGCCCCGGCACCGCCCTCATCTGCGGCCTCCTCACCGACGCCCCACGCCCCTGCCAGTCCCACCTCACCTCCCTCCTCGGCCACGCCGCCGTCCTGCGAGGCTCCGCCGTCCTCTGCATCTCCCCCTACCTCCCGCCCGAGAGCACCAGCATGGATCTCGGCGAAGCCCTCGCCAGCTCCCACAGCGACGCCGACGAATGGCTCTCCAGCGGCACTGGCATCGGCTACCTCACCCCCGGCCCCGACTGGACGTGGACGCAGCCCCAGCAAGATCAACTCCTCGCCGCCCTGCGCCACTGGTCCCGCCACACCACCGCCGTCATCTTCATCGACCTTCCCCCCGCCCATCGCCCCGAGACCCTCCGCCTTGCCGAGCGCCTCCCCAAGCTCCTCTGGGTAGGCACCAGCGGCACCGTCAAAGACCCCGCCATCACCCAGCCCCTGGCCAACTATCGCCACGCCGGTTGCACCCTCGTCGGCAGCCTCCTCCACGCCGTCCCCACCCTCCGCCCCCCCTTCATCAACCAACTCGCCGGCCACGCCGCCCTCCTGTTCCTCAGCCTATCCCTGGTCAGCGCCGCCCCACTCGAGAAGTCGGAAGTCGGAAGTCGGAAGTCGGAAGTCAGCAATGCAGAGGCAAGCAACCCACAATCTACCAGCCCCCGCCGTGCCCCCCGCCCAGGCCGTCTCGGCGAGCGCCCCTGGCCCCTCGTGGAGGAAACCCCCGCCCCCATTCCTAATTCTCAATTCCTAATTCCTAATTCCCCCCCGATCCCCCTCACCCCCCCCGGCGACCCCTCCCCGTCCCCCATTCAGAAATCATCCCTCAAAACTCATAACTCTTCCCTCCCCCTCGGCCCAGGTGACGGCGTCAATATCCAGCTCTTCGGCAAGCCCGACACCGCTCGCAACCAAGTCACCATCGGCCCCGACGGCACCCTCACCTACCTCCAGGCCCAGAGCATCCCCGTCACCGGCCTCAGCATCGACGAACTCCGCCTCCGCCTCGTTGCCGAACTCAGCAAATACTACACCACGCCACGCCTCATCGTCACCCCCCACACCTTCCAGAGCCGCCGAGTCTATCTCCTCGGCAAAATCTTCACCAAAGGTGCCCTCAACCTCGACCGCCCCCTCACCATCCTCGAAGCCGTCACCCAATCCGGTGGCCTCGAAACCGGCGTCTTCCAGCAAAACACCGTCGAACTCGCCGACCTAGGCCGCAGCTTCCTCGTCCGCGGCCAGCGCCGCGTCGCCATCGACTTCGAGCGCCTCTTTTACAAAGGCGACATGAGCCAAAACCTCCTCCTCGAACCCGACGACTACCTTTACTTCCCCTCCTCCAACTCCAACGAAATTTATATCTTCGGCGAAGTCGCCGCACAGGGTAGCCAGGGCATCATCGCCAATACCACCGTCACCAGCGCCATCACCCAGGCAGGCGGCTTCAGCCCCAAAGCCTACCGCAACCGCGTCCTCGTCGTCCGCGGTTCCCTCGACAAACCCCAGACCTTCATCTGCGACATGACAGCCGTCCTCAGCGGACGCGCCAAAGCCTTCCCCCTCCTCCCCAAAGACATCATCTACGTCTCCCGCCACCCCTGGGCCAAAGCCGAAGAACTCCTCGAAACCGTCCTCACCTCCTTCGTCCAAGGCACCGTCAGCGGCTGGACTGCTGCCAACATCCAGCCCCTCATTAAAAACGCCGTCCTCCCGACCATCCCCAACACCATCCGATGAGCCCGGCCACACATCCTCCACTTGCTGCTACTCGTCCTCGTTCGCCTACCCGAATGGGTATGGCAGACCACTCGCTCAGCAGCACAGCCCAGGCTCTGAGCATAGACGCCGTGCGTGCGACCCAAAATCTCCCCCTCTCCCCCTCTCATTATCTCATCGTCTGCCTCTGCCTCCTCCTCCCCGCCTGCTCCCTCCCCCCGACCCGCGACTTCGACGCTCGCATCGACAAAACCTCCGCCGCCAGCGCAGGCTTCGCCCTCCTCCCGCAAGAAAAAACCATCGACCCCGCCTGGCTTCGCCCCCCCACAGCGCCGCCTCACCTCGGCCCCGGCGACAAATTCGACATCGACATCCTGGGCGAAACCAACGCCCGTGCCCAGACCTTCGCCACCCCCGATGGCAAGCTTTACTACAACCTCCTCCCCGGCATCCCCGTCACCGGCCGCACCCTCCCCCAAGTCAAACAAGACCTCGAACAAGGTCTCAGCCAGTACTACCGCCACCCCCAAATCAGCATCGACCTCACTGAAGCCAACAGCCAGCGCATCTGGGTACTCGGACGCCTCAGCCACCCCGGCATCTTCCCCCTCAGACGCCCCATGCGCGTCCTCGACGCCATCACCACCGCCGGCGGCCTCATCACCTCATCCCTCAGCGGCACCACCCAGGAACTCGCCGACCTCGACCACAGCTTCCTCATCCGCAAAGGCGACATCCTCCCCATCGACTTCCAAGCCCTCCTTCGGGAAGGCGACATGTCTCAAAACATCTACCTCCAGCCCGACGACTACCTCTACCTCCCCTCCTCCATCACCAACGAAATCTACCTCCTCGGTGCCGTCAAAAGCCCCCGCCCCATCGGTTTCGCAGCCGATATGAACATCATCGCCGCCATCGCGGGTGGCCTCGGCCTCGCCCCCAACGCCGACCCCCGCCACATCGTCATCATCCGGGGCTCCCTCACCACCCCCAAGGTCGCCAGCATCAGCTTCCCCGACATCCTCCTGGGCCGCGCCACCAATGTCCGCCTCCAGCCCGGCGACATCGTCTTCGTCCCCACTCGCTGGCAGACCACCCTCCAAGGCTACGGCAGCATCGCCACCAACATCCTCGGCAACACCAGCCGCCTCGCCATTAGCAGCTTCGCCCAAGTCGTCGGGGCCAACGAAGGAGCCCGCCTCAGCCAGCCACCCGCCGCGGCCACCCCGACCACCAGCAGCCTCGCGCCGCCAGTCCCGACCACCGCCGCCGTCCAAACCACGCCCACCCTCTGAGCCAGAAAAACCCGTCCACCCTCCCCGATCGCCATGACCCTCTTCCCTCCCCTCACCCTCGCCATCACCCAATCCCCCCCAGCCCAGCCGCGCCGCCCAGCCGCCGCGCCGCCCAGTACCTCCCCCGCTCATCACTCATCCTTCATCACTCATCATTCCCCCATCCGCGCCCTCCTCATCGCCGAAGCCGCCAACCCCGCCCTCACCAGCGCCGCCCTCGTTGGCTGGCAGTACGTCCGCGCCATGGGGAAAGTCGCCGACGTCCACATCGTCACCGAGCTGCGCAACCGCCAGCACTTCCTCGACCACGGCCTCATCGAGGGCCAGGACTTCACCGCCATCGACGCCCGCGCCTCCCAGGGCACCGCCTGGCGCATCGCCACCCTCCTGCGAGGCGGCACCGACCTCGGCTGGACTACCTACGCCGCCGCCACCACCCTCGCCTACCCCTTCTTTGAGAAAGCCCTCTGGAAGCAGCTCGGCCCCCGCATCCAGGCCGGTGAGTGGGATCTCGTCCACCGCATCCTCCCCCTCTCCCCCGTCACCCCCAGTTGGCTCTCCAAGAAGCTCGACAGCATCCACGTCCCCTTCATCGTCGGCCCCCTCAACGGCGGCGTCCCCTGGCCCAAAGCCTTCGCCCACCTGCAAAAAAAGGAAGGCGAGTGGATGGGCCACCTGCGCACCTTTGCCCGCTTCCTCCCAGGGGCCAAGGCCACCCGCGACCACGCCAGCGCCCTCATCGTCGGCTCCCGCACCACCCTGCGCGAGATCCACCCCAACCACAAAGCCAAGACCCTCTTCCTCCCCGAGAACGCCATCGACCTCGCCCGCTTCCCCTGGCAGGACCGCCCCGCCCCCGTCGCCCCGTTAAAAGTCGCCTTCGTCGGTCGCCTCGTCCCCCTCAAAGGCGTCGATATGCTCCTCGAAGCCGCCGCCCCCCTCATCAAAACCGGAGCCCTCCAGCTCGACATCATCGGCGACGGCCCCGAGCGCCCCGCCCTCCAGGCCCAAGCCCAAGCCCTCGGCATCGCCCAGCAAGTCGCCCTCGACGGCTGGGTGCAGCACGCCGACCTCAGCCCCCGGCTGCGCCAGTCCCACATCTTCGCCTTCCCCAGCGTCCGAGAATTCGGCGGCGGCGCGGTTTTGGAAGCCATGGCCCTCGGCCTCGTCCCCATCGTCCTCGACCACGGCGGCCCCGTGGAACTCATCCCCCCCGGCACCGGCTTCTCCATCCCCGTCACCACCCGCGCCGAAATCGTCATCGCCATGCGCCATCGCCTGGAACTATTATCTGCCGACCCCGCCCCCCTCGCCGCCATGGGCCTCGCCGCCCGCGCCCACATCGAGAAGTACTACACCTGGGAAAACAAAGCCGCCCAGACCCAGGAAATCTACCGCTGGGTGCTCGGACGCCGCGAAACCAAGCCCAACTGGGGCGTGCCGTTTGGCTTCGCCGACCCGTGATGAGTTAAGAGTGATAAGTGATGAATTATGAAAAATACAAAGCTCAGCGCCCCCGGCGTCGCCAAACGACCGTCGCGAAGACCACTCAAACGACGGTCGCGAGGCAAGGACGACGTGCCCGGAGCACTCAAACGACGGTCGCGAGGCCAGGACGACGTGCCCGGAGCACTCAAACGACGGTCGCGAGGCAAGGACGACGTGCCCGGAGCACTCAAACGACGGTCGCGAGGCCAGCCCGACGTGCTCGGAGCACTCAAAAAACCGTAGTTTACCCGCTCCGAGCTGCCCAACCCCACCAGAAAACCGCTTTCTACCAGCCCCAGCCTCCCCCTCCGACATTCTTAACTCATCACTCATAACTCATAATTCCCCCCATGAAGGACTTCCTCAAACTCTGCGTGCTCCTGCCGCTCTACCTCGCTGCCGCCCCGGCGCTGGGTAGCTGGCTGGCCACACAGAGTCGCAACACCACCCGGTGGGTCTTCTCCTTCATGCTCTTCTGCACCGCCCTCGCCCCTGGCAAGTTCACCCTCTACTTCGTCTCCGTCGAGTACTACCGAGGCCACACCAAAGGCTATGAGGGCAACCTCATCGAAGTCCTCGCCCTCGCCCTCGTCTTCGCCAGCGCCAAGCAAAAATACCCCGGCTGGCGGCTCATGGGCCCCGGAGCCTGGGCCTACTTCGCCTGGATCGCCCTCAGCGCCCTCTCCCTCATCATGGCCCCCCAGTACAGCCTCCTGTATGCCACCATGTCCGTCAGCAAGTTCGGCAAAGCCTTCCTCACCTACCTCGGAGCCAGCCACTACCTGCGCGACGAGGAAGACCTGCGCTGGGCGCTGCGCACCCTCGCCGCCATGCTCATCTGGTATGCCTACCTGGGCCTCTACGCCAAGTATTTCCAGGGCGTCTGGCAGTTCAAAGGCAACTTCGAGCACCAGAACCCCATGGCCATGTGGGCCTACCTCTGCGCCTTCCCCCTGCTCGCCGCCGCCCTCCTCACCACCACCACCCCGCGCGACTTCGTTCTTTACCTCAGTGGCTATGGTAGTGCCGCCCTCGCCATCATCCTCTCCGTCTCGCGTGGTGGGCTCGGCCTCTTCTCCATCGGCTCCGTCGCCATCCTCGCCTTCGCATGGCTGCGCAAGCCCAACCCACGCGTCATCGGCATCACCCTCCTCTCTATCCTCGGCGGCATCGCCATCTCCTTCGTCGCCCTCGACTCCATCCGCTCCCGGCTCAAAGAAGTCGCCGAGACCAAGCAAGACTCCAAGTCCGAGTACGACCTCCGCGACGTCCTCGTCATGCAATCCCAAGCCATGCTCGCCGACAGCCCCATCGGCATCGGCTGGAACTGCTACGGCCTCGCCAACAGCCGCCCCGGCGGAGCCAAATACAGCGCCATCCTCGAAGAATGGGACGCCAGCCGAGGCTTCGCCATCATCGACGAAAACTACTACGGCAACCCCCTCACCGAGAGCCTCTACTGGCTCATCCTCGCCGAAACCGGCTACACCGGCTACATCGGCTTCATCCTCTTCATCGGCAGCACCCTCTGGTTCGCCCTCCGTTGCGCACTGCATTTTAAGATCAGCCTGCCCGGCTACTTCGCCGCCAGCCTCTTCATTGGCCTCGCCCTCTGTTACACCCACGGCCTCGTCGAGCGCATCCTCACCCAGACCAAAAACCTCTCCCACTGGCTCCTCCTCGCCGGCCTCCTCGCCGGCCTAGAGCAGCACCGCCGCCGCACCACCCAAGCCCTAGCCCCCGCCTAAAACCCCAGCGCCCACCACCTCCGACTTCCCACTTCCCACTTCCCACTTCCCACTTCCGACTTCCCACCTCCGACTTCCCACTTCCCCATGAACCCCACCCCCCACCGCCGTTTCATCCCCGCCCTCGGCCTCCTCCTCACCCTAGGAGGCACCGCAACCACCCGCGCCCAGAGCGGAGCTGCCACCCCCTCGGGTAGCCGCATCTCCCGCACCCTCTCCCCCGCCCAATCCCAGGCCCAGCCCTACGGGCTCGACATCGTCAGCCCCGTGTACACCGCAGGCTCCGACGCCCGCGCCCTCGACTTCCAAACCAACGTCCTCCCCGACACCCAGAGCTACCTCGACCAAAGCTTCGCCGCCACCGCCGCCGCCAATCCCAGCACCCTCGTCTCCCTCAACCCCGAAAGCCTCCGCCTCGCCACCGACTACGACGCCCGCGTCTATTTCGTCGGCGAGCCCACCAGCTCCCATAGCTCCCTCGGCTTCCGCACCCTGGACATCGCCACCGGAGCCATCAGCGACACCCAGCTCATCTTCCCAGACGCCTCCACCCTCGTGCAACACTACGACGGCAGCTACGGCGGCCTCACCCGCACCACCTGGGAGCCCCTCATCCCCGGCGACTTCGTCGAACTCGGCACCCTGCAAGCCGGCCAGCGCCTCGACTTCGTCCTCTTCGCCGACGCCGTCAACGGCGGCACCACCGAGTGGTGGACTCAGGCCAACCTTAACATCGGCGGCCTCCAGCACGCCGTCATCTACGCCCGCCCCAACAGCCCCTACCTCATGATCGGCTTCGAGGAAACCTCAGCCAGCGGCGGCGACTTCATCGACCTCGTCTATGCCATCGACATCGGCCTAGAAAACGTCGCCGCCCTCCTCGCCGCCCCCGAGCCCAGCCACACCGCCCTCCTCGCCGGCCTACTCACCCTAGCCACCGCCACCGCCACGAGGAGGCGATCCCACGCTCAGAGGTAGTGATGGGTATTGAGAAGAGCCCACGATCGCTGAACCGCCACCTCCCCTCTCCCCATTCATCACTCATCCTTCATCACTCATAACTCCCTTATGATCCGCCCCACGCTCATCCTCCTCCTCGCCCTCGCCGCGTACGCCGGAGCCCAGCAGTGGAAAGCCCACGTCATCCGCCATCAAACCGCCCGGCAGCAAATCACCATCGAAAAAGCCCTCGCCAGCGACGCCCCCCGCAGCGTCCTCCCCCTCGTCGCCACCTTGCCCCCCCTTGCCGCCGACGCCAGCCCCGCCGACCAGCAGCAGCGCCTCAGCCTCCAAGTCCGCGCCTACACCGCCGCCCGCGACATCGCCCCACTCCTCGCCATCTACCAGGCCCACCCCGACGCCATCCTCGCCCACCAGCCCACCAGCCTCCTCCTCGCCCGCCACTTCCTCGCCACCAGCCAGCACCGCGACATCGCCGCCCTGCGCACCCCCTGGTGTGCCCAGCCAGAAAACCTCCCCACCTGGCTCCTCTTCGACGCCGATGCCCTCCTCGGCCAAGGCAAGCGCGACGAAGCCCTCGCCCTGCTCAAAAGCACCCCCCTCACCGGCAGCGACGAAGCCCTGCGCCGCGTCCGCCTCGCCCTATTATTTGCCAACACCCCAGACTACACCGCCGCCTGGAACGAACTCGCCGCCGCCGAGCGCGCCGACACCCACAACCCCGACGTCCGCGCCTTCCGCGCCCAAATCCTCGAAGCCGCAGGCAAGCTCCCCCTCGCCCGCGTCGAATACGTCGCCGCCCAACTCGCCGAGCCCAAGAACCCCCTCTGGCGCGACCAGCTCGCCAGCTTCTACCTCCGCACCCACCAGCTCGACCTCGCCCAAGATACCTGGGTTCAAGCCCAAGCCGAGACCCCGCTAGACACCATCGCCCTCAAAACCGCCTTCTGGTCACAAGTCCTCTCCCCTCGCCCCAAAGCCGCCGTGTCCTCCTCCGCCGACGCCGCCAGCACCTCCATCTTCAATCCCCCCTCATCCCTCAATTCCCCCCTCGGAGCCCTCGCCGCCTACATCCGCCAACACCCCACCTGGAGCGACTCCGAAACCCGCCAACTCCGCCGCATCGAGCACCTCCAAGCCCAGCACCCCGAAGTCCTCTGGCTGCGTGTCATCGCCGCCCTACGCCACGCCGACTACCCCCAAGCCTACGAACTCCTGCAACACAACCACCACAAAATTGCCTCCCTCAGCGCCCCCTTAGAAAACGCCCTCCTCCGCACCCTCGCCTGGCGACTCGAAGCCCGCCTCACTCCACCCTCACTAAAGCTCGCCAGCGAAACTGAAAACAACCAGCAACCCACAGTCATCCCCCACCCCTTTTTCCGCGCCCTCGACGCCGCCCAGCAAGCCCAGAACACCAGCCCCTTGCCCCCCGACTTGCAGCGCCTCCTCGAAAGCCCCCACGCCTTCGCCGCCGCCTTCCTCGCCGCAGGCTGGCGCGAAGCCGCCCTCACCCTCCTGCCCCAGAGTGAGACAGCCCTTCAGCCCGTCCCCACCGCCCCCGACCTCCCCGCCTGGTTCCCCTACGGCATCGCCGTCTGCCTGCGCGAAAACCGCAGCCCCCAGGCCGCCCTCGACTACCTCGCCACCCAACCCCCAAGCCCCGAGCTAGCCGTCCTCGCCGCCGAGAACCACCTCGCCCTCGACCACCCCGACCTCGCCCGCCCCCTGCTCGCCGCCCTGGCTACCACCGACAGCGACCCCGGCTACCGAGCCGCTTGGCTCCTCGCCAACCTCCAGCTCATCGAGCACCACCCCGACCAAGCCACCACCACCGTGCAAAACAGCCCCGCCCTCCGCGCCACCACCCTCGGCCAGGAACTCCTCGCCACCGCCGCCCTCACCGCCAAGAACGAGCCCGAAGCCGCCGCCATTTACCAAACCATCGCCAAGCACAGCATCGAAGCCCGCACCTACCTCGCCCGCCGCGCCTTCCAGACCAAAGACTACCCCACCGCCGAGCGCCTCACCCAAGAACTCCTCACCCTCATGCCCGACCAGCTTCAGCTCCGCGCCAACCTCGTCGCCATCCTAGACGCCAAAAAGTCACAACCCTAATTCCCTCATTCTGAATTCATCACTCATCACTCATCATTCATAACTCTCTCCCCTCATGCCCGCCAAACCCGTCACCCTAGCGCTCCTCGCCCTCGCCGCCCTGTTCGCATGGCTCAGCGCCCACAGCGGCAGCCCCGGAGACGCCATCCTCCTCATCGCCCTCCCCCTCGCCGCCCTACTGGGCTGGCCCTGGCGCTTCACAAAGCAGACGCCAGCGCTCCCAATCATCACTCATCACTCATCACTCATCGCTCTCATCCCCTTCCTCCTCGGCACCGCCTTCAACAGCCTCCTCCTGCAATCGCTCGGCCTCACCCTCGCCCTCGGCTACCTCCTGCGCTCTCAATTACCCGCCAGCGACTGGCAGCAGCGTCGCGGCCTCCTCATCCTCGTCGCCCTCGCTTTCCCCTGGGTCAGCCTAGATATTGAAAGCCTCGGCTGGTGGTTCCGCCTCAGCGGCACCAGCATCGCCGCCCATTTCTTCAGCGCCCTCGGCCTCGCCGTCCAGCAGCAGGGCACCCAGCTCAGCATCATCGGGCTCCCCGTCACCATCGAGCCCGCCTGTGCTGGGCTGCATAGCCTCCAGGCCATCCTCCTCGTCGGCAGCGCTCTCGCCTGGACCCGCTTCGGCAGCACCCCGCGCTACATCGCCGCCCTCGCCGCCCTCCCCCTCATCGCCTGGCTCGGCAATACCGCCCGCATCATCTTCATCTGCGCCGCCGCCCTGCAAACCTCCACCGCCAGCGTCCAAGGCCTTCTCCATGAAATCCTCGGCTGGGGCGTCCTCATGGCCACCTTTGCCCTCGGCTGGTGGGCGCTCAGCACCGCGCTCGACCACCTCCCCGACCGCCCCCTCAGCCCCCACCAACAGCAGCGCTGGCTCGGCCTCGCCGCCCTCGCCTTCTGCGCCTACACCGCCCGCGACCTCGCTCTCACTTGGCAATACTCCCCCTATGACCTCGCTGGAGCCGCTACCTTCCTCGCCTGGGCCACGATCCTCTACCGGCAGCGCCCCGCCAACAGCTGCCCCTCCGTCGCCTGGCTCCTCGCCTCCATCGCCCTTGCCCTCCTCAGCCAAGCCACCAGCCTCCACATCCTCGCCCACACCGCCCTCGCCCTCGCAGGCAGCGCCTGGCTAGGCACCCCCACCCGCAGCACCCTCGCCCTAGCCACCGCCCTAGCCTGGATGCCCCTCCTCGGCTGGCTCGCCGAGAGCACCTCGCCCCCCATCGTCCTAGCCCTTCGTTTCACCCTCCTGCTCCTGTTCTTCATCCTTCTCTCCCCATCCCCCTCTCTCATAGTCTTCCCCTCTCATAGCCTCCCCCTCTCCTCATCGCCCCCCCTTCCCGTCCGCGTCCCCCTCCCAGCCCTCGGCCTCATCGCTGCCCTCGGCCTCACCCTCCTCTGCGGTGACGCCCAGCTCGCCGACGCCAGCGAGCGACTCCGCGCCCTCCCTCGCAGTGGCCCCAGCTTCACCTGCCAAGACATCCCCCTCGCCCCGCAGGAACTCGAAGTCTTCGGTGCCGCCAGTGCCACCAAGCAGCTCTGCACCTTCGACGGCCAGACCGCCGTCCTCCTCGTCATCGACGGCACCCGCAACCGCCACGCCGTCCACGACCCCCGCTACTGCTTTCGCAGTGCAGGCTGGGACATCACAGAAGACACCACCCAGCCCCTCCCCCAGGGCGGCAGCGCCTCCCATCTAACCCTCGCCAGGGGCCAGCAAACCGCCCAAGCCCTCTACTACTGGACTGACATCCAAGCCCACCACGCCTCCCCCCTCCGCTACTGGTGGCAGACCGCCCTCCGCCGCCTCACCGCAGGCCGCAGCGGCAGCGAGCCACTCCTCGTCCTCCTTCAGCCCACCAAAGGCAGCACCCTCACCTGGCCCCACTGGCTCGCCCACTTCCCCCCCCTTCAGCAGCTCTGAAACATTCATCACTCATCATTCATCATTTTTCCCCATGCCCACCATCGCCTGCCTCATCCGCTGCAAAGACTCCGCCCGCACCCTTCCCGGCGTCCTCGCCAGCCTCCGCGCCCAGACGCGCCAGCCCGACTTCATCGTCGCCGTGGATAACGGCAGCACCGACGACACCCCCCGCCTCCTCGCCGAAGCCGGAGCCCTGATTCTTCCCTGGACAGAAAAATACAGCCACCCCTGCGTGCTCAATTTCGGCATCCAGCACAGCCCCCCCACCGACTTCATCCTCGTCGTCAGCAGTCACACCGCCCTCGCCGACCGCCACACCATCGAGCGCATGGCCACCGCGCTGGAATCCCATCCCCAGGCCGCTGGCGTCAGCCCCAAGTGGGACACCGATCCCTTCTACAGCGATCACATCACCCACGCCGAAGTCCAGGCCAAAGGCATGAGACTCTGCTCCATCTACACCAACAGCCTCGGCATGATCCGCCGCGCCCACTGGCTCATCGCCCCCTTCGACGAAACCCTGCCCACCGCCGAAGATTATGAATGGAGCCTCTGCCAGCTCGCCCACGGCCACACCATCCTGCGCCTCACCCTCCCCTTCAACTACCAGCGCCAGGGCTACAGCCGCGTGTACGAGTTCACCCACACCATCTTTCGCATCGCCGCCAAGCACCAGCAACGCGTCATCTGGCTAGGCCCCAAAGGCACCGCCCGACTCATCGCCGAGAAAGCCCTCGCCTGGCTCCTACGCCCAGCCCACCGCCCCGACACTCGGCTTCAACTCCACGAGCACTGGGCCAAACTCCGCGCCTGGAGCCAAGCAGGGAGCATGTGAGGTAGAGGCAAAAGGGTCGCGTGGATTTTTAAACCAGCATCAGAGCCGGATTCTCCACCAGCTTCCGCATCTCGGCCAGGAAGCCCGCCGCCACGGCACCATCGACGACCCGGTGGTCGCCGCTGAGACCGATCCACATGCGTTGCCCGGCGACGATGGCTCCTTTATCATTCATCACGGGCACGGCGCGGATGCTGCCGATGCTGAGGATGGCGGCCTGCGGAGGATTGATAATCGCGGAGAAGGTGTCGATGCCATAGGCACCGAGGTTGCTCACGGTGATGGTGCCGCCGTTGAATTCATCGGGAGTGAGGCGCTTGTTTTTGGCGCGTCCAGCCATGTCCTTCACTGCTTCGCTGATTTGCAGCAGGGTCTTGGTGTCGGCGTCTTTGATGACGGGTGTCACGAGGCCATCCTCCACGGCGATGGCGATGCTGAGCCCGACGTGTTTGTATTTGATGACGGCATCGCCATCCCAGGCGGCATTGATCGCAGGCACCGCCTGGGCAGAGCGGATGACGGCTTTCAGAATGAAGTCATTGATGGAGTACTTGTTGCCGCCAGTCTTCTCGTTGGTGGCATTCAAGTGGGCGCGGAACTGCATGAGCGGCGCGGCATCGACTTCGATGTTCAGGTAGAAATGTGGGATCTGCGTCTTC
The DNA here is from genome assembly GCA_031411235.1 of Verrucomicrobiota bacterium. GTDB lineage: Bacteria > Verrucomicrobiota > Verrucomicrobiia > Verrucomicrobiales > Verrucomicrobiaceae > JANOAR01. The sequence continues at coordinate 11,155 of JANOAR010000047.1, read as the reverse complement.
GAAGCGAGGAGGCGTTCGGCGATGATGTTGCGCATCGTGCTGGTCGGCACGCGCTCGTCCTCCGGGCCAGCGACGGGGCGAATCGTCGGCGTTGCGGGGCCGCGTGCCGCACCTGCGGCACCGCGCGCGGGCGCATTCTCCACATCGCTGCGCACGATGCGTCCACCAGGGCCAGTGCCTGTGAGTTGACCAAGGTCGATGCCTTGGTCGGCAGCGATTTTTTTAGCCAAAGGAGACGCCTTCACACGGGCGCTGCTATTCGCCGCGACTCGGCGGGTGTGCTGTGGGGCACTGGGCAAGCGGGGGCCAGGGACCGCCGACTTCGAGGCGCTGCGGCCCGCGCCACCGCCGGAGCTAGGAGCTTCGGCTTTCGGTGCGGAGCTGGCGGCGGCCTTGGCCTGGGCAGCGGCGATGAGTTCATCGAGGTTGGCGGGCACAGCCTCATCTTCTTCCAGCACGATCGCGAGGGGAGTGCCGAGACCCACTTTTTGCCCCGGCTGGACGATGAGACGATGCACGGTGCCCTCAAAATAGCTGCCTGCCTCCATCGTGGCTTTATCCGTCTCGATGTCGGCAAAGCCTTGCCCAATCTTGATTTTGTCGCCTTCCTTGACCAGCCATTTGGCGAGAGAGCCCTCGGTCATGGTGTCACTGAGCTTGGGCATTTCGATGAACTTGGGCATGGGGAATAGAAGGAGGACGGGGGTTAATGCGCGAGGCTACCTGGGAAAAGAAGGCGGCGAGACTATACGAGTCTCGCGCCCGACTCAAATGCCCTTTCATTTTTGCCTGCTTTGGCCGCCGAGCTGGCAGATGCGGTGGAAGTGCGCGGCTTCCACAGGGGTGATCGAGAGGCGATTGCCTCGGCGCAGGGTGATCAGATCGGTGAGGGCTGCGTCTTCGCGCAACTGGTCGAGGCTCACGAAATGCGGCAGATCGGCTTCAAATGTGACATCGACCATGACCCAGCGAGGGGCTTCGCGGGTGCTTTTAGCATCGTAGTACTCGCTCTTGGCATCGAACTGCGTCGCGTCAGGATAGGCCGCGCGGGTGATTTTCACCACACCCGCGATGCCCGGCACGGGGCAACTCGAGTGGTAAAATAGGCCGAGGTCACCCACCTGCATGTCATCGCGCATGGAGTTCCGTGCCTGGTAGTTGCGCACGCCATTCCACGGCTCCGTCTTGCGCGGACGCTTTTTGAGATCGGCAAAAGAGAAGACATCGGGTTCGGACTTGAGGAGCCAGTAGCGCATAGAGGTAGGAGTAGGGTGACGATGAAATAAGGAAGGCTTGTCGCCAATATTTGTCTTGGTACCTTGGCGGCGATTGGCTAGCCTTAACAAAAGAAAAAGACACCGCAATGATCGAACTTGAAGTCTATGCCCGAGGCCTGCGCAATGGCGATACCGTCATGCAACTGCGCAACCAAATGGAACTCGTTCCCCGTGTGCGCTACAAGATCGACGACCACCACGACCTCGTCTATTTCGAGATCGAAGATGCGGCGGAAGTGACGCTGAAGGAGATCAACAATGTCTTCAAAGACATCGGCCTGGAGCCACGCTTCGTCGGCCAAGCCGTGGAAGGGCTCGCCTCCGGCAGTGACACAGCGCGGTTGCAATAGCACGGCGGCGGTGTGAGGAACGTGTGTCAGTTGTGTCACTCGCGCCTTGGCCTGCGGGGCAAATTTCATTCCTGCTGCTGATTTGCCATTCCCGCATCGCGTGCCACAATGCGCCTCCCTTTGTTCATGGACTTTTTTCGTCTGCCAGGTCGCATCTTTTTGGAATTTTTGCACTACTTGGGGCAGCTCGCTGCCTTGGTCGGCGATCTTAGTTATGCCGTGCGCTCAGGCATTCTGCGGTTAAGGCTCGTGGCTCGCCAAATCGTCGAGATTGGCTATGGCTCACAGACCGTGGTGATCGTCACTGGGGCGTTCACGGGTGCCGTCTTCACCTTCCAGTGTTACATGAACTTCAAGCAGTTCGGCGTGGAGACAGGCGTCGGAGCTATCGTCTCCGTAGCGCTCTGCCGCGAGCTGGGACCCGTGCTAGCCGGGCTCATGGTCGCCGGGCGCGTCGGTGCCTCGATGGCTGCCGACATCGGCACCATGAAAGTCACCGAGCAAATCGACGCCCTGCGCGTCATGGGTGTCGATCCCGTGGGCTACCTCGTGCTGCCGCGCTTCATCGCCATGCTCATCTCCATGCCCTTGCTCATCGCAGAGAGCATCACCTTTGGCCTGCTCGCCTCCTTCCTCGTCACCGTCTATGGCTACGGCGTGCCCCAGCCTTGGTTTGTCGGCCACATGGTCGAGCACACGAATATGACGGATCTGAATGTAGGCATGATCAAGGGCTTCGTCTTCGGCATCATCATCACCCTCGTCTCCTGCCACCAGGGACTCATGGCCAAAGATGGCGCGGTGGGTGTAGGCACAGGCACAACCCGCGCCGTGGTCATCTCCTCGCTGTCATTGCTCATCGTGAATTTCTTCCTCTCAGTCTTGCTCAACTACGTCTTCCCCATGGGGGCGAGCGCCTAAAATGCCCCCACCATGCCTGAGCCAGCCACCAGTGAATTCATCGAAGTGCGAGGTCTGCAAAAGACCCTCGGCGAGCAGCACATCCTGCACGGCGTGGATCTGACGGTGCATCGTGGTGAAACACTCGTCATCATCGGCCCCAGCGGCGAAGGCAAAACGGTGCTCATGAAGCACGTCATCGGCCTCATGCGCCCCGACGTAGGCACCGTCGTCGTCGATGGCCTGCATGTGGAAAAGCTGCGCGAGCGCGAACTCGCCCCCATCCGCGCGAAGGTCAGCATGATGTTCCAAAACGCCGCTCTTTTCGACAGCATGACCGTCGAGGAAAACATCGCCTTCCCTCTCGTCGAAGCTGGCCTGCGCGACCGCAAAGAACTCAGGGATCGCGTGCAAGAAGCCCTCGAAGTCGTGGATCTCGCCGAGCACGGCAAGAAGCTCCCCGTCAACCTCTCTGGCGGCATGAGAAAGCGCGCTGGCATCGCCCGCGCCATCGTCACCCGCTCGCAGTGCATCCTCTACGACGAGCCCACCGCGAGCCTCGACCCCCTCGTCTCCGACGTCATCGACCAGATGATTCTGCGCCTGCAAAAGCGCTACCACATTACCTCACTCGTCGTCACCCATGACATGAAAAGCATGTATAAAATCGCCAACCGCGTGGCCATGCTCAAGCGCGGCGTCATCCATTTCCTCGGTACCCCCGAAGAGCTAAAAAACAGCCCTGACCCCGAAGTGCAAGACTTCATCGAAGGGCGTTCCGGCATCACCGCCTAACCTGCCCAACGAACCTGACAAAGCCCCCCAATCCTTATGGAAGAACGCGATAAAAAAACCGAACTGCTCGTCGGCTTATTCCTCTTCGTCGGCCTGCTGCTACTGGGCGGCCTCATCCTGCAATTTGGCTCTGTCAAAGAGCTGTTGAAGGACACCTATGAGATCACCCTGCCCTACCCCAATGCCACAGGGATCAAGGAAGGCACACCCATCATGCTCGGCGGCTCCAAGATCGGCAAGGTGCCGCGTGTGCCCAAGCTCAACGACCAATTCAATGGCGTCATTATCCCACTAGAGATTTACAACGACAAAAAAATCCCCAGCGACGCGAAGTTCAAAATAGGCACCGCAGGCCTGCTCGGTGACTCCTTCATCGAAATCCGCACCAGCGGCCTAACCGCCGAGAAGTTCATCGTGCCAGGCACCATCGTGCCCACGGAAAACATTGGCATCGCGCAAGGGCTTGATGAGCTCCAAGGCACCGCCAACGAACTTGGCAAAAAGGGCCAACTCGTCCTCGATGACATGCGCGGAGCCCTTGATGAAATGAAGGAAGCTATGGGCAAAGTGAACAATGGTGCGCTAGGCCCCGACAGCATCGGCCATTTCAAAAAGAGCCTCGAATCCTTCGATAACATGACCCGCCGCTTGGATGAAAAAATCCTCGGCGACGCCAATGCCGACGATCTCCGCTCCGCCATTTCAGACCTCAAAACAGCCGCTGCCAGTTTCAAAGCAACCGCCGTCACCGTCGATGGCAGCACCAAAAAAATCGACGGCATGATCGACAAACTCACCCCCGCCATCGCCCAAGCCGACAAACTCATGAAGACCGCCACTGACACCATGGCCCGCTTCAGCAACGGCGCGAAAAACTTTGAACTGCTCACCAAAGACATGGCCAAGGGAGACGGCTTGTTCAAAGCCTTGATGACCGATCCCGAGCTGCGCAACGACTTCAAAGCCCTCATCTCCAACATGAAGCGCAATGGCGTCATCTGGTACAGCGACGATGCCGCAAAAGCCAAGGCCAAGGAAGACGCCAAGAAGCAGCAGGAAAGCCAGAGCAAAGGCGGCATCTTCCGGCGGCCAGGAAGGTAACTCACCCCGGTCTTCGCAGCCCACCATCGTCGTTCGATCGCCATGTCCGAGATCACCGCCCTCAAAAAATTCAACTGCCCAGCCTGTGGTGCTGAGGCTGTTTGGAACCCCTCTAAAAAGACCCTCGTCTGCCCCTACTGCGGCAGCAACTCGAACGTGGAATTGCCGTCAGACGGCACGGCGATCCAAGAAAACGAACTGCAACAAGCCCTGCTCTCCATGCCCGCCGACGAGATGGGCTGGGCCGCAGAAAAGAAAACCGTACGCTGCCAAAGCTGCAACGCCGTGTCCGTCTTTGACCCCAAGCGCATGGCCCAGAACTGCGACTTCTGCGGCTCGCCGTCCTTGATCAGCATCGACGACGTAAAGGCTCCCGTGCGGCCCAGCAGCTTGCTCCCCTTCAACGTCGCCGACACCAAAGTACGCGAGGACATCCGCACCTGGTACAACAGTCATTGGTTCGCCCCCAACGCCCTCGGCGGCAAAGCCCTCACCGACACCCTGCACGGCATCTACCTGCCCTACTGGACTTTCGACGCCCAAGTCCATGCCGACTGGCAAGCCGAGGCAGGCAGGTATTACTACACCCGCGACAGCCAAGGGCGCTCCCAGAGACACACCAGTTGGGAGCACGCCTCGGGCGCACTGGATCACTTCTTCGACGACCTCCTCGTCCCCGCCTCGCTCGGCGTACACCCAGCGTTGCTGGAGGAAGTCTCCCCTTTCCCCACCACGGAAAAACTCGTCCCCTACGACCCCGGCTATCTCTCCGGCTGGGTCGTCGAGCAGTATCAGATCGACCTCAGCAAAGCCTCCAACGCCAGCCAGCAGAGCATGGAGAAAAACATCACCTCCCTCTGCTCCCAGCAAGTGCCAGGCGATACCCAGCGCGGCCTGCGCGTCGCCACCCAGTACTCCGGGCAAACCTTCAAGCACGTCCTCCTCCCCGTCTGGCTGCTCACCTACACCTACGGCAGCAAAAGTTACCAAGTCATCGTCAACGGCTACACCGGCAAGATCGCTGGCGAGTATCCCCTCAGTTGGATCAAGGTCGCACTCGCCATCATCGCCGGGCTCATCGTGCTGCTCATCTTCCTGAGCTTGCAAAACTAATGAGCGACCTTGCCTCTCCCACCGACATCTTTTAAACTCGCTCCATGCTCACCATTCTGAACAACCCCTCGTACCAAAAGCGCGCCCTGCCGCTCTCAGTCGCTGCTTGGCATCAGATGATTGACAACAACTTAGCCCCAGATCGTGCGGAATTGATCCGAGGCGTCATCATGGAAAAAATGACCAAATCGATCTTCCACATAAAATTCGCAGCGCGTTTGCTTACCTTGCTACAGAGCGCTTGTGATGGCCATTTTTGGGTGCGCAAAGAAGACCCACTGACGTTCCAAGACTCCGAGCCGGAGCCGGATCTCTCCATCGTTGAAGGAGCTGAAACGGACTATCAATCCCACCCCACCACAGCGAGGCTCGTCGTCGAAGTCGCCGTAACAAGCCTCGCCGATGACCGTGATCTCGCCGACCTCTATGCCGAGGCCAAGGTGCTCGAATACTGGATCATCAACGCCAAGGATCAATACGTCGAAGTCTATCGCGACCCCAGTGCTGGCCACTACCTCACCACCACCAACTACGCCTTGGGCGATACCTTGCAAAGCAGCAGCATCCCAGAGCTAAGCCTCGCCATCGCGGATCTCTTCAAGGACATCATGCCCTCCGTCTGACCCATCCCGCCCTCAGGGCTCCAGCTTCCCCATGCCCGTTCCCCACAAAATAAAGCGCCCCTCCTACATCACCGTTGGCGATTTTTTTCGCCACGATGAAGCGGTATTGAAGCTCAAGCTTGTGGGCAGCGATGCAGGCATGGTGCGCAAAATCCAAGAGCCCTCCGTCAATCGCCCAGGCCTCGCCCTCTCAGGCTTCTTCGACTACTTCGCCTTCATGCGAGTCCAGGTTCTCGGCAACTCCGAGCTGGCTTACTTGAAAAAGCTCGATGCCGACACGCGCCGCAGTCGCTTCGTCGCCCTTTGTGCCCAGGACATTCCCTGCATCGTCGTCGCCCGTGGGCGCAACGTGCCCGAGGATCTCGTGACCATCGCCAACGCCGCAGGCATCAGCGTTTTCCAGACCAGCATGGTGACCATGAAGTTCATCAACAGCGCCACCATCCGCCTTGACTGGGCCTTCTCCCCCACCACCACCATGCACGGCAGCATGGTCGATGTGCAAGGCATCGGCCTGCTCATCATGGGGCCCAGCGGCAGTGGCAAAAGCGAGAGCGTCATCGGCCTGCTCCAGCGGGGCGGCAGCCTCGTGGCCGACGATGCCGTGCGCCTCCGGCTCAATGAAGAGCGCGAAATCATCGGCACCGCGCCCGAGATCACCCGCAACATGATCGAAGTCCGTGGCCTCGGTATTCTCGATGTCGCCAGCCTCTTCGGCGTCGGCAGCGTGCGCCTCTCCAAGCGCCTCGACCTCATCGTCAGCCTCGTCCCCGACGCCAATCTGCATGAAATGGAGCGCCTCGATGTGGCCGATCACACCGAGGACGTCCTCGGCCTGCCCATCGCCTGCATCAAGCTCCCCCTCGCCCCAGGGCGCGACATGGCCGGCCTCATCGAGCTAGCCGCACTGCATTTCAAGCTCAAGGCCTTCGGTTACAACACCGCCTCGCACTTTAATCAAAGGCTGTTGCAAAAAATGGCTGATGACCAATTAGGTTAGCCCCCGCAAAAAACTGAAAATCCCATGACTCTGGAGAAGGACTTCACCATCACGAATAAGAACGGCATGCACGCTCGGCCCGCCGCGCAGTTCGTGAAACATGCGAGCCAGTTTCAATGCGAAATCTGGGTGGAGAAAGATGACGAGCAAGTCAACGGCAAGAGCATCATGGGCCTCATGATGCTCGCCGCCTCAAAAGGCGAGTGCATCAAAGTAACCACCCAAGGCAGCGACGCCGAAGCCGCCCTCAAAGACCTCGGCAGCCTCATCGCGACAGGCTTCGGCGATGTCGAATAAAGTCACGCATCGTCCATCACTCCATGCTCATCAGCGGCACCCAAATCGCCAGCGAAGTCCTCGCCGAATGCCAGCGCGACATCGCTGAACTCAAAGCCACAGGCCGCACCCCAGGCCTCGCCGTCGTCCTCATCGGCGACGCCCCCGCCTCCCGCGCCTACGTCCGCAGCAAAGACAAAAAATGCCACGACCTTGGCCTCTACTCCGTGCGCCATGAGTTACCTGCCAGCACCACTCAGACTGAGCTGCTCGCCCTTGTTCAGCAACTCAACGCTGACTCCCGCATCCATGGCATCCTCGTGCAGAGCCCACCACCACCGCACATCGACGAGGCCGCCATCGTCCGTGCTATCGACCCGATGAAAGACGTGGATGGCTTCCATCCCGTCAATGTTGCCAAGCTCGCCCTCGAAGACCCCACGGGCTTCGTCCCCTGCACCCCCCTTGGCTGTCAGCGACTGCTCATCGCCAGCGGCATCGAGACCGACGGGGCCAACGTCGTCGTCGTGGGCCGCAGCATGATCGTCGGCAAGCCTATGGCCCTGCTATTGATGGCCAAAGGCAAAGGCGGCAACGCCACCGTCACCATCGCCCACAGCCGCACCCGCGACCTCGCCGCTATCACCCGCCGCGCTGACATCATCATCGCCGCCATAGGTCGCCCGAACTTCATCAAAGCCGAGCACGTCAGCGAAGGAGCCGTCATCATCGACGTCGGTATCAACCGCATCGACGACGCCAGCAACCCGCGTGGCTACCGCCTTGTCGGCGATGTCGCCTTCGACGAAGTCGCCCCCAAGTGCCGCGCCATCACCCCCGTTCCCGGCGGCGTCGGCCCCATGACCATCGCCATGCTCATGGCGAATACCATCAAAGCCTGCCGCATGGCGTAGTGGGATGGGATTCCGAGGCTGTGTCGCCGAGAATCTATGCGCTGAACGCCACATGGACTCGTGCTGACTTGAACAGCAAACCAACAAGCTGGCCACGATACAATGGCCCATCGCTGCCGTATAGAACGGCCTCCATGAAATGCATCATCGCCCTTCTGTTTTCATCGCTCATCGCGCTCCCATCGCTCCATGCAGACATCACCCTTGGCCGTTATGACATGGCGTCCGTGCGTGATGCCTCCACGCTGGAGACCCGTGTGATCGAGGATTGGAAGCCCATGGCGAAAGATCCGACGCTGCGTTCCAAGCTCATCGAGATCACCGTGTGCGAGTGGTGGGCAGGGCAAAAGGTGCGCCTGCCAGTGACCTTGCTGGCACCCGTGGGCAAGGTTTGCACCCACATCCTCATCGAGAACACCGGCCTGCAATTGAAGGTCTTGTCGCCGTCGGGCTCGAAGCTGCGGTTGCTCAAGGAGCATGGCGTTGGCCTCGTCTTCATCGGCATGGTGCCCATCACCGACATGGAGCCAGTCGGGCAGTTGCATTTGCAAATGGAGGAGCACTTCATGAAGACCAAAGATGCCCGCTACACGCCCGCCTGGATTTGGGGCCTGAGCGACATGCGCGCGCTCACCGCAGCCATAGCGGAGAAGGACGTCTTCCAACCGAGGAAAGTCATCACCACCGGCGGATCAAAGCGCGGCGTGGCCACTGCTGCATCGTGCATCGCGGATGATCGCATCACCGCCATGATGCCCGTCGTCGCACCGATCATCGACAGCCCCGGCGGACCGTATGTCGAAGGCACGATGAACCCCGCCATCACAAAGATGAACGATGCCTTCCTCGCCACGATGTCAGAGGCCGGACGCGCCGCGATGCTGGTGCGGCAGAAGGCCCGTTCTGACGAACGGCTCACGCTGAAAGCCACCCGCGCATCGGGTTGGAGCGAAGCCGAGATCAAAGCCGCCAGCAGCCTCGCGTGGGAAGTCTGCCGCACCACCAACTACCTCGATGCATTGCAGAAGCGCGGCGTCGAGATTCTCTACAACCAGGGCTCAAACGACAACGTCGGCCCCGGCCTCATCGAGCTGGGCGAACGCTTCCCGCAACTGCCCGTTTACATCATGCCCGGTGGCCAGCACGGTGGCGCGAAGGAGGCTGGCTTCACCAAGTCCACCGCCTCGCAGCCCGATGTTGAGGACAACCTGTATGCCTTCGCCACGCATCATTTTTTCGGCACGCGTCGCTTGATCGAAGCGCCGAAGCTGACGGCAACGTGGAACAAGGAAACGCATCATCTCAGCATCAGCGTCAAGTTCCCCGACGGCACCGAACCTCAAAGCAACGAAGTGTTTTGGTCGGTTAATCGCAACCCCGATTACTCGATGCAGATGGAGTTCGACAAGTGGGCCTCCGCGCCTTTGCAAAAGGCTGGCAGCGCCACCTTTGCAGGTGAAGTGGCCGTCGAAGGCGACGTAACGACGCTCGATATCATCACCGTCCACAAGCACACCGAAGCCAACACGACGCTGACGATCTCAAGCCCCGAGTTGAGATTGCGCTGAGTGGGATGACGTTGCCCACAATATAGGGGTTTCGGGCGACTCCGTGCAGCATGACGCGCAGCGTTTTGGCTGCGCCTCTCACCTCTGCTCATAGCTCACCGGGCACCACAATGAAATCCATGGTGAACAGGAGAAGGGGGGCTCGATCCTGCACTCTGCGATTGCCATCGGCACTGGTCTCGGAACTATGCGCGACGATGAAACACCGATGTTTTTTTTGCTCTCACCGCCTTGTCGATCAGTTCCTACATCAGCTCGGCGCTTGCCCAGGTGGCCAAGTTTCAGCAGCTTGATGCAACGGTGCCGACGCCTTCTGCTCAACGCATTGCCTCGGGTGCGCCAGGTTCCGGTTACTGGCAGAACACGGCGGACTACGACATCCATGTGGAACTCGATGACGTGAAGCGGGCGATCCGTGCGGATGCGACGGTGACGTATCATAACGCCTCGCCAGATCCGCTGAGCTACCTGTGGGTGCAGCTCGATCAGAACTACCTGTCGCACAATGCCGACTCCCGCCTCGCGCCCAACACGAAGCGCGGCATTGATCCGGCCAAGGTGACTTACAGTGCGCTCGACCGGCTGCTGACTTATGAGGACTACGACGGCGAGTTGAAGATCGGCAAGCTCACCGATGCCCAGGGCCACGACCTAGCTCATGCCATCGTGAAGACCATGCTGCGTATTGACCTGCCACAGCCGCTCGCAGCGGGTAGCAGCTTTGCGTTCAAGATCGCGTGGGGCTTTCCGATCAATGACTGCAAGCGTCTCAGTGCCCGCACGGGCTACGAGTTCTTCAAGGAGGACGGCAACTGCATCTACACCATCGCGCAGTGGTTCCCGCGCATGGCGGCCTACACAGACTATGCGGGCTGGGTGAACAAGCAGTTCCTCGGCACCGGCGAGTTCACGCTAGAGTTCGGCAACTACACCGTACGTCTCACCGTGCCCGATGACCATCTGGTGGCTGCCACGGGTGCGTTGCAGAATGCCGATGAGGTGCTCACGCAAACCCGGCGTGACCGGCTCAAGCAGGCGCAGGGATCATTGAAGAAGCCCGTGTTCATCGTCACGCCGGAGGAAGCGAAGGCGGCAGAGAAAGGCAAGCCCAAAGGCAAGAAGACCTGGGTGTTCAAGGCGGAGAAGGTGCGCGACTTCGCCTTCGCCTCGTCACGCAAGTTCATGTGGGATGCGATGGCCGTGGAGGGCGCGGCCCATAACGGCGTGCCGGTGATGGC
>JANOAR010000046.1:0-27777 GCA_031411235.1 Verrucomicrobiota bacterium | reverse complement strand
CAATGAACCCGGCCTCTCGCCAGCCTCGTGGGCCAGTTACAGCGGCCCCTTGCTCACGGGTAATAATCCTCTCGGCACCATCATCTTGAATGGCAACAACGACTTGTTGAACATGACCGGAGCTGGCATCGCGCCGACCTTCAATGGCAACGGCACCATCGCCACCAACATGCTCACAGGGTACACCTGGATTCAGGGTGACATCTTGAACCTCTTCGACTGGATGGGCCTGGTTGCCACCGCTTCCAACGGCTTTAATCCCGCCAATTCCAGCGACCTCGATCTGCCATCGCTTGGCGGTGGCCTAGCCTGGGATACCAGCCGCTTCCTCAGCACCGGTGCCATAGCCGTTGTGCCTGAGCCCAGCCGCGCGCTGCTGCTGCTGTTTGGACTGCTTTCCCTCGGCCTGCGTCGCCGTCGCCACATCACCGCTAAATAAACCCTCCCAACATCCCCACTCCTATGGACCTCATAACTAAACTGAACGGAAACCACCCCACGGTGAACTTTGCCGACCTGGACAAAGTTCCAGGGGTCAATGCCATGGCGGTGTATCTCACCCCCGATGCCGCCAAGCGATTGCTCTTCCGCAATACGCGCAACCGCAAAATTTCAGAAGCAGTGGTTCTGAAATACGTCGCCGAGATCAACGCCGATGAGTGGCGGCTCACCCCAGGCGGCATCGGCTTCGACGACAAAGGAACGCTTGTTGATGGCCAGCACCGACTCACCGCTATTGTCCGCGCCAACAAGACGGTGCCCATGATGGTCACCCTGGGCCTTCCCTCCGCCAGCCAGGAAAAGGTCGATCGGCAGCGTCGCCGCACGCTCTACGATGTCCTCTTCCTCGCCGGTCATGCGACCTGCCGCCAGGAGGTGGAGATCGCCACCTGCCTCACACGGCGCAGTCTGAGAAGTGAAAGCGGCGCGCTGCCCTCAGACTTCGCGGTGAAGCAGACGCTCGATACCCATATCGAAAGCATCCGCGCCGTGCTGAAGATCATGATGCACGCCAACAAGAAAGTGCGGGGCCTATGCCAGGCATCCTTCCTCGCTGCCGCCGTGCTCTACCACGAGATCAATGCCGAGCAGTGCGCCGAGTTTCTCCATGGCGTACGCACCGGCGTGATGCTCAGCCAGGACCATCCCGCGATGCGCCTGCGCCGCTTCCTGCTCGGCGAAACGTCGATGGCCTCCATGCCACGCGGCGGAGCGAATCAGTCCTACATCTTCAGGCGCAGCATCTTTGCGATGCAGGCACACCTTGATGGTCGGATGATCTCAGGCCTTCGTGAACTGCTAGATTTTAGCTTCACCGCTCAGCCTACAATGAGCGCTTGATCAATTTATTAGTGGGCAGCATTGAGCCTGAAATACTAGGCGGCAGGTGAATAAAATCAGGCTCGGTAACTTAGACCGTTTTTGAAAAGCTACGCGAGAGATGAAAAAGGCTCGCGAATGTTTATGAAATGAGGCGGATCGAAGTGTGCTTCATTCAGCGCACCAGTGGACACAATGTGGTCTCCTTTGATGCACAGTCTCGTATTGAGCAGATGCACAACCGCACATTCCACGTCCGAGTTAATCGCTCGGCCAACTAGCGATCCGTGGTGCCCAGGCTGTGCTCTTTTCTGTTGCCGCTCTCTTTCGCAATGCCATAATACGTCTCGTTAACACTATGGCGATACAAACACGGGTACCTAGGAATTTTGTTCTCTTGTTGGACATGCCTGAACCAGTGGGGGTGACAAACGGGGTGTCAAATTAACATGGCCTCTCTAAAATCACGCTTAATGCTTGGTGTACAAGGATTGGGGGTATAGCTCAGTTGGTAGAGCGTCTCGTTCGCAATGAGAAGGTCAGGAGTTCGAATCTCCTTATCTCCACCAGTTTCCAGGCCCGTAGAATCAAGGTTCTATGGGCTTTTTTTATGGGCTACTGGCTCTGCTGCACTCGGGTGCGAAACGATTGCCTTTCAGTTTGAGATTCCGCACATCCGGCCCACCGTTGCGGCCCGATATGCCTTCCCCGATTGCCGATACTCTTCAGTTCCTGCGCACCAATGACTTCAAAGCCATCCTCGCGAAGTTCAATGAGCGCGACGCTCATCCGATGATTCAGTTCGCCAAGTACTCGATCAGCGGCGGGGTGGCGACGGTGATTTTTGCCACGTTGTACCTGTACTTTGTGCATCTGTTTCCTGGTGATCCTGATGCCACCGGTTGGCCGAAATTTAAGGAGACGTTGTTGCCTACACTGGGGGCCTTTATGTTTTCAAATGCGGCGGTGTATTGGCTGAATACGCGTTGGGTTTTCACGCCTGGACGACACTCGATCGTGCTGGAGTTTCTCTATTTTACGCTGGTGAATATGCCCGGCGCGATTGGTGGCACGGTGGTTCAGGGTTTGCTGGTGTCGGAGTATGCATGGTCTAAGCCAGCGGCGCTTGCGGGCTTTTTGCTGCCCAACGTCCTGATCAATTACATCTGCCGGAAGTTCTTTATTTTTCAGAAGTAGTGAATCTCACCCGCAGCAATGGCGAGCGCCGCGTGGTCATCACGGGCATGGGTATGGTGTCGGCGCTGGGCATCGGGCGGGCAGCGTTTTGGCAGAGCTTGCAGGGTTTGTACAGCCCGGTAAGGCGCTTGGATTGGTTCGATATTTCACCTTATAAGTCGAAGCACGCGGCCTGGGTCGATGACTGGCAGCCGCGCGCTTGGATAGCGCCGCATCGGCTGAAGCGCATGGATCGCTTCGCTCAGTTCAGTGTGGTCGCGGCAAAAATGGCGATTGAGGATGCAGGCATCGTACTGAGTCATGCCACGCCCAATCCGCGTGCGGGTTTGAGTTTTGGCTCTGCCGTCGGTGGTTTTGGTTATGGCGAGTCGCTGCACGCGTCCTTTCTGGAGCAGGGGGGGAAGGGCTTGCCACCTGCGCTGGCGGTGCAGGTTTTTGGTGGCAGTGGGCAGGGGAATATCTCGATTGAATGCGGGCTGCAAGGTCCATGCACGACGAATGCAAACTCCTGTGCAGCGGGCAATGCGGCGGTGGGCGATGCGCTGCGCATCCTGCAACGCGGCGATGCAGAGGTGATGCTGGCAGGCGCTGGCGAGTGCCCTATTTCGCCGATGATTTATGCGACGTTCGACAATGTGAATACGATGTCTCGCTGGAATGGTGAGCCTGCGGCTTATGCCTATCGCCCTTTTCATCGCGACCGCGAAGGCTTCGTTATTGGCGAAGGGGCTGCGGTTTTCGTTATGGAGACGCTGGAGCACGCGCAGCGGCGAGGGGCCAGGATTTATGCGGAAGTGCTAGGCTATGCGATCACCAATGAAGCGCACCACATGAGTAGTCCGAGCACGGATGGACTGGCGCTGCAAGCGGCGATGCGAGGGGCGCTGAAGGATGCTCAGGTGAATGCTGACAGCATTGATTATGTGAATGCCCATGCCTCGGGCACGCAGGCGAATGATGCGAATGAGCTGGCGCAGATTCGCGCGGTGTTTGGCTCGGCTAGCGAGTCGCTGGCGATCTCGGGGACGAAGCCTTTTACGGGGCATACGTTGGGAGCCGCAGGGGCGCTGGAACTGGCCATCTGCCTGCTCGCGATGCAGCATGATTGGGTGCCGCCGACGCTGCAACTGGACGTCGCGGATGCTGCCTGCGCAGGGCTGAATATGGTGCCTAGCGTGCCACAGGAGAAAAAGCTGCAACGCGTGCTCTCGAACTCTTTTGGCTTCGGTGGGATCGACACGTCACTGGTGATCGCCAGGATGATGTAGGGCAGGGGAGTGGCTTGTTGTGTGCTCGCTATGCCGCCAACTGCGCTGGTGTTTTCACCTCGGCGAGCAGTTTGCCAATGAGGTCGTCCACTTTCACCTGCCCGGCTTCGCCTTCAAAGTTGAGGATGATGCGATGCCGCAGGGCCACCTTCGCCACGCGGGTAATATCGTCGGCAGAGACATTCATGCGGCCCTGCACGGCAGCCCAGACTCGGGCTCCACGAATGAGGCTCTGTAAGCCACGCGGGCTGGCTCCATAGGAGACGTAGCGGGCGATTTCGGGCAGTGCGCGGGGTTGCTCGGGGTGCGAGGCGAGGATGAGCTTGGCCGCATAGTTGGCGACGGGATCGGGCACAGGTATTTCGCCGAGTTGGTGCTGCAAGGCGAGAAGCTGCGGCCCGCTCATTACGGTGCTGAGCTTGGGCTCGTGAAAGCCCGTGGTGCGCTTGCTGATTTCCACCAGTGAATCGAGATCGGGGAAGGGGACGCGCAGCTTGAACATGAAGCGGTCGAGCTGGGCCTCGGGCAGTGGGTAGGTGCCCTCCATTTCCATCGGGTTCTGCGTGGCGAGCACAAAGAAGGGCTCGGGCAATACATGGGTCTCCCCACCCGTGGTGACGCGTCGCTCTTGCATGACTTCGAGCAGCGCTGCCTGGGTCTTCGGCGTGGCGCGATTGATCTCATCCACCAGCAGGAGATTTTTAAACACGGGACCTTTCTCGAAGTACATCACGCGGCGGCCGTGCTCGTTTTCATTGACGATGTGGGTGCCGAGAATGTCGGCAGGCATGAGGTCGGGGGTGCATTGCACGCGGCCTGGCTCTAGGCCAAGGACGCTCGAAAGCGTGCGCACGAGAAAGGTTTTCCCCAGTCCTGGCACGCCCTCTAGGAGCAGGTGGCCACCCGAAAAAATCGCTAGCAGAGTGTCGGTGAGCAGCTCGTCGTAACCTACGATGGCCTTTTGCATCTCGGTCTTCAGCGCGGTGAAGAGGCTGCGGAACTGTGGGAGGTCGAGTGGAGTGGTGGCGGGATTCATGGACAAAATAAAAGCGAACGGCTGGCGGCGTGACGAATGAGAGTTGCGCATCTTGGCGGTGAGGCCAGCGCAGTGCAAGATGTTGCTCGCCGCCCACAATGCCGTGTTGTGAAGCTAGGAAGCTCTCCATGCGCTTCAATGCGGGCGCGGTATGGCGCTACTCTTTCCCCAAGTCCTGATACAACTGCCCGAGCTGTTGCAGACCATCGTCGCTGACGCCTTCGGGCGGGTGCTCCAGTAGCCACTTGGCATCCTCGCGGGCACCTGTTTTATCGCCAGTACGTAGGCGATCCTCCAGGCGCTGCGAGCGTTGGCTGATGCTCTCGGGGGCGACGGTGAGGATGAGGTCGCGATACTGCCGGTAGCGCTCCATGCCAGCTTTGGTTTCTTCGCTTCTCGACATCAGATTGGTGATCATGCGTACGGCGATGTCTTTTTTCTTGGTCGGTTGAAGGGGCTCAGCTTCCTCGTCACCGAGGATGGGCGGCAGGGGGATTTCTTTGCCGCCATTGAAGACATCGACGAGATGCGTCACTGTGCCGACGCGGTAGCCGACCATGAAATGCGTGGGCACGCTGACGCCGAAAACATCCTTTAATCCCAGGCGCTCGGCCAGTTCCAGGTAAAGCACGGAGAGGGTGATGGGCAGGCCATCGCGGTCGTCGAGGACTTCATTGATGTAGCTGTTGGACTTGTTGTCGTAGTCGAAGCTGCGGGTGCCGTGGAAGCCATTTTCTTTGAACAAGTAGCGGCTCAAGCGAGTGGTCGCTTTGGTTCCACCTGCTTTGATGTCGGCATCCGTGCGCAGGTCGTCGGCCATGCGTTGCACCGCGTTTTCATAGGGTGTGGGGTCGAGTTCGGCGTTGTCGTGGCGAGCGATGAGCATCGCGATGGTGAGCAGGCGGCTCTTGTCCTCGGGCTTCGCTAGCTCGACAGAAAGCTCATGCGCGATGTGTTGGCGATGCACGGTTTCTTCGAGAGTGCGCAGGGCTTCGGCTTGGCTTTCGAGCTTCTTGATTCGCTCGCTGATAAGCCTGCGAGCCAGGGCTGGCTGGGTAATGAAGTCGCTGCTTGGCGGGTTGGTTGGCTTGGCGAGATGGGTGGTGATGGCCTTGCTCAGCGCGGCTTTCACTTCGGCAGAGATGGGTTTTTCAGCGAGGTCTGCGCCCCAGTGGAAGTTGCGATACTCGGCCTTGGTTTGGCGAAATTTGCACAGCCCTACTTTGCCGCCGCGCAGTCCCGTGTCGGGCACGTCCATCACTTGCTCACCATTCATGAAGCACAGCAGGCGATCCTTCTCCACGCGCACGCGCAGTTGGTTCCATTCACCAGGATGATAGGCTTCCGATTCGATGTCTTTGAGGATGGCCCAGTCGTTGACGATGGGGCCTTCAAAGCGTGTCAGGCGTAGCTTTCCACCCGTCGGGTAGAAGCCATAGTGGACATCGCCCCCATCGCTACAAAAGGCGAGGCCCGCAGCCCCAGATTCATCGTCGAGACGCATACTCACGGTGACTTCATAGCTGTCGGCCTTGGGTTCATCCGGCAGGTACAAGCAAAGGGCGCGACCCCCGAAGCCTTCGCCGAGGGCATCCACATTCATGATACCCGCCTGCTGAGTCCAATGCGCTCCCATCACGGGCTTCCACACTTTGGTGTCGAAGGCGTCGATGCTTAGCCAGTTGGCGATAGGCACGGGATTGGGCTGCTCCAGTAGCTTTTTCAAGGCATTCACGGGTGTGGCAAACCCGAGGTTTTGCGTCTTCATGGACTTGAGCGTGAGGATGCCGAGGACGCGCTGCCGCACATCGACGATGGGGCCACCGCTGTTGCCACGCTCGATGGGCATGGCCACTTGGATCATCGGTAGCGGTGAATCGTCCAGCTCGCGCACGGCTGAGATGACGCCTTGTACGACGCTGAAGGTGAGGCCTTGGGGATTGCCCATGGCGACGATGGATTCGCCTTGGGTGATTTTGTCGGAGTCGCCGAGGGCGAGGGGTTGCAGCCCGCTGGCTTTCACGCGCAGGATGGCGAGATCCAGCTCGAAGTCTGAGGCATGGACCTCTTCAACGTCGTAGATTTTGGCATCACTCGTCTCGACTTGCAGGCGATGGCCACGGCCTATGACATGCAGATTGGTGGCGATGAGTCCCTCTTTGCTGATGATGAAACCTGTGCCGAGACCATCGACGCCGTCCTTGCCGAGTTGGCTGATTTTTACCAGCGAGGGTTTGATTAAGGCCGCGATGCGAGCGGTCTCTTGTTGCTGAGGTGTGGACTCTGCTTTGGGCTTCGGCTTGGCGACGAGCATGGCAGGCAGCAAAAGGACGAACAGTGGCAAAATCGAGCGCATGGGCGCAGATTGTGGAGGCTGGAGGCCCATTTGGAAAGTCTGGAATCTGGGGGAGAACGTCGCGATGAGTGAAGCCCCTGTGCTCGCTGCTTGACAGAGGTTCAGGCCTTAGCCTTGGTCAGCGCATCTCAAACGCGATGCCTCAGCCCCAACGACAAGACTGGATCGACCTGCTGCGTGGCATGGCGGTGGTGGGTATGGTCTGGGTTCACAGCGCGAATACGTTTCTCGTGGCCGCGCAGCAGGCGCAGCCGTGGTACGGGGAGTTGAGTTTTTATCATGGACTGGTGGCTCCGACGTTTTTCTGGCTGGCCGGGTTGATGCGTGGCATGGCGGTTCGTAGCCGAGCTATGGATCGCTTGAGCAGCAGTAAGCCTCGCCGCCCTGCTTGGCCTACGGTTCGTCGCTTGTTAGGCATCCTCGGCGTTGCGTATGTGCTGCACCTGCCGCAGGCGCTGATGCAGCCGGGGGCTTCGTTTTCAGAGATGCTGCGGGTGCTTTGCCAGGTGGATGTGCTGCACTGTCTCGCGGTGTCTTGCCTGCTGCTGGTGGCCTTGGAAAAACTGCCTCGCGGCACGAGTCTCGCGGTAGCGATGCTGCTGCTCGTGGTGCTCTTGGCGACGCCCTGGGCCACCGCGACGAGGACAGGCTGGGTGGTCGTCGATGCTTTTTTAAACAAGCAGCAAGGCTCGTTATTCCCGCTGTTTCCGTGGTTTGGCTTTGCGGCAGCAGGTTGGTTGTGCGGGCGATGGGGCAGGGGAATCGTGCCGCTCGGACTGCTCGGAGTGGCGCTGGCATTTTCGATGCCGTGGCTGCCCGGTGGCTATGGCCATGTGTGGTTCTTTTTCGAGCGCTTGGGCTGGGTGCTGCTGGCGGCAGCCGTGGTGAAGATCGGGTATAACGCTCTGTCACAGACGATACAGACACGCGCAGGACTGGGCTGGTTGCTGCTCGCCGGGCGGGAGTCGCTGGTCATGTATGTCGCGCATCTGCTGCTCATCTATGCGCTGCCTTTGCCGCGGCAACCGCTTCAACTGGTGCTGGGGCAAACGCTGTCGCTGGGCCAAGTCGCCATCGTCTGGGCCGTGGTTTTGCTTGCTTCATTGGCCGTGGCTTGGGGCGCTGAAGCTCGCAAAAATCACGGCGCTAGATGATCTCGCTTTAGCGAGCAGAACGATTCCCCAGGGGCACGCGCTTGAACTCACGCGTCAGATTCGTCAGCGAATCCTCCACGCCCATGCGCTCCAGGCTGCTGGCTCCGACGAAGCCATCGGCATTGGTTTTGCTGAGGATGTATTCGGCATCCTTGGGTGTGTTGATGGGGCCACCGTGGGTGAGGGTGAAGATGTCCTTCCGCACGCTCTTCGCGGCGTCGATAATGTCTTGTGTGCGCTTCACAGTGAAGTCCCAGTCCACGACCGCATTCACCACGCCGATGCTGCCACCGACGGTGGTACCCACATGGGCGATGATGGCGTCTGCGCCTTGTTTGGCCATCTCGATGGCTTCCTCGGGCGTGGCGACATAGACGACGCTGAACAAGTCCATGTGATGCGCGAGGCCGACCATCTCGAACTCCTTCTGCACGCTCATACCCGTCTCTTCGAGCACTTGGCGGAAGTGGCCATCAATAATAGTGTGGGTCGGGAAATTGTTCACCCCGCTGAAGCCCATGTCCTTCACCTTGCCCAGCCAGTGCCACATGCGGCGGCGCGGGTCGGTGGCGTGGAC
The DNA here is from genome assembly GCA_031411235.1 of Verrucomicrobiota bacterium. Classification (GTDB taxonomy): domain Bacteria; phylum Verrucomicrobiota; class Verrucomicrobiia; order Verrucomicrobiales; family Verrucomicrobiaceae; genus JANOAR01. Next base: position 18,869 of record JANOAR010000046.1, on the reverse strand, counting down.
GCCGCAGATGACGGGGATTACCTTCACCGTGGGCAGCACTTCATACTCACCGATCTCCATCGCGACAGCATTGGCATCGCCATAGGCCATGAGGCCGCAGGTGCTGCCATGGCCGCTCATGCGGAAGCGCCCGCTGTTGTAGATGATGATGAGATCCGCGCCGCCCTTCTCGATGAACTTGGCGCTGATGCCCGTGCCCGCTCCAGCGGCGATGATGGGCTCGCCGCGAGCTAACGTGGCGTTGAGACGTGCGACGACTTCGAGGCGTGTGTAGGGATTACCGATTCCAGTCCAGGGGTTGGGCATAGGGGGAAGAAATGATGAGTTGTGAGTTATGAGTGATGAGTGTCGGAGGCTTGGATAGTGGCAGAGGTGAGCGGAAAGAGCACGTTTATAGTTCCCTCTTGCGCCTATCGGGAACGCACATCGCGCGGTTGCCGTAGCAAAGACGACAGCGCAAAAAGTCGCTGAGGGCCGGAATGATTGACGATTGATGAGCGAGGAATGCGGATTGCTGAAGGTGGGAAGCTGCGAAAACGCAATCTCACACCGGCCCTTCAAACGCCGCTGGGCAAGCGTTCGGCAGTGAGATGGCCCTACTTCAACAATCGGCACTCCTTGCTCATCAATCGTTAATCTCAGGGCGCGTCGGACTCCCGATGACTTTTTGCGTTGTCGTCAGGCCTTCTGGCTCGCTGGCGGTGGATGCTGCGCTTGCCCTTCGTCGCCGCGCCATGATACAGCCCTGTGCCCGAACTTCCCGGCTGAGTCGGCAGCGCCTCCGACTTCGGAGTCTGAGTTAAGGCTTTGCCTAGACCCGTGGTTATGATAAAGCTGCGGCTTGCCATAGATGAAAAACCTTGCCTGCAAACTCCTCCTTGCCGCCGTTGTCACGTTGCTCTGCCTTGGGCAGTCCCACGCTTCGAGCCTCGTCCTAGCCGCCGTCGCAGCCCCCAGGGCGACGCTGGAGATCACTCGCCCAGGCGCAACGCAGCCGGAGGTGCCCATCGCGGCTCCCGTCGTTGTTTGGGGAAGGAACAGCTATGGCGCGGCCAGCGTACCTGCGGGCTTGAGCGGCGTGGTGGCTATCGCGGCGGGTTATGAGCACACTGTGGCGCTAACGCAGGAAGGCAGCGTCGTCGCATGGGGCAGGAACTATGAAGGACAAACCTCCGTACCTGCGGGCTTGAGCGGCGTGGTAGCCATCGCGGCGGGTTGGTATCACACGGTGGCACTCAAGCAAGATGGCAGCGTCGTCGCCTGGGGCCAGAACAACTCCGGCCAGACCAGCGTGCCAGCGGGCTTGAGCGGTGTAGTGGCCATCGCGGCGGGCGGGGCTCACTCGGTAGCGCTCAAGCAGGATGGTAGTGTCGTTGCTTGGGGTAGTAACTACTCCGGCCAGATCAGAGTGCCAGTTAGCAGCTTGAGCGGAGTGGTTGCCATCTCGGCAGGTTCCGCTCATACGGTGGCGCTCAAGCAGGATGGCAGCGTCGTTGCCTGGGGCTCCAACTACTTCGGCCAGACCAGCGTGCCAGCGGGCTTGAGCGGTGTAGTGGCCATCGCGGCGGGTGGGTCTCACTCGTTAGCGCTCAAGCAGGACGGCAACGTAGTAGAATGGGGTGACGTTTGGTACGGCCCCGCTTCCGTGCCTGCGGGCTTGAGCGGCGTAGTATCCGTTGCGGCGAGTGATTCTCGCCTGACGGCGGTCAAGCATGATGGTAGCGCCGTCGTCTGGGGGACATACGCCTACACCCAGACTACAGAGTTTGCAGGCTTGTGTGGTGTGGAGACCATCGCTGTGGGTGACGGTCATACTGTGGCGCTGGTCGGGCAACGGCCCCTGGACTTTGGCGCGGTGAACGCAGGTCAAACTACCGAGCGTAGCTTTAGCTAGGCGAGCACAGGCGGGCTCGATGTGCAAAGCATGTCGGCGCAGCTCCTCGGCCCGCAGAGCGATCAATTCAGCATCGTCGGCTCGCCCTTGCCCAGCACGCTGGCCACGGGCAGCACGGCTAGTCTCACGGTGCGCTTTACTCCCAGCGGGGTTGGCCTACGCTCGGCGACACTGCGGATCACCAGCAACGACCCGGACTTTCAGCCTTATCTGGTGCGGTTGACGGCGACGGCGACAGCCCCGGAGATCGTGGTCGAAGCCCCTGCCTCGCTGGCCGATGGCAGCAGCGTTGCGCTGGGCACGGCGGCGATCAGCGCACCGGCTTTGACTCGTAGCTTCACGATTCGCAACACGGGCACGGGGGCTCTGGTGGGCTTGGTGATGAGCAAGGACGGTGCGGATGCGGCGGACTTCAATGTCAGTGCCTTGGGCCGGGACACGCTGGCGGCGGGCGAGAGCCAGAGTTTTACGGTTGGCTTCGCCCCCAGTGCCAGCGGGCCGCGCACGGCCACGCTGCACCTCGCCAGCAATGACGCGGATGAGAGTCCCTTCGACATCGTGCTCACGGGGCAAGGCACGGCGATGGACCTCGCCTTTGCCGAGGGCGGGCGGGTGAGTCGGCCCAGCCAAGACATCGCGCTGGGCACGCTGGATACGGGCGCTGTGGCCGAGCGCAGCTTCACCCTGCGCAACTCTGGGGCGCAGGCGCTCACCGGCTTGCGCCTGGAAATCACCGGCACGGGGGCCGGGCAGTTCACGGTGATACCAGCGCTGCCGAGTCGTCTGGAGGCCGGGGCGAGCGTGAGCTTCACCCTGCGCTTCACCGCGCGAGTCGATGGAGCTATCGACACGGCGGTGCGCTTGCTCTCAGATCAGGCCAATGAAGAGCCCGCGCTGCTGCGCATTGCCGCCACGGTGAGGGCGGCGAAGATGGTGGTGAAGGATGCTACCGGGCAGGTGCTGGAGTCGGCGACCCCAGGGAAACAGGTGATCGCCTGGGGTGCAAACCACTTCGACTACGGCCAGACCCGCGTACCTGCCGGCTTGAGCGAAGTGATGACCCTCTCGGCGGGTGGATTTCACACCGTGGCGCTCAAGCAGGATGGTAGCGTCGTCGCCTGGGGAGCGAGCTACTACGACTACGGCCAGACCCGCGTGCCAGCGGGCTTGAGCGGCGTGGTGGCTATCGCAGCGGGTGGGTATCACACGGTGGCACTCAAGCAAGATGGCAGCGTCGCCGCCTGGGGCTGGAACGACTCCGGCCAGACCAACGTGCCCGCAGGCTTGAGCGGCGTGGTGGCCATCGCCGCAGGTTCGAATCACACGGTGGCGCTCAAGCAGGATGGTAGCGTCGTTGCCTGGGGCATTAATGGCTCCGGCCAGACCAGCGTGCCCATAGGTTTGAGCGGCGTGGTGGCTATCGCGGCGGGTTGGGATCACACGGTGGCACTAAAGCAAAATGGCAGTGTCGTCGCCTGGGGTTGGAACTACTACGGTCAGACCATTGTGCCAGTGGGCTTAAACGGTGTGGTGGCCATCGCAGCGGGTGCTTATCACACGGTGGCACTCAGGCAGGATGGCAGCGTCGTCGCCTGGGGGGCCAACGAATACAGCGTGCCTGCGGGCTTGAGCGCCGTGGTGGCCATCTCGGCGGGTGCCTTCCACACGGTGGCGCTGAAGCAGGATGGTAGCATCGTCGCCTGGGGCCACAATTACTATAGCGAGACCAGTGTGCCAGCGGGCTTGGGTGGCGTAGTGGCCATCGCGGCGGGCTATGGTCACACAGTGGTGATTGCCGATCCCTTGCCCCTCGTTTTCCCCGCTGCCCAACTTGGACAAGCCAGTCCATCTGTGCTGACACTTTCTGATGCAGGCACGCTGCCGCTGGACATTTCCGGCATCACCCTCACCGGGCCGGATGCGGATCAGTTCCGCCTCATCGCCTCCGTGCCCACGAGCTTGGCTGTGGGGGCAGCGAGCAGGCTCACCGTGCAGTTCCAGCCCACGCGGGTGGGGGCTATGACGGCACAACTGCACATCGCCAGCAATGACCCGGCTACGCCGGACTACGTGCTGAATCTGCAAGGCACGGCGACTTATGAGATCGCCGCCGCGAAGGCAGGCACCACAGGCGCGGTCTTCACCTATTCCGCGCTCCATGCCGATCGCTCGACGGGGCTGATGTTGCAGACGCTGAAGTTCACCAACACCACGGGCGTGGCTTTGCAGGGGCTGCGGCTGATCCTCTCCAACGTCGCGAAGGGTGTCACGGTTTACAGCAGCAGCGCGGGCGAGCAGGCGGGCACGCTGGAGGTGATCTACTCCCGCGCCATCGAAGCGGGCGAGGCGATCACTTTCGACATCGTGTCCTATGACCCCAAGCGGCGCATCTCTGCCTCGATGAACCCCGTCATCCGCGCCGAGGCCCTGCTGGAGCCAGAGCCGGATTCACTGCCCGTCGTCGGCACGGTGGTGCCGCTGCGCAGTGTGCAGGTGTCGCCCCAAGGCCCCTGGTTGATCTGGAAAGCCGTGCCACGCGCGACCTACGTGGTGGAGTACAGCGACGACCGTGGCAAGACCTGGCACAGTGCCGTGCATCGGCTCAGCACCGTCGGCACGCAAATGTTCTGGATCGACCGCGGCCAGCCCGAGACCAAGACCGCGCCTCTCTACGCGCCGATGAATCCCCAAAGCAGGCAGTACCGCGTAAAGCGGCTGTGAGGGGCGCGGGTATGTTCTGCGCCGCAGCCTTCAAGACTCTGCCTTGCTGCTGCTTTCATCGTGAGGCCTGTCGCTGGATATACTGCCGCGCATCACGTTTTGAGAAAAAGCGTGGCCCAACATAAGCCAAGACTACGGCCACAAGTGGCAAGGACAGATCGGCTAAAGCCTCGTACTCCAACGTGGCTATTCATTGCCTTGGGCCGAGCGTTCCAAGGCACGAGTTGGCCTCGTTGGAGTACGAGGCTTTAGCCGATTTGCCCTTGTTCCTTTACCTCCCTTTCTGTTCGTCATGCCACTGGCTATTTTTCTCAAAACATGATGACGCACAGTATGCATAGCCCAGGGAGGCGGGTTATTCGGCGAATCTGTTCATTGTGTTAGTTTGATGGATTCCGCCGGACAAACCCTCCCTACGCTGGGAGCAATGCCAGCGTCCGTGCGATGCGGGCGAGGGTGCGCTGCTTGCCGAGTAGTTCAATGATGAGCGTCACGCCGGGGCCGCGTGATTGGCCACTGAGGGCGAAGCGCAGCAGTGGCATCATGGCTCCGGGCTTCACACCCAGCTTGCCAGCGGCGGCTTCCACGGCGGCGTGGGCTCCATGTTCGCTAAGGTCGCTGGCCTCGCCGAGGGCCACGGCAGCGGCTTCCAGCAGGGACTTGTTCTCGGGCTTGGCGGTTAGCTTCGCCATCACGTCGGGCTGCATGGGATAGTCCTCGTGGAAGAAGTAATGCACCCACTCAGGCAGCTCGGCGAGATGGGTGATTTTTTCCTTCACGCTCTGAATGGCTCGCGCAGCGAGGGCTTCATCGTCGATGGTCAGTCCCGCCTCGTCGCGGAGGATGGGAAGGGCCTCGCGCAGCAGCGCGGCGGGCTCCATCTCGCGCAGGTAATGGGCGTTAAACCACTGGCACTTGGCCATGTCGAAGCGCGCATTATGGCTGTGGATTTCGGCGGGGTTGAAAAGCTCCGTGAGGGTGCTGCTATCGAGTTTTTCCTTGTCGCTGCGAGGTGTCCAGCCGAGCAGGCAGAGGTAGTTGAAGATGGCTTCCGGCAGATAGCCCGCACGCTGATAACTCTCTACCGACGCGCCTTCATCGCGCTTGCTCATCTTTGAGCCCGAGGGATTCAGGATCAGTGGGATGTGGACATACGTGGGGCACTCTTTGCCGAAGGCGTGGAAGAGGTCGATGTGCTTCCAGGTGTTGGAGAGATGATCCTCGCCGCGCATCACATGGGTGATCTGCATTTCGATGTCATCGACCACATTGACGAAGTGGAAAATGTAACTGCCATCGGGCCGGCGCACTGTCATGTCGGGCTCTTCAGTCGCGGCGAAGACGACCTGCCCGCACACGAGGTCGGGCACGGTGATGGGCTGGCGGCTGAAGTTGAACCGCACGGCTCCATTGTCTTCGGTATAGACTCGGCCAGCGGCTTCCAGCTTGGCGAGATAGGCGTCATAGATCGCCTTACGCTGGCTCTGGAAATAAGGGCCGAAGTCGCCGCCAGCCTCCGGGCCTTCATCCCAGTCGAGCCCCAGCCAACGCAGGCCGTCGAGGATCGCAGCCATGGCCGCTGGGGTGTTGCGTGCTTGGTCGGTGTCCTCAATGCGGAGGATGAATTTGCCGCCATTTTTGCGGGCATAGAGCCAGTTGAACAGAGCCGTGCGAGCACCTCCGACGTGGAGGTAACCGGTGGGCGAGGGAGCAAAACGAACGCGGATGGGGGCAGACATGGGGCGGGGAAGTGGGAAGTCGGAGGTGGGAAGTCGGAGGTGGGAAGGCCCAGTTAACAACTCGCTGGCATCGCTCAAAGCCAAAGACTTTGCAAACAACAGTCGCACTCGACATAGACCCAAAGCTCTTCCTTCTCATCACCTCCCACTTCCGCCTTACCACCTCCGACTTCCCCATGACCCTCGGCATCATCACCATCTCCGACCGCGCCAGTGCTGGCGTTTATGAAGACCACGGCGGCCCGGCCTTGCGGGCAGCGGCCATTGGCTATGGCTGGGAAGTGCTGGCTGAAGCCATCGTGCCCGATGACGTACAGCGCATCCAGGAGGCGATCCAGTCCTTCGGCCAACAGGGCTGCGGGCTCATTTTAACGACGGGCGGCACGGGTATCGCCGAGCGCGATGTCACGCCCGAGGCCATTCGCGAGATCATGCGCGTGGAGTTGCCCGGCTTTGGCGAAGCCATGCGGATGCGCTCCTTCGAGCATTTGCCCAATGCCATCCTCTCTCGCTCACTCGCTGCCGTGGTAGGCCAGTCACTGGTCATCGCGCTGCCCGGCAAACCGCAAGGTGCCGTGGAGTGCCTGGGTCATGTGCAAGCAGCCGTCGCCCACGCCGTGAAGCTAGCGCAGCGCGTGCCTACGAGCTGCTGACATTTGCTATCCCCCCTCCTTATGCCCCTCCAAGCCCTCATCTTCGACCTCGACGGCACACTCATCGACTCCCTCGCCGACCTCGCTGAGGCGATAAACAGAATGCTGGATGCCCACGGTTATCCTCGCCGTGAGCTGTCGCTTTTTCCTGAATTCATCGGCGATGGAATGCGAAAGCTCGTCGTGCGTGCGCTGCCTGACGACGTGACGGATGCCGCAGTCATCGACGCCTGCGTGATCGACTACCAGCAGCACTACGAGTCGCTGTGGCATGATCAAACCGTGCCTTATCCTGGCATCGTCGAGACGTTGACCGAGCTGCGTCGCCGGGGCGTGCCGCTTGGAGTGCTGTCCAACAAACCCCAGTATTTTACCGAGCTATGCTGTGCGCATTTTTTCAGCGCTGGAACCTTCGATCTCGTGCTCGGCGCACGCGAGTCTGTGCCGCGCAAGCCGCACCCGGCGGCGGCGGGCGAGATCGCGGCTCGCTTTGGCTTGCCGCTGGAGGCTTGTGCCTATGTGGGCGATTCTGGCATCGACATGGAATTCGCCACGCGTGCTGGCCTGCATGGCATCGGCGTGCGCTGGGGCTTCCGCAGCGAGGCCGAGCTGCTTGCGCATGGCGCACGCCGGATTATCAGCGAGCCTCATGAATTGCTGGCGATGGTGTAAACAAGGCGGCGCAACCAAGATTGATGGCCCGTGTTTACAGGGGCTATGTTAGCCGCTAGCATCGCGTTCCCACTGCCCACACGTCTCATGCCTGACCCGACATGGTCGCCCACAGAAACTTCCCTCGCTTCAGCGCTCCCAGCGACTGAAGGCACGGCTGACGCTGAAAGCGTGAGTCTGATGCTGCGCGTCAAGGAGGGGGATGAACGGGCCTTTGAGCAATTGATCGCGCTGCACCAGGGGGCTGTGATAGGCACCGTCACGAGGATGCTGGGCAGTGTCGATGACGCCCATGATGTAGCCCAGCAACTCTTTATCCGCATCTGGAAGTCGGCGCCTCGCTACGAGCCCACCGCCAAGTTCACGACTTGGATGTACACCATCATGCGCAACCTCTGCTTCAATGAGTTGCGCAAGCGTGTGCGGCGCAAGGAAGTATCGCTCGATGAGCCTGTGTTCGATGACCAGCCTAGGCAGTTCGCAGACATGCTCGCTCCTGGGGCCGATGTTATTTCGCAGCAGGAGGAGCTGGAGCAGGCCTTGGATGCCGCCATCGCTGCCTTGCCTGAAAAACAACGCTTGGCGGTGGTGATGCGGCGCTATGAAGATACGCCGTATGAAGACCTGTGTGAGGTGCTGGGTATGTCCCTGCCAGCGGTGAAGAGCATGCTCTTCCGTGCTCGCACCGAACTGCGGCGGCACCTCTCGGCCTACCTGGGCGATAGCGATGGCAAGGGAGAGTGAGTGTGGGGCGCTTCGCCGCTGTGGGCCGTGGTTACACCTGCTCCAGGCAAGCAACAGCCATGGCTGCGATGCCTTCTCCACGGCCCACGAAGCCCATGCGCTCGTTGGTCGTTGCCTTGACTCCGACCTGCCCTGGCGTGATGCCGAGTGCGGTGCCGATATGCTCTTTCATGGTCGCTGCATACTTCATCACACGCGGCTCTTCAGCGATGAGCGTGCTGTCGATGTTGTTGATGCGGAAACCTTTTTCAGCGGCGATGGCGGCGCATTTTTCCAGAATGCGCAGACTGCTGATGCCTTCGATGCTCGCATCACTGGGAGGGAAATAGTAGCCGATGTCGGGCTCGCCCATCGCGCCGAGCACGGCATCGGCAATAGCATGGCAGAGCACGTCGGCGTCGCTGTGGCCTTGTAGGCCTCGCGAGTGGGGTATCTCGACGCCGCCGAGGATGAGCGGGCGACCTACTGCGAAGGGGTGAACGTCGTAACCGATGCCGGAGCGAATCATGGGGAGGCTCGCACGGGGCTTATTTGATTAAAACACCACGACGGGATTCACCACCGCTGTTGGCCTTGAGGTTGTTGTACTCGTTGATACGCACACGCTCCTCGTTATTGGTTTCAGCCTCTTGTTTGCGCTGAACCTCGGTGAGTCCCCAGACAAAGATGCTCACATCGGCAAGCAAGATCATCATGGCGATGAGGATGCCATACTTTTTCAAGGTCTCGTCGATGACCTTGTTTTTGTTCACCGAGAACTCACCGCTTTTGGAGAACATCGACTGGAATAGGCGACGCCAGCCACGGGGCTCTCTCGCGACGCTGAAGGCAAAGAAGAAGAGCGCGGTGAGAATGAGGCAGGCGATCTGGTAGCCTATGGCAAGTTTCATGGTAGCAAAGACGGGAGATAAAAGCGGGCGCGATTCTATGAATGAAGCGCCCCCAGCGCAAGGTGGATGATAAGCTGCTTTATGCCTTGCTAAAGAGATCCTCTCCCGGTGTTTTACCCAGTTGGCAGGCGGCTTGGTGATTAGCGGCGAGGTGAGTCAGCGCGTGGAAGACATCCTCGGCGTCCGTTCCGAGTGTCGTAGCGATGGTCTCTGCGGTGCGAGGTTGCGGTGTGAGCGCGACCTTGACCTTGCCCAGGCCAGTTAGGAAATCGGTAGCGGCTTTTTTGCCCGCTTCAACACCTGGCTGGTGGTAGGCATTGATGTTCACGAGACTGGCATAGTAGCCCACGGCACGCTCATAGAGGCTGACCAGGAGGCCGAGGTTAAACGCATCCACGGTTTCGATGCTGAGCGTGACCGACTCGCGTTGGCTGCCATGCAGAGCCGCACGGGTGCCCCTCAGGAAGCCCTGCAAGTAGTCGCCACTGGTGGTGCCTGGCTCGACCTCGAAGCCTGCGGTCGAGCGTGATTTACGCACCTCGATGAAGGTGGCGAAGAAGTTGTTCACTCCGTCGCGGAGCTGCTGTACGTAGGCGTGTTGGTCGGTGCTGCCTTTGTTGCCATAGACGGCGATGCCTTGGTTTACCACTCGGCCATCGAGGTCGTGCTCCTTGCCCAGCGACTCCATGACGAGCTGTTGCAGGTACTTGCTCATCAGTGCCAGCTTGTCCTTGTAGGGGAGGATGACCATGTCCTTGGCTCCCTTGCCTTGCCCGGCGTGGTGCCACATCAGGGCTAGCAGCATGGAAGCGTTTTGTGCTGCGGGAAGGGTGCGCGTCTTGGCATCCATCGCGGCTGCGCCTGCGAGGAAGGCCCGCACATCCACGCCTTGCAAAGCCGCCGCGATGGTGCCCACGGTGCTCATCACCGAGGTGCGTCCGCCGATCCAATCCCACATGGGGAATCGCGCCAGCCAGCCCTGTGCGATGGCGTATTTATCCAGCTCACTGCCCACGCCTGTGACGGCGACGGCGTGCTTGGCGAAGTCGATGCCCAGGGCTTGGTAGCCATGTGCAGCTTCCAACATACCGTTGCGCGTTTCCTTGGTTCCGCCCGACTTCGAGATCACCAGCGTCACCGTGGTGGCTAGCTCCGCGCCGATGCGGCCCAGCGTGCGATCCATGCCATCGGGATCGGTGTTATCGAAGAAGTCGATCGCTAGCGCGGGCTGTGCCGTAGTGAGCGCGTCCGCGACGAGCTGTGGCCCCAGGGCCGAGCCACCGATGCCAACGACGAGCACACGGGTGAATTTCTGCCCATTGGCAGCGACGATATGGCCTGTGTGGACATCGTTGGCGAAGTCCAGCGCGCCATCGAGTGTGTCAGAGATTTCCTCGCGCAACTCGGGCGTAGGAGCAAGCTCAGGCGCACGCAGCCAGTAGTGGCCGACCATGCGCTGCTCATCAGGGTTGGCGATGCTGCCAGCCTCTAGCGCCTGCATGTCGGCCAGCGCACGAGCGATCTGAGGGGCCATGGTGTCGAAGAGGTCGTCCGTGAAGCTCATACGACTGATGTCGATGGAGAATCCAAGATCGGGGTAACGAACAAGATGCTGCTGGTAGCGCTGCCAAAGGCTGGCTGGGGTGTGGCTCATGGGAATGTCGGAGTGGCTTGGTGGGGTGGGGGTATAGAGATGGGGTGGGATACCTGTGCAAAGACTTTCGTCATGGCCCGACACACAGGCTAGAGAGGCTGTGTTAGGGGCGCTTCGATTTGGGCGATCCAGTCCTGCAAGTTGTAGTAGTTCGTCACGCGTGCGACGAGCCCATCCCGCAAGTCAAAAAAAGCGCCAACGCGCAGTCGATACGGCTGCGCAGAAGCAGGTGGCAAGCCAACGTCGGTCGCTATGTAGGTGCCACGAATAAAAAACTCCGCTGCCCCACGACAACCATCTTCACTGGCCATCACGACCAACGCCTCGACTTGCTCTTGGTAACAGCGATCCATGCGTTGCAAAAAGGCGGCAAACTCCGCACGGCTCACCTCGCTACCGCCTTGATTGATGTCATGCACCACATCGGTGGTGAGCATCGCCAGCATGGCGACTCTGTCGCCCGTGTTGAAGGCGGCATAATAGCGTTGGATGAGTTCGAGGGCTTGAGTTTGAGCTTCGGTCATGGCCGCGCAGATGGGTTAAAGAGACGCCGCTCGCAAGACCAATTCACAGCGACTTCACCGCCTCGACGAGCGGCCTGACGAGTGCCTCCACCTCGGCGGCGAGTGTTGGGGATTGGCCATGTTTTTCGATGAGCCGCACAATGGCGCTGCCCACCACCACGCCATCGGCCATGCTGGCGACTTCGGCGGCTTGCTCAGGCGAGGAAATACCGAAGCCCACACACACGGGCACGCTGCTGGCAGCCTGAATGCAAGCGACCCTCTCGCGAATGCCAGTGGCGAGGCTCGCCTGTGCTCCCGTGACGCCCTCGCGACTGACGTAATAAATGAACCCCTCGGCCTTGGAGGCGATATGAGGCACGCGCTCGTCGGGCGTGGTGGGGGCGATGAGCATGATGTGGTGCAGGCCTGTGGCAGCACTTAGCTCGGCATTTTGCGCTGCCTCATCAGGCGGTAAATCCAGCACCAAGACACCATCGGCACCTGCGGCAGCCGCGTCGGTGTGGAAGCGCTCGAAGCCATACGTATAGATGGGGTTGAGGTAGGTGAAGAGCACCAGCGGTATCTGTGAGTGCTGGCGCAACGTCTTGATCATCTCCAGCACTTTGGGGGTCGTCGTACCACTGCGGATTGCTCGATCCGCTGCGAGTTGGTTGACGATGCCATCGGCCAGCGGGTCGGAGAAAGGCAAGCCAAGCTCAACGACATCTGCACCTGCTTTTTCGAGCGCGAGCACGATCTGCACGGTCGCCTCTAGTGAGGGATCACCCGCTGCGATGTAGGCGACAAAGGCGCGTTTTTTTTGCGCACGGAGTTGGGCGAAACAGGTGTCGAGGCGGTTGGTGGTGGGCATGAGAAATGACGAATGTAAAAATAAGGAATGACGAATAGGGTGACAAGCAAACTCCTGAGGTTGAAGAGAGAACAAGAAAGCCACGAGTGAAAGGCAAAAGGTAAAGCGCCCTTCGCTTCGGTTTTTTTATTCGTCGTTCTACCTTCGTCATCCCGATTTTTATCTCCATGCCACCCGCCATTCTTCCCACACTCTGGTACTGGCTCCTGCTCATCATCGAAGTCTTCGGAGTCAGCGCGGCACTGCTCCACATCGTGCTCCATAAGCGTGACTCGCGCGCTGCCGCCTACTGGGTCGCGCTGGTCGCGCTGGTACCGCTGCTTGGGCCACTGCTCTACCTTTTACTCGGCATCAATCTCATTCGCCGCAGTGGTCGCCTCTATCGGCAGGTCGCTTCCAAAGCCGCCGAATCAGCGGCGGGTTACATGCCGCACGAGCTGCCTGAGTGGGAGACGGAGGTGCGCTCCATGCCGGGGCTGGTGCATAGTTTGAAGACGGTCTCGAGATTTACCCTCGTGGGGGGCAACGCCATCACCATGCTACGCAATGGGGATGAGGCGATGCCCGCTGTGATTGCGGCCATCAGTGCGGCCCAGTCATCCGTCGCGCTATGCACTTATATTTTTGAGGCTCAAGGCGTCGGCCTACAAGTCATCGAAGCGCTGGAGCGTGCGGTGCAGCGAGGGGTGCTTGTCCGCGTCATTGTCGATGATGCAGGCACTCGATACAGCAAGCCCAATATCATTCGCGAGTTGGCTCGACACGGCATCGAGGTGCGGCGCTTCATGCCGCGCCAGCTCCTCGTGCGGCTGTTGACCATGAACCTGCGCAACCACCGAAAAATCATCGTCGTAGATGGCCGCATCGCCTTCACGGGTGGCATGAATATTCGCCAGGGAAACATGCTCAGCGAAGGCACAGCTCATCCCACTCAAGATCTGCATTTTCGCATTGAAGGCCCCGTGGTGGGGCAGATGCAGCGCGTCTTCACCGAGGACTGGCACTACTGTGATGGCGCGTGGTTGAGCGGTGCTGTCTGGCACCCCGAGCAGCACGAAATGCCCGGCGATGTCTCCGCGATCAGCCTGCCAGACGGCCCCGATGATGACACGCAAACCATCGCCTTAACCATCGCCACCGCACTCAATGAAGCCAAGCGCGAGGTGCGGATACTGACGCCCTACTTCTTGCCCAATGAGCCTGTCTTTTCCGCGCTCATCGCCTGTGCCTTGCGTGGGGTAAAGGTGAGCATCATCGTCCCCAAAGCGAACAACATCGCCGTCGTTCAGTGGGCCTCCTACACCCTCTTTCCCCCGCTACTAGCGCGAGGCATCCGCATCTATGAGAGTGCCGCTCCCTTTGACCATTCAAAGGCTCTCATCGTCGATGGGCTGTGGTCTATGATCGGCTCTGCCAACTGGGATCCACGGAGTCTGCAACTGAACTTCGAGTTCAATCTCGCCTGTTTTGATGACCAACTCGCCGCACAGCTACGTGGTGAGTTTGATCGCAAGCTGGCTGCGAGCCATGAACTCACCCAAGCGATACTTGACCAACAATCACTCTGGGAACGACTCCGCAATGGGGTGGCGCGATTCTTCATTCCTTTGCTGTGAGCTTGACCTTGCCTGAGTGCGCTACCGCATCCAAAGCCTCGCCATGACTCGTTGCTGCCTCTGCCTGCTCTCGCTTCTGTTCATGCTTGGCCACAGTGCGCTCGCACAACCAGCGGAGCGCCCACTGTTCCGCGATTTTGTGGGGCTGTGTGGGCACACCGTGCAGTTCAAGCCCGACCTCTATCAGCCCGTCTGTCGCGTGGTGCGCGACTATCATCCGGTGAAATGGGATCTGGGCCAAGACACCTCCGTCATGCCGGAGTGGCCCTTTGCCAAGAACCGCGTGTCATGGGAAGAAGTCTATCGCTCATGGCATGACAAGGGCTTGAGCATCAGCGTTTGCCTCCAGTTCGACGACATGAAGGCCGCCGACTGGAAGGACATCGAGCGCGATGCGCGGGCCTATGCCAAAGGCTTCGCCGAGAACTTCGGCCCCGGTGGGAAGTATCCTTTCGTGGACTGCGTGGAGATCGGCAACGAGCCCGGCCACATCGACGACGCCACCTACCTGCGCATTTTCAAAGCCATGGCCACAGGCCTGCGCGAAGGCAATGCCAAGCTCAAGATCGCCACCTGTAACACCGAGGCTGGCGGCAGTGATCGCTACTGGAAAGGCGCAGATATTTTCAAGCCTCACCTGCCGATGCTCGACGTGCTGCGCATCCATCGCTACGCCATCAAAAAGGGCTGGCCCACCTGGCAGCGCAGCTACCCAGAGGACTCAACGGTGCCCTACCTCAGTAAGATTCAGGACATGCTCGACTGGCGCAAAGCCAACGCGCCCACTTGCGAATTATGGGTCAGCGAGTTCGGCTGGGATTGCAGCACGCAGAAGCCCGACCCCAAGGGCGACATGGCCAAATTCGTGACCTGCACGGATGAGGAGCAGGCCATGTGGCTGGTGCGCAGCTACTTCCTTTTTGCCGAGATGGGCATCGACAAAGCCTTCATCTTCTTCTTCAACGATGCCGACAAACCTACCTTCCACGCCTGCTCGGGCATCACCCGCAACTTTCAACCAAAGCCCAGCTACCACGCCATCGCCTGGATGCTGAAGCACCTCGCCGACTACCGCTTTGCCCGAGCCATTCGCAAGTCCGAGCAGGATGGCTACCTCTTCGAGTTCACCCCAGAGAAGTCTGGCGCACCGAAGATCCTCGCCGCCTGGCACGCCACTAGGGAAGGGGTTTCTCTGCCGCTCGAATTAGCAGGAGCGACGATCACACACGCCGAGCACATGCCCCTGATACCTGGTGCCGCAGCCGATGCCGGAGTGAAAGC
The DNA here is from genome assembly GCA_031411235.1 of Verrucomicrobiota bacterium. GTDB lineage: Bacteria > Verrucomicrobiota > Verrucomicrobiia > Verrucomicrobiales > Verrucomicrobiaceae > JANOAR01. The sequence continues at coordinate 3,628 of JANOAR010000046.1, read as the reverse complement.
CGGAGACACCAGCGTGAGTATAGGCACGCAGCCGATTCTGATTTGGGTGAAGTGAACCTGAGACTGCTTCACACTCTGTGGTGTTTCGGCTTAGAACCTGGGTTCGCATCGCCAACACACCAACAAGTATGAAACACACATCACCACTCACACGTCGCCAGTGGCTCGGAACTTCGGTAGCAACGGCTGGCAGCCTTTTGTTGCCCGACGCTATGAAGCTGAGCGCCGCGCTTTCGGATGTGGCTTCGACAGAGCACTTCTGGTATCGCCTTGCGCCAGAGGGGCCATACATAGACTCGCAACGCGACCACAAAGCCTTCGGGTTCGGCAGCGGGAATATCTATCTGTCCGAAGACAACGGCAAGACATGGCCGCACAGCTCGGCCTTTGCCGAGGCCGAGAACATCACCTTTAGCGTCATTCTGAAGAACGGGAACGTCCTCTTTGCCACACGCGAGAAACTCTTTCTCAGCACCGACAATCTCAAGACGCACACGCCCATCACGGTCAAAGCTCGCGATGGCAGCGATTACCTCCCGCACAAGCCCGTCAACCCAGACCAACCCGGCTGGTATTTTCATTCCCTCGACGGCGAGCATTGCTTCGATGTGGGCGGCAAAGAAATGCTCGTGTGGGGCAACTACTGCAACGTCATGGGTGGGGCCGTGCCCGTAAACATCTACTACTCCACCGACAACGGCCAGACCGTAAAGATCGCCTATTCCTTTGGCCAGAATCCTAAGTTTCAGCAAAAGGACGCCGAACCAGGAGCACTGCTGGGAGATGCGAACAACCCCGTCATCGCCCGCCATATCCACAACGTAACCTACAACTCCGGCGAGAACGCGTTCTATGCCTGCACGGGTGACATCGACCGTGGCCACGGCAATGAATGCCACTGGCTGCGCGGCACCTATGACTCGAAGTCCGATGCGTGGGACTGGAAAGTGATCATCACCGTGAAATCCAACTCGCGCTTCAAATCCGGCGGCATCAACTTCGTGGATGGGAAGCTGTATTGGATCGCCGATGCAAACGGCCCCAAGCTCGGCCCGCTGCATGACCGTGGCATCTTCGTGTGTGACCCCAAGGACATCGCGGACAAGGCCGCGCACACGCTTCTATTCCAACCCGGCTTTGAATCCGCCAACATGATCATTCAAGACGGCGCGATGCTCGCCTCCCATTGTGCGCCCGCATCCACGTATGCTTGCGGCTTCATCTACTCGCCCGACATGGGGAAAACTTGGGCGCAATACGACCTCAAGGAATTCGGCCCACGCTCAGGCTGCCGCTTTCACAAAAAGAACAGCGATGGCTGGTTCCGCGTCGATCTGAGAAAAGGCTGGATCGAGCGAGCCGAAGTCTTGTTCATCAAACCCAAGCCGTAAGTGAGCACAAAAAAGCCCCTGGAACCGAGATTCCAGGGGCTACGAAAGTTGGTTGCGGGAATTGGATTTGAACCAATGACCTCCAGGTTATGAGCCTGACGAGCTACCGGGCTGCTCTATCCCGCGCTTCTATAGGGGCGCAGTGCTGGGCTTTTGGCAAACGCTTTCTCGATCATTCTTCCTGTGCGTGCATTAAAAAGCCGCACCCTGGTCTCCCAGGATGCGGCTCTGAATCGACGAGGTGCCGAAGGCTTATTTCACGCCCTTGGCCTTCAGGTCGTTGTACATCGCGAAGGCATCCTTGGCGTTGAGTCCACCGTGGACGAGGGCTTGCACAGAACGCATCATCGAGATGGGGGCATCGCTTTGGAAGATATTGCGGCCCATATCGACGCCGCTCGCGCCTTGCTGGATGGCGTTGTGGCACATTTCCAAGGCATCGAGTTCGGGTAGCTTCTTGCCACCGGCGATGACGATCGGCACAGGGCAGCAGCTCGTCACGGTGTCGAACTCGGTATCGGTGTAGTAGCACTTCACCACGTTGGCACCCAGCTCGGCCATGATGCGGGTGGCGAGGCGGAAGTACTGCGGGGTGCGAGCCATCGCACGGCCCACGGCGGTGACACCCATGACGGCGATGCCGTAGCGGCTGGCGGCATCGACGAGGTCGGTGAGGTTCTTCAACGACTGGCGCTCGTAGGCGCTGCCGATGAAGACCTGCACGGCGAGGATGCTGGCATTCAGGCGGATGGCTTCTTCGATGTTGAGCGCGGTGCTTTCATTGGAGAGAGGCTCGAAGCCGGGGCGGCTAAATTTGGCCTTCTTGCCGTCGATCTCGCCTTCCCACTCTTCCATGGGGCTGATCATCGAGGTGCCGCCAGAGGCGCGCAGGGCGATGGCCTTGGTGGTCGAGGCAGGGACGACACTGCGCTGAATGCCACGGGTGAGCATGAGGCAATCGGCATACGGTTCGAGCGGCATGATGGTCTGATCCACACGCTCCAGGCCGGTCGTTGGGCCTTGGAAGTAGCCGTGGTCAAAGGCCAGCATGACGGTGCGGCCGTCCTTGGGATTGAAGATGCGGCTGAGGCGATTTTTGAGGCCCCAGTCATACTGGTGCGAACCTTTGAGGAAGAAGCCAGGAGCGGCCTGCGGGGTGTCGGTGAAGAATTCTTTGTCTTTCTTCTCTGCTTTGATGCCGTCGATGTCAGCCATGATGTGTGGTCGTTAGGTAGGTTGTGCGGGGGTTAAAAAAGGGCCGCAATACTGGCAAGCTGAGCGTGGGCGTCAACGGGGGGAATCTTGCTCTCTCAGGCCAGCAGCTCCGTCACCACCCGCGCTGCAGCATTCTCCACCAGCACCTGCTCGGTGCCGTTGCGCTTGTAGCTGAGCTTCTTGGGATCTAGGCCATTCAGCGCGTTCGCAGCATGTTGGTCATGCGAATGGCACTTGATTAAGGCAAGCAGCCTATGCCACAGCAACTGAAGAACGGCTAAAGCCTGGACTCCAACTGGGCCATTCGTAGCGCTCGATTCGCGGAGGTTGGAGTTCAGGCTTTAGCCGTTCTGGAGAGGCTTCCGATTTGCCCAAACCCCTGCGAACCAGACCCTTAATCAAGTGCCATTCAGGACTGACACCTTGCCCTACCTTGCCCTTGTTCGTGCATGTCACCAATCTTTGGTGACGTTCTCGGTGTAGTCCTGCTCATCTTGCTTCCTTTGTCGTGTGTCCTCGTCGTCCGGTTCTTCGGTAGCGCGAGGGGCGTCACCCTCGAAAGCGGCTGAAAGGTCGGAGAACGAGATGCTCTCGTCGTCTGCGATTGTAGCAGTGGCGTTGCCGTAGAGTTGGCGTTCGTCGTCTTCGTCGCAGGGACTAAACGACTGCCAGAGAATCTCGACGATGCACTCGGTCGCTTCGTCGTCGAATCGCACTTGGTCGAGCGTGAGTTCGTCAATGTCGTCCCAGCAATTGAGGTCATCGTCGTCGAGGAGCTTCGTTCGGGACTCGTCGTTCAAAATGGATATCTGAGAATCGAGAATTTTGGATTTGAGTTCGTCTGCTTGTGCCTCGTCAGACAGTGACTTGAGATGTGCGATGTTGAGGTGCGCTAGATTTCTGGACCAAGGGCAATCCAACAAGACATAGACACCCATGAGCCAGAAAACTTATCAACGTTACACCCCCGACTTCAAGGAGAAGGCCCTCGGCCTTCTTGCCTTGGGCAAGCCCATCGCTGA
>JANOAR010000045.1:0-7947 GCA_031411235.1 Verrucomicrobiota bacterium | reverse complement strand
TCAGCGATGGGCTTGCCCAAGGCAAGAAGGCCGAGGGCCTTCTCCTTGAAGTCGGGGGTGTAACGTTGATAAGTTTTCTGGCTCATGGGTGTCTATGTCTTGTTGGATTGCCCTTGGTCCAGAAATCTAGCGCACCTCAATCCCCGATATTAAACAGGTGCAGTTATCGCCACGCTATCGCCTCACTTGTCTTCATCGGGAATTCGGGAATTCGGATTTCGGGAATTCCACATTGTTAGGGAGCCGTGCCGCATTTGGAGTGCGACACAGCTCAATTTTGAACAAAAAGAACTGACACCTCTGCGATGACTCTCGTCGTCGCACCCGCTGGATTTCTCGGCGGATGTTTCTGTGTTTAGAGGCACACGTCCCGTGATTGAACTGAAGGTGATGGGTAAGTAAATTACCTATCAGCTCGATTCGATCAAGCCTGTCAGAAGATGTAGAAATGGATGGGCATGGAGGCGTCGAATTGAATCCTGACGCCCTGCCTTCGCGCACCTTCGTTTTCCTGTCTGAGTGACTCAGAGGGTTGACGAGCGCGACAGGTGGGGTAACCTGCGGACAGGTTAGTGAAGACCGGGTCTCCGCAAAAGTCTGGATTCAGTAGCCGACTCCGCCCCTCCGTTGATTGCAGTCAGCGGAGGGGTTTTTTTATCGCCCGGAGGGGTGGGCTGGATGGGGTTCACTAGATCATACGTGCTGTGGGATGCTTGAGTTTGCTTGGGTTAGCTGCGGCCTTGGGGGCGAAAGGGGGAAACGAAAAACCCCGCTGCTGTGAAGCAAGCGGGGTTTCGAGAAGAGCCTTTATGGGAACTCGATGCGACTCACGGTCGCGCGCTTGCTGTCTGACTGGTGCTATGATTCTTGACCTCTGCAAATGTCGGATATGACCGACTGGGTTGAATCAACATCGCACAACCTACCCATCCACGGCGGGTGGCTCTGAGGTCGGTTATGGATAGCTGTGAGTTCATTTCTTGTGAAGGTGGGCGGAGTGTAACCAGATTCCAAAATGAGTCAATGATTTTTTTATCCTTTTGTTTTTGAGTGATGAGGAATTTGCTCGGGAGCGCGATTTTGACCAGCTCTCAGGCACGCAAGTTTTAACAGCGCTACGACCGACATGGCATCGCGTATTTCGCCACTCATAGCCATGAGGATCGCTTCATTCACAGGCACTCGTTTTACCTCCAATTGCTCGGTGTCTTCAGGGCTTGCTGTGGCATGAGTGATGCCTGTGGCGATGAAGAGATAGGCGACTTCATCGGTGGTGGAATTGGAGAGCTGTAACTCAGCGATTGGTTCGTAATACTGAGCGATGATGCCTGTCTCTTCGAGCAGCTCGCGACGTGCGCATTCGATAAGCGATTCGCCTTCCGGGCAGCCTCCTTCGGGGATCTCCCATTCGTAGCGGTTGTGCGTGTAGCGATACTGGCCGACGAGCCAGGTGTGGTCTTGGTCGTCGATGGGGATGACGCCAACGGCGCGATTACGGAACATCACAACGCCGTAGATGCCCTTGCCGCCGCTGGGGTTGAGCACTTGGTCTTCTCGCACTCGAATCCATGGATTTTCATAGATCATGCGAGTGGACAAAGTTGTCCACGGGTTGGCTTCTGTATCTGTGGGCATCGCGGGTTTGCGGTTGTGGTGAACCTCTCAGCGATACAGCGCATCAACGAGGCCACGCGCCCTCTCGCTGGGTAACACGCCGACTTCCATTTGGTTCATGGTGTAGGCGAAGGCGAGGCCGTTATCGGGATCAGCAAAGGCGAGGCTGCCGCCAGCGCCAGGATGGCCAAAGGCACGCAAAGAGGGGCCAAAGAGTTGGCGCGATTTTTCACCTGTTTCACGGTCGAGTGGATCAAGCATCATACCGGTGCTGAAGGCAGCTTCGACGCAGAGCACTTCGTCGAGGGCTTGAGTCAAGGGAGTGCTGAGGGCATCGACGATCCAGGTGGGGATGAGGCGTTCGCCATTGCGGGTACCGCCATTGGCGAGCAGGGCATAGAACTGCCCGAGACCGTGGGCGCTGCTGACACCGCCCATGCTTGCGTAACCTTGAGCCCAGGTGTGGCGCTGGTTGAAGTCTTGCACGGCATTGAGCCCGACGGGTGAGGTGAAGGTCATCTGCGTGGTGCTGCCTTTGGTGTTGAAGGCTTTCAAAAAAGCTTGGTCACCTGCGCCGATATTCATCTTGCCGGGATAGATCATTGCGACGCGATCATACTCGGCCTCGGGGAGGCCAATCCAGAAGTCGAGGGCGAGTTGGTTTCCGAGTATTTCATCGAAGTAGTGGCCCAGTGATTCGACCCCGGTGATGCGCCGCACGATTTCATCGACGATGAAGCCGAAGGTGCGTGCGTGATAGCCTTGCACGGTGCCGGGCACGGTGTGTGGCACCTGATGCTCGATGGCGGTGATGACGGCGTCGAAGCTAAAGATGGGCACGGATTCGCTAAGCCAACTCAGGCCTGCGCGATGACTGAGCACATCCTCGAAGGTCAGTTGCTCCTTGCCCTTGACGCCGAACTCGGGCCAGACCTCGGCGACATGGGCGTGCAGTGGTAGATGCGCCTCATGTAAAGCGAGCAGGCAGGCGACAGCGGCGGGGCCTTTGGTCGCAGACCACACAGGCACGAGTGTATCCTCGCGCCAGGGCACGGTGCGCTCGCGGTTGGCAAAACCCTGTGCCAAGCCAAGGATTTCGACACCATCCTGCCAAATGGAGAGCGAGGCTCCTAGCTCGCCACGCGTAATGAAGCTTTCTTGGAACCAAGCTTCGATGGCTTCGCGTTTATGGGGGGGGAGTCCTTGCATGGAGGGGAGATGGGAACTCAGATAAGTTGGCCTCGCAGAACGTCGAGGTCTTGGTCTTTTTTTGCTGCACGACGCAGACTTTTGTCCATGCTGAAGGCACGATTTAGCAATTGCATGGCGGCTTCGGAGTCTCCGAGACGAGCGTTGTAACAGGCCATGTTGTAGTAGTACACGGCACGCAGATGCAGAGCGGGCGGGCCGTGCATGAGCACATGCAGAGCTTCCTGGGTGCGGCCCAACTCATGCAGGCAAAAGGCGGCATGAAGGTAGCCAGCAGGGTCTTCCGGTTGGAGGCGGCACAGCTCACGAGTCCGTGCTAGTGCCTGATCCCAGCGGCTTTCGCCCAGCTCGCAGAGCAAAGCGATACCAAGGGTGTCCACACGGCCAAGGGTCTCTCGCGGCAGTGTCGCAAGCTCCTGCCTAGCTCGGGCGAACATGCCTAGCTCTGCGTAGCCCTGGGCTCTCACGATCCTGCGTTCTAGTTCCATCATCGTCGCTTTGTTCTCTGGCCTCTACTTCTTCACGCACCGATTCAGGGGCGTTGGAATTATGCATTGCATGGTTAAAGATGAGAACGTAAAACGCCTGTGTGAACAAGGCTTTTGTGCTCGGAGCAGGATTGGGAACGCGGCTGAGACCTTTAACGGATCAACTGCCGAAGCCGCTTATCCCAGTGTTTCACAAGCCGCTGATGGCTTACGCTTTTGAACATCTGCGGAGTGCTGGGGTGCAGGCATTTGTGATCAATACGCATCACTTGCCGCAGTGTTATAACACGGCTTTTCCGCAGCACGAGTATGCTGGCTGCCCACTGACGTTTCGCCATGAGTCGCCCGCGATCCTCGACACGGCTGGTGGTCTGGCCAACGTGCGCGACCTGCTCGATGATGGCGGTTCCTTCATCGTGTACAATGGCGACATCCTAACCGACATCGCGCTGCAACCCTTGCTGGATGAGCATTCCAAGCGTGGCAATGTGGTGACGCTGGCCTTACGCAGCACGGGGCCGAGTCGCAATGTGGTGTTTGATTCTGCGTCTGGCTGTGTGCGCGACCTGCGTGGCACACTCGGTGTGCCGTCGGACTCGCCTTGTCTTTTCACTGGCATTTATGTCGTGAGCCCAGAGTTTTTTGATTGGCTGGTGCCAGGCAAAGTAGAGTCGGTTGTGCCAGTTTTTTTGCGCCTCATTCAGGCAGGCAAACGTGTCGGTGGTGTGCTTTGCGACGAGGGCCAATGGTGGGACTTGGGAGACCGTGCGAGCTACCTGGGTGCGCATCTTGAAATGAATAAGCTGGGCGCTGCCTTTCGCGGTGGCCATGCGGCAGCGATCCATGCGGAGGCACGACTGTCGAGCGATGTGCAGCTCAGTGGGCTCAATGTGATCGGGCCTGGAGCCGTCGTCGAGGCGGACTGCTGCTTGGAGGACTGCCTTCTGTGGCCGGGTGCGCAGGTGCAGTCTGGCTCGGTTCTGAGGCGTTGCATTGTGCGTTCAGGCCAGTGTGGCTATGGGGAAAGGAATGGCGTAGATTTTTAAATCGAGCGCTGCGATTGCTTGCCAAGCGGGCTATCCACCGAGTAGGAATGGATGAACGCACAAAGTCTGCTAGGCCCCGCTAGCGCATCGCGATGCTGCGTTTTGCCTCTTGGCATTCGTCATTTTTATTCGTCATTTTTTCTCCATCATGCCGCCAGAACACGAGGCTCTCCTCATCCTCACGCGCCAGCAATTCCCTGAACTGAAGGGCATCGCTTGTGCCGTCGATCCTATTGTCAAAGGGGGCTCAGATCGCAAATTCTACCGTCTGTTGTGGGCCTCGGGGCCTTATCCTTCGATGGTGCTCATGGTTTATACCTTGGCCCGTTCGGACAACCCCAAGTTTGTCGCGGCGACCCGCCGACTCGCCGCCCATGGCGTGCATGTGCCTGAAATCTATGCCTTCGACGAGGATAAGTTATGCGTTTGGATGAGCGACCTTGGAGAGGTTGATTTGCACAGCCTGCGAGTCGAGCTGTGGCCCACTCGCCGACAGTGGTACCAGGCGACATTGCGCGAGGCAGGACGCATCCATGACATCGCGGAGAGCAGCCTCAGCTCGGCGGATAAAAATTTGTTAGAACCGCTTTTCGACGAGGCTCTTTATCTCTGGGAGCAGGAGTATTTCCTCACTCACTTTGTGCGTGGGCACTTGGATCGCGATCCGCATGACGTGATTTTTGATGAAGCGCATGCTGCCTTGAAAAAGCTGCGCAAGCGGCTGGCGAAAGAGCCTCGGTGCCTCGTGCATCGCGACTTTCAAAGCCAGAATGTGATGCTCCATGCGGACGAGGTATGGCTCGTGGATTACCAAGGACTGCGCCTTGGCCTTGCGGAGTATGATCTCGCCTCGCTGCTCTACGACCCCTACATGGTCATCACCAAGGACGAGCGCAAGGAACTGCTGCACTACTACGCCGAGAGCCGCAGTCTTGAATTTGGGCGAGTACTGGAGCGCTTCCACCTCTGCGCTGCCCAGCGGCTGATGCAGGCGCTCGGAGCCTATGGGAATCTGAGCCGCAACCAAGGCAAGCCGCAGTTCCGCCAGCACATTCCTGCGGCTGTGGCCAATCTGGCCGAGGTCTGCGAATTGGAGCCGTCGCTGAGTGCGCTGCGGCCCTTGTTCATGCCTTAAACCCGAAAGCCGCGTTTGATCGGCGGCTATCTTCACCAACGCCCGGCCTGATGCGGCTTGGCGACGGCGGGCTCAGTAATCTTCAATACAGTCCCGCCGTCGCCAAACCGCCTGAGACTCGAGCTTTGCCGAAGCTAACCACCGCTGAAACGCGGCGTTCGGGCTAATCACTGCGTGCCAAAGAAGCCGCCTAGCTTGCGGATGCGCGTGGGGTGTCGCAGTTTGCGCAGGGCTTTGGCTTCGATCTGGCGAATGCGTTCGCGGGTGACTTGAAATTGTTTGCCCACTTCTTCCAACGTGCGGCCTGCACCGTCGCTGAGGCCGAAGCGCTGCTCCAGCACGTCGCGCTCGCGCTCGGTGAGCGTGTCGAGGACATCGCGCAACTTGTCGCGCAGCAGATTCATCGCGGTCATCTCCATGGGGTTGGAGGCCTCTTTGTCTTCGATGAAGTCGCCAAACTCGGTGTCGCCATCACCATCGCCCACCTTGACCTGCAAACTCACGGGCTGCTGGGCCATGCGCAGCACGGCACGCACGCGATCAACAGGCAGATGCACTTCGTCGGCGATCTCCTCAGGCATCGGGTCGCGGCCTAACTCCTGCACGAGCTGCTTCTGCACGCGCATGAGTTTGTTGATCGTCTCGATCATGTGAACCGGGATGCGGATGGTGCGGGCTTGGTCGGCGATGGCGCGGGTGATGGCTTGGCGAATCCACCACGTAGCGTAGGTGCTGAACTTGTAGCCGCGTCGATACTCGAATTTTTCCACCGCACGCATGAGACCCATGTTGCCTTCCTGAATGAGATCGAGGAAAGACAGCCCACGGTTGGTGTATTTTTTGGCGATGGAGATGACGAGGCGGAGATTGGCCTCAATCATTTCCGTCTTGGCCTTGGTGCTGTCGGCGACCCATTTGGCAGACTCGGTGACGAGCGTGCGGAAGTCATTGGCGGTGCGCCAGGCTTGGGATTCAAACAAGCGCAGCTCCTCGGCGGCGAATTCGTTGCTATCGTCATGCGAGACCGCGTGCTCAATGCGATCCAACTCCATGAGCCGCTCTTTCAGCAGGGCGACGAAGTCTTCGTTCACCTTCTGTTTGAAGTAGAATTTATTACAGAGTTTAAAGAAAGCCGTGCGCCCGGCGACGAAATCATCCTGGAGTGCTTGGCGCTTTTTGACGGTGGCGTTGGCGGCCTTGGTATAGGCCTCGTTGACCTTAGCTAGCGCAGCTTTGGCAGTGGTGAGGTGGGCGAGGAGCTTCTTGAAGTAAACGTCCCGGTCATCGTTTTTTTGGTCTAGGACGAGCCGGTCGAAGCGCTCATCGCCAGCGATGAGTGAGTCGGCGAGTTGGACGTAGTTTTCGGCGATGAAGCCAATGGTTTGTAGGCAGTTTTGCAGATGATTCTCGGCCTTCTCGATGCGCTTGGAGATGGCGATTTCTTGGTCACGCGTGAGCAGAGGCACCTGGCCCATCTGGCGCAAATACATGCGCACAGGGTCGTCGAGTACGTCGAGTCGGCCTGCTTCATCATGCTGGCTTCGCTTGCGCGGCATCTCCTCGACGTGGTCTTCCTCATCCTCGGGGCCAGTGTCCTCTTCGTCGGGCGAGGTTGCTGTGGGCGCTTTCACGACATCGACTTGGCTTTCTTCGACGATGCGGATGGCGAGAGTGCGCAGGACGGTGATGATTTCGTCCATGAGATCCACCGTGACGTGACCTGTGGGCAGCGCTGCATTGAGGTCGTCGAAGGTCAGGTAGTCCTGCTCGCGAGCGAGGCGGATGATTTCGCGGAGCTTCTCCTGCACCTCGGGCGAGTTGATGTCGTCATGCACAAGCGCTGGTGCGCTAGGGGCTACACTCTTGGGCGGACGACCCCGACCACGCTTCGTCGGAGTGGCGGGCGGAGCCCCAGTGTCGGGGCGCGGGTGCTTGCGTGGACGGCCCCGGCCTCGCTTCACGGGTAGCTCGGAGGGCACCGGTAAAGAGAATGGGACGATGCTCGCAGCAGCAGCAGGTGGGGATGTTTTTTTGGAGGCAACCATAGTCCCGCGAGCGTCCATTTTATAAGCGTTGCAGAAGGGAGCGCGAACCATCGCGGGAGGCTTCAAGCGGTCAAGCCAATCTTTGATCTTGTCCGCTCGCTTATGTTAAACCCGAACGCCGCGATTGAAGAAGGTCGTTTTGCGCGGCGGAGTCGGTGCGATGGGAGTTTGTGAAGACATCTCATACCCCGCCCACCGCACAAAACGATACCGTTGATTTTGCACCCCTTGCCGGTGCTCGCCAGTTACTTTTGACCTCCACCTCCAAGGCGGTTACGCCCTTCGCGGGTCTCGCCAGTTTCATCGCTTGGTTGCGCCAGATTGGCTTTCTCGAGCAGGCCGCTCGGGCCTTGCCTTTCAGTTACGCTTCGCCCAATGCGATCCCCATCGCTCACACCTTCACGGCGTTC
>JANOAR010000044.1:0-22902 GCA_031411235.1 Verrucomicrobiota bacterium | reverse complement strand
TCAGCGATGGGCTTGCCCAAGGCAAGAAGGCCGAGGGCCTTCTCCTTGAAGTCGGGGGTGTAACGTTGATAAGTTTTCTGGCTCATGGGTGTCTATGTCTTGTTGGATTGCCCTTGGTCCAGAAATCTAGCGCACCTCAATGGCAAGAAACCACCCAAGGTGAATCTGTTTCACCGACTTCTGCATCAGTTCTCATATTCGGAAGAAGAGGAGCATTACGATGTGCCATTGATGATTGCTGGTGACGCCGAAGAGAAAGAGGAGAAGCTCATCGGACTGATCAAATACTCTGACTGGAGCTATGAGCGTGAGTTGCGGGCTTTCTACCCATCGCATGGAATGATGCCCACCGATCTTCGGGTCTTGAACGCGTCTGATAGCATTCAAGGACTTATATTTGGGCCTCGGATGACAGACGATGACAAAGAGCGGGCAGTCTTGTGTTGCCACTTGATGAAGGCGTCTCAAGAAAAAGCAGAAGCATCTGCCAGTTCAGAACAGAGTTTGATCTCCTTTTTTGAGGCGCGATCCGTCATCAATCGATTCGGCTTCGACATCATCCCTGTCGGAGTTCTTGCCGGACACTACTATGATGGTCACATCCCGCTAAAGCCGGTCAGCAAACTCGACGATTTAACCACCGAGCATCTCATGAAAATGGCTGCACAGATTTCCTCTAACAAGTGACCTCATCGGAGTCTGGATGATCCTTCTCTCGGCACATGAATCGAAAATGATGCAACTCCCAGGCTGTTGTTGCGCTGCGACTACGGGCAAGAAAGCGCAGCTCGCGCACGTAGTTCCCACCCATGTCCGCCATCATCCATCCTCCTTCTTTCGTCCGCTGCGCAGGCCCTATGTCGCGGCGGGGATTCATGCAGGTTGGGTTGACGGGGTTTGCGGCGTTGAGCTGGCCGGGCTTGCTTAAGCTGCGGGCGGAGAATGCGGTGAAGCCGAATCACGAAAAGAAGGCGATCATCATGGTGTGGCTGCCGGGCGGGCAGTCGCATATCGACACCTATGATCCGAAGCCGGAGATCGGCAGTGAGTATCGTGGGCCGTTCAAGACGATCGCCACGAAGGTACCGGGCACGCGCTTCACGGAGTTGCTGCCAATGAATGCGAAGATCGCGGATAAGTTCACCGTGCTGCGCTCGATGAATCAACCCGCGGGCGGGCATCCGGCGGGGTCGATGCAAATGCTTTCCGGGGATTCCGATACGCGTGACAAGCCGAAGGTGAGGCTGCCGGACTGGATGTCGGTGGCCAATTATTTGCGCTCCAAAGAAGGCAAGCGCAGCAACCCACTGCCGAACTATGTCGGCGTGAATCCGGCGTCGCCGGATTACTGCGGCCCTGCCTATCTCGGCGATGCGTATTCGCCCTTCGCCGTCACGGATGACCCGAACCGTCCGAACTTTGAAGTGCCTAACACTGGCCTCTCCGATGCCGCTGAGTCGAAGCGACTGAGTGATCGCGTCGCGCTGCGCAAGAGCCTCGATAAAATGGAGCGTGCGTTTGATCGTGAAGGCGAACTCGGGGCGCTCGATGAATTTGAATCGCAGGCGATGACGCTGCTCACGAATCCGAAGACGCGAGATGCCTTCGACCTCAGCAAGGAAGAGGCGCATACGCGGGATCGCTATGGTCGCAATCGCTGGGGCCAGCAGTTGCTGCTCGCGCGGCGGCTCGTGGAGTCCGGCGTGGAGATCGTCACCAGCCAGTTGAGTGGTGAACTCTGTGGTCGCGTCAATAACTGGGATGATCACGCGGTGAATCAGCATCAATTTGAAGCGCTGCGCTTCCGTATGCCGAACTATGACCGCGCGGTCTCTGCGCTCATTGAAGACATCTACGCACGCGGTTTGGACAAACGTGTACTCGTGGTCGTCACGGGTGAATTTGGCCGCACGCCGAAGATTAGCTTCGACCGCAGCACGGGCGCAGGCGACGCGAGCGCCCCAGCGGGCACGCTGCAACCGGGTCGCGACCACTGGCCTCGTGCCTTCACCAACATCTGGGCTGGCGGCGGCATCCAGACGGGCGGCGTCATCGGAGCCAGCGACAAACGCGGTGAAGACGTCATCGAGCGGCCCTGTGGCCCCGGCGATTTCCTGGCGACGATTTATCATCATCTCGGCATCGACTCAGCGAAGGTGACGATCCAAGATTTGAACGGTCGCCCGACGCCTATCGTGGATCAAGGCAAGCCGATTCCCGAGCTGATTGCGTAAAGCCGTTTGAATGACGCGTCGAGGCTGATCCACCATGAATACCCACCGCTACTCACGCCGAGCCTTCCTGCGCGGGACAGGCGTCACCATGTCTTTGCCTTGGCTGGAGTCTCACAATGTCTGGGGCGATGAACCGAAGCGCGACAAACCCGCGAGCGAGCCTCCCGTGCGGCTCGCGGTGTTGTTCTCGGGCAATGGTTTCCACTCGAAGGAATGGTGGGCGAAGGGCGAAGGCAAGGCGATGGAACTCGGCAAGGTGCTCGCGCCGTTGCATGACTTCCGCGAGAAATTGCTCTTCGTGCGTGGGCTGTTCCACGAGGAAGCGAGGAAGGGCAATATCCACAGCTCACAGACGGGTAATCTTTTGTCTGGCGCTCCGATTGCCTCGGGTGGCGAGATACGCTCTGGCACGAGTTTTGATCAGTTGCTGGCGCAAACGTATGGCCGCTCGACGAAGGTGCCCAGCCTCGTACTGGGCTGCGAGCGCTCGAACCCATCGGTTCACAAAAACTACTCGATGCTCTACTCCTCACATATTTCGTGGAGTTCGCCGACGACACCGACACCGCTGGAACTCTACCCCGCTCTTGCCTTTGATCGCTTATTCAAAGACGAAGTTTCGCCGGGCGACAAGAGCGTGCTCGATGCTGTATTAGTAGAGGCTCAAGACTTGCGCCGCAGCATCAGCGGTAACGACCAGCGCAAGCTCGACGAGTATCTCGACTCTGTGCGCGATGTGGAAAAGCGGATCGAAAACGCGGGCCAGCGCGGTGAGTTGCAAGGCTGGCGGCCCACGCTCGACAAGCCGAACATGAAGCGCCCTGCGGACGGCATACCGCAGGACATCGGCGAGCACATGCGGCTGATGTGCGACCTACTCGTGCTTGGGTTCCAAACTGACACCACCCGCATCACGACGCTGAAGCTCAACAACGACCACAGCGCCCTACGCTTTCCTCATTTACCCAGCGTGCAGCAAGTGGGACACGGCATCGACTACATGATCCATCATCTGCTCTCGCACAGCGACGGCGCGGACTGGCTCGCGGTGAATCAGTTTTTCATCGAGCAGCTCGCCTATCTCGCTCGCAAGCTCGACGCCATCCAGGAAGGCTCGCGCACGCTGCTGGACAACACCATGCTGCTGCACTGCTCCAGCATGATGGCGGGTGCCAAGCATGACAACGACCAACTCCCCGCCATCGTGCTCGGCGGCGCGGGCGGACGTCTCAAAACAGGGCGCGTGCTCGATTACAAAGACAAGCCCGAGCGCCAGATGTGCCGCTTATTCATGTCGATGATGGACAAAATGGATGTGCGCCCGAAGACCTTCGGTGATGCCTCTATGATGTTGGAGGAAGTGTGAGCAAGCGGCACTCCGCGCCGCCTACACCAGCTTCTCCAGCTTGATCGGGTAAGTCTGCGCGGCGTTCCATTGGCACACGATGAGGTCGCCATTCTCCAGCACACAGACATCATGGCCGTGGTCGAAGATGGGCTGCGCACGAGTCAGCGGCCTCATCTCGCCTTTATCATCGAAGGTGGGCTCGCTGCCACCGGGCGCAGAGATCACCTTGCCCTTCGCATCCAGCACCACCGTGAAGCCCGAGGGATTGCCGGGCAGCTTGCTCGCTACGGGATCCGTGGACCAGCATACGCCTGCATACAGCTCGTTGCCCGCGATCACAGGGCGACATACTTTGCACCCCGCGACATGAATGGTTTCGACAAACTTGCCCTCCAGCGTGAAGCGGCGGAAGCAATGATCCACGCGCGATGTGGCGATGAGCGTGGCCTTATCGGCACCATCGCGCAGGTCGATGGTGATGCCATGCGCGTTGTTCAGTCGCTCGGTTTCAGGCACGCCATCCTTACCACCGAAGCGGGCGATGAATTTACCGTTGTGGTCATAGCGCAGGATGTAGTTCGAGCCGTAGCCGTCGATGATGAAGATGTCGCCATTCGGCGCGACGGTGCTTTCGGTGGGATTAAACACCATGCTGGGCTCGTACGCGCCCACACTCATGGGATGGCTGATGCTGAATATCTCGCGCCCACTCAGGTCGATCTTCGTGACGCGTCCTGTCTGCCGATAGCCACCGCTGCCGGATTTCCACAACCCCGAATCCGTGACGAAGAGAAACTCCTCGCCGTTCTCCTGGCTGAGCGTCAGCCCATGCCCGCCCGGCCACACACTGCCCCAGGACTCGGCGATGGTGCCATCGGGCTTAAACACCAGCATCTGGTTATCCCAGTGGTCGCCGATCATGAACAACCGCCCATCCTTCACCTGCACCATCTCGTGGCAGTTTAGGATCGGGTGATGCCGCCCTTGCCCAGGCGCGACCCAGTCTTTGTTCACCTTGTAGCGATGCCCCCCGTGGCCGATGACCACGTCCAATTTCGGATCAGGAGCAGCGCTCAGCTTCTGGGAAAATGAAGCCGCAGCCGCAGTGCTGAGACCAGCGAGGAAGTAACGACGAGTAGGCATGAAGGAAGGTGTGGGCTTGAAGTGAATCGTGGCTTTGGGCAAGCAGAGCGAATCGCAGAGTTTTTGTCCAGTGCTCAATGATGGAATGCACCACGAGCCCAACGTATCCCACCACTAGACTTGCCTTCCATACCTCCGAATCATGCGCCTCATCGCTCTTTGCCTCACCCCATTTGCCACGTCCCTGTTGGCCAGCAGCCCGAGCTTCATCGACCAGCACTGCATCAAGTGCCACGACGCCGACACCCACAAAGGCAATCTTGATCTCACCGCATTAAGCCTCGATCTCACCGACCCCGACAACTTCGCTAGGTGGGTCAAAGTCCATGACCGTATTCAGTCCGGCGACATGCCGCCGAAGATAGAGAAGCGCCCGCCTGCCGACCAAGTCAAAGCCACCGTCAGTGCGCTCGCAAAGTCACTCATCGAAGCCGAACGCACACATCTCGACATTGCCAATCGCACCGGCATTCGTCGCCTAACCCGTGCCGAGTATGAGCACACCGTGCGCGACCTCTTTGACCTACCTGGCATCGCCTTGCAAATGGTGCTGCCCACCGACGGCAGCGCTCATGGCTTTGATACAAACAGCGACGCGCTCGACATCTCCCATGTCAACCTTTCCAAGTACATCGAAGCTGCCGACAAGACCCTCGACATGGCCATCGCCGTGCAACCTGAGGCTCCGCCCGTGGAATCCGTGCGCCTCTCGCTCGCCCGCAACTACGAGACCGACATCATGCTCATGGGGGGCGATGCGATGCTGCTGCGCGACAAAAAAATCGACCCCGAATTCCCGCCCGCAGGCGAGTATGCCCACATCAATCAAGGCGCCCACGAGAGCCTCGGCCTTTTCGACCGCATGAGCAGCGTCGGCATTTTTCGTCATGAGGACGAGTCGTGGAATGCCTACTACCGCAAGTTTGTCGCCGTGCATCCAGGCCGCTATCGCATCAAGGCCTCCTTCTGGAGCCTGTGGTGGGACAAGGGTAAAATCCTGCCCGCACGCGGCATCGAAGCCGCACGCTTATCCGTTGTGCAGTTCAATGAAAACGGGCGCGGCGGGCAGCACCCCAGCTATGTGCTCGGCTACTTCGACGCCCCATCACTAGAGTCCAAAGTGCATGAACAAGAACTGTGGCTGAACGCCAAAGAGTCCTTTGGATTCAACGCCGCCTCGCTCGCGCCCGTCGTGCTCTATCGCGTCGGCACCTGGGGCCAAGTGGATCGCACCATGGGCTTCACTGGCCCCTGCGTCGTCAGCGACTGGGTCGATGTGGAAGGCCCCCTCCACGACATCTGGCCACCGCGCAGCCATCGCCTGCTCTTCGGCGACGCCGCCCTCACCGAGTTCAAACCCGCCGAGCACAAAGACATGCGCCCACCCACGCGCAAGCCTTTGAAACAAGAAATCATTGGAGCCAACAATCGCCCCGAACCCATCAAAGGCATCTGGACAACGCAGAGCACCGATCCCCTCCCGGATGCCACACACTTACTCGCCAGCTTCTTGCCCAAGGCCTTCCGTCGTCCCGTCGATACTGATGTGGTGAAGGCTTATGTTGGCCGCGTCGCAACACGTTTGCAGGCAGGCGATTGCTTCGAGGACGCCATGCGCTCCGCCTATCGCACGGCTCTTTGTTCGCCCGACTTCCTTTATCACATCGAGCCCGTTGGCAAGCTCGACGACCATGCCTTAGCCGCCCGCCTCTCGTATTGGCTCTGGCGCTCCAAGCCCGACGATAGTCTCATTGACCTCGCCACCAGCGGCCAGCTTCGCAATGCTAAAACCCTCAGCGAGCAAGTCGAACGCCTGCTCAAAGACCCCAAGGCGCAACGCTTCATCGACGACTTCCTCGGCCAATGGCTCAAGCTCCGCAGCATCGCCGCCAATGATCCCGACAAGAAGCTCTACCCCGAATTCAACCCCTACATGCAGGACAGCATGGTCGCTGAAACTCGCGCCTACTTTCGCGAACTCATCGAGCGCAACTACGACGCCAGCTACCTCGTGCAGTCCGACTTCGTCATGCTCAATGAGAAGCTCGCCGTGCTCTACAACATCCCCGGCGTCAGCGGCCCCACTATCCGTCGAGTGACCTTGCCCAAAGGCTGCGCTCGCGGTGGCTTCCTCACTCAAGCCGCCATTTTAAAGGTAACGGCCAATGGCACCACCACCTCTCCCGTGCCTCGCGGAGCCTTCGTCATGGCCCGCTTGCTCGGCCAGCCACCCGAGCCACCGCCACCCAATATCCCCGCCGTCGAGCCCGATGTTCAAGGCACCACCACCATCCGCGAGATGCTGGACAAACACCGCGCCGACGCCAGTTGCGCCAGTTGCCACGCCAAGATCGACCCTCCCGGCTTTGCCCTCGAAGCCTTCGATGTCATTGGTGGCTTCCGAGATCGCTACCGCTCGCTCAACGACAAAGCTGATCGCGCCCCACGCGGCAGCATTGATCCGAAAATTGCAATCGGGTTCACCCTCGGCCCCAAAGTCGATGCCACGGGGGCCTTCGCCGATGGCCAAGCCTTCAGCGACATCCACCAATTCAAGACCATCCTCGCCAGCGACACCCATCGCCTCCTGCACAATCTCGCTCGCCAACTCCTCATCTACGCCACGGGCCGCGACCTCTCTTTTGCTGACCGTGCAGACGTGGATGCCATCGTGGCACGCACTGAAAAACAAGGCGGCGGCATCCGCACTCTCATGAACGAGATCGCCCACAGCCGCCTTTTCCAGACCCGATGAACACACGCCGTCTCATCCCATTGTTAGTGCTTCTGCTGCCCGCGATCCTCCGCGCCGAAGAGCAAACCGTCCGCATCATCGGCCTTAGCGATGCCTCGCGCGTCGATGATTTGCGCGAAGCCATCAAGACCCTGCCCGAGCTGCAACTCATCCGCATCGACGAAGCCAAAGCCACCGCCACGCTGAGCTATGACATCCCCACCCTACTCGGTAAACCCAAGCCCAAACCCGAGGACATCGCGCCCGCCAAGCTCCTCGAACGCCTCGACAATCGCATCGGCACCGCCACGCTCCGAACCTTCAGCGTCACCGCGCTCACTGGCATCGCCGAGGACAAGCTCACCAAGCTAGAGATCCATGTCGGGGTGCTCGACTGCAAAGGCTGCCGCTACGGAGCCTACATCGCCATTGCCAAGATGGAGGGCGTCGAGCGAGCCACCGTCAACTCCGATAGCCGCACGCTGACTGCGTGGATTGATGCGACGAAGACCCATCGCGAAGCCCTCGTCGAAGCCTTGAAAAAAGCGCGTGTTGAGTTGTCTCCGTAGTTTCATAAGTCGGCCAGTCCACAAGCGCGAACGCCCTTCATAACGATTGATAGCGCGGCGAAGCATGGTGATGGACTTACCTGGCAGAAGGTTGAGCTGCCCGCACCGAAAGTGACAGCGATTGAGAGCGCGAATTCCACAACACCTCTGGTGTAGAAGACCCATGCCTTGGCCCATCCGCTCGGGCTTATGAAACGCGTAGGATTTACTTCCCTCCTGCCGCGCCCTTGGCCGCCAATTCCTCAGGCGAGTAGAAGCGGTGGATGGGCGATTCTTTTTTGCTGCCCGTGAATAGGCTGGTGCCCCAGTCGCCCACATCCTTCATGGTGACGAAGAGGAAGAAGCTGAACAGCATCAGCACGCAGGCCGTTTGCACCCATTCAAGGATGCGCAGGTTCAGGGGCTTACGGCGGATGATTTCCATGAGTGCCATGGTGATGTGGCCACCATCCAGCACGGGAAAGGGCAGCATGTTCATGATGGCGAGGTTGACGTTGAGTAGGACGCTGAACCACAGCACCAGCCGCCAGCCGTTGGCTTCCTGGAACAGGGTGTAATACACGCGGAAGATGCCCACAGGACCGCTGAGGTGGCTGGCGCTGACACCGCTGCCCTTGGTGAAGATAGCACCAATGGTGTTTTTCATCGCACGCGAGGCATCGCTGATCTGTTCCATGGGTCTGGGGTTGTTGATTTTGCGCACGCCATCCTGATCCCATTTGATGCCGATGAGCTTCCGCGTGTCGTCGGCTGGATGCACATCGGGCGCTCGGGCGGTGAGCGTGATGGTGAGGTTTTCTTTGCCGCGCAGGATTCCCACGGCCATCGGCTTGCCATCGGCTTTTTCAGCGAGTTCACCGAAGTGTGTAGCTCCCATGACGGCTACGCCATCGAGCGACAAGATGATGTCGTTGGGCTTGAGTCCCGCGACAGCGGCAGGGCTGTTGGGCATGAGTTCAGCGACCATGGGGGTGGACTTGCCGCCGATGCCGACCATGCGGAAGGAGGGGCGCTGGATGAGGGTCTTCCACCAGGAGGGGGCTTCCTCCTTGGGTTGCTCGGCCTTCACGGGGAGGGTCAAGGGCTCCGCTGTGCCGGGACGCTCGACTTTGAAAAGGATCTCGTCGCTGGCGCTGGAAACGATGAACCAATTGACACTGTCCACAGGCCCCATGAAGCGGCGCACGGGCTGGCCATTGATCTCTAAAATCTTGTCCCCCAGCTTCAACCCCGCCTTGTCTGCTGGGCCACCTTTCATGATCACGCCAATGGTTGTGGTGGTGTTGGCTTCGCTCTCAGGCTTGCCCACGGCATAGACGATGAAGGCAAAAACGACGGCAAGCATGAAGCTGAAGAGTGGCCCCGCGAAGGCGACGATGATTTTGTCCAGCGGGGTGATCGAAGGCAGTGGCTTGGGGTTATCCATGCCGCCTTCGATGGCGTCCATAGGAGCCATTTGCGGCAACGCGACGAAGCCCCCAGCGGGGATGCTGCCGAGGCCGTACTGCACGCCGTTGATGGTCTTGCTCCACAGCGGTTTGCCGAACCAGATTTGAAATTTTTCGATGTGCAGCCCCCGCCAGCGGGCGGCGAGGAAGTGGCCCCACTCGTGGATGAGGATCATGAAGTTGAACACCAGAAGGACTTCGATGGCGATGATGATCACGCGAATAATGTCGCCGAAAAGACCGAGAGAAGAGAGGAATTCCATGTTGGGGGGCAGGATGATGAGGGGGCTGGGTTGCGTCAGAAAACTCGACGCAGGGAGGAGAAGCTAAGCGCCGCCTGTGCCCCCCGCAAACGATGGCTTCTCTTGTTGCGGTTTTTTCCCAAGTAGCGCAGAATCCTCGTCCCCCGGTTTCGGCGACTTTCCGCCCAGCCTGGCTACTCAACTCACGGTTATGTTGGAAAAATTTCTCCTACTCGCGGCGATTGTCATCTTCGCCTATGCCTGCCGTACCTTCGCCAATCGCTACATCGCGAAGCTCGGCTGGATCGCCATGCTCGTGGCCACCTACCTCGTCGGCTTCTGGCTGTCCTCGGGCAGTCAGGTGGCGGGCGGGCTCTCGGTAGGGCTGTGGTTCGTCCTGCCGTGGCTGGAAATCATTGGTCGCGTGCGCAAGCTGCGCTTCCCCGCCGAGAACGAGGTGAAGCATCGTTTCCCACCCAATAGCGAGGTCTTTCCCGATCTCAATGAGCTGAGCCATGAGGCCGAAGAGGCGGGGTTTGTAGAAACGGACAACGCCGGGTGGAAGTGGGAGGAGTCCGATCATTTCGTGCGCCTCTTTTACCATGAGGAGTCACGCACCCAGGCGGCGATCACGCTGGCTCAGCAGGTGGAGTTCGCGATTTCGTATGTGAGCCTGACCTCGCGCACGGGCGACGGCTGCACCTACACGACCTCGAACTACCCCTTCTCCTACTCAATGAAGTTCACCCCCATGCACCGGGTGAATCGTTACGTCGATGCGTTGTCTTTTGATGATCTGCTGGGCAGCCACCAGGAGTTCATGGCCATACACGCGCTGGAGCCCACCGACCTCGTGGTCATGGATGCCGAGGAGTTGCCCATTTTCATCCAGAAGGAGATGCGCCACCAGATCGACCACAACGTGACGGTGGGCGTACTGGAGCCTGTGGGCGAGGGCCTATTCCGCTACACTTGGCGCGGCTGTTTTTTCCTCTGGGGCCAGGTGCTGAAGGACATGCTGCGGGTGTAGTGCGGCCCCCGGCTAAATAATCGTCACCTGCACGCTGCTCTCGATGACGCCTACCGAGATGGCGTAGCGGGTGAGGCTAGCGGTGTCGTGGATGTTGAGCTTTTCCATCAAGCTCTGGCGGTGTTTCTCGATGGTCTTGACACTGATGTGCAGTTCTTCCGCTGATTCTTTGTTCGCCTTGCCTTCAGCGACGAGTTGTAGCACCTCCATCTCGCGGGAAGTCAGCCCAGCGATGGTCTTGCCGGGCAAGTCGCCACGGGCTTTAGCCTTCTTGTCATGGTCGCTGCGACGCTTTGAAATGCTGGGGCTGAAGAAGGGTTTCCCTTGGTGGACTTCACGGATCGCTTGGGGCAGCACATGCGCAGCGGTTTGTTTGATCAAGTAGCCGGAGGCACCCAGCGCCATGACTTGGTCAACATACGCATCATCGCTGTGCGCAGAGAGCACGATGACCTTGGTGGAAGGCGAGGTTTGGAGGATTTGCCGCGTAGCTTCCATGCCATTCAGCAGCGGCATCGCGATGTCCATCACGATCACGTCGGGACAGAGCTTGCTGGCCAGTGCCACGGCTTGGCGGCCATTTTCAGCTTCGCCGACGACTTCAATATCAGCCTCCAGTTTTAACAAGGCTCGCAGACCTTCGCGTACGATCATGTGGTCTTCGGCGAGTAGGACGGTAATAGGATTCATGGGTATTGAAGGGTGTTGGCTCTAGCAGGACTGACAAAGGATTTGCCGCTGTGAACGGCCCGGATTGCCCTGGGCAGCGCATTGCCTGCGGTTTGTTTGAGCAAGTAGCCTGCGGCACCAATCGCCTTGGCCTGCTCGATATAAGCTTTATCACCGTGTGCCGAAAGCACAATGACCTTGGCAGAAGGGCTGGCCTCGAGGATTAGCCGCGTGGCGTCCAAGCCATTGAGCAGTGGCATCGCGATGTCCATCACGATGATGTCGGGGCAGAGCTGGCGGGCGTAGGCCACGGCTTGCTGGCCATTCTCCGCTTCGCCGACGACTTCAATGTCGGACTCCAGCCTTAACAAGGCTCGCAGACCTTCGCGTACGATCATGTGATCCTCCGCTAGCAACACAGTGATAGGATTCATGGGCATACGGGGCTGGTTTTTTTGGGGTGACTGACAAAAGGCTTGCCTTGGTGAACGTCGCGGATCGCATCGGGCAGCGCATGGGTGTCGGTCTGTTTAACCAAGTAACCGGAAGCGCCAAGCGCTCTGGCTTGCTCGATGTAGGCTTCCTCCGTGTGCGAGGAGAGCACGAGCACTTTAGTGTTCGGCGTGGTCTGGAGAATCTGCCGCGTAGCCTCCATACCACTGATGAGTGGCATGGAGATGTCCATGACGACCACATCGGGACAGAATTTGCTAGCAAAGGCAACGGCTTGGCGGCCATTCTCCGCTTCGCCGACGATCTCTATATCGTCTTCGTCTTGCAGCACCTCGCGCAGACCTTCGCGGACGATGGGGTGGTCTTCAGCTAATAAGATGGTGATGGTTTTCATGGGGGCTAGGGTTTTCAAAATTAGCTCTTAACTTTCAGATTTAGCACTGGGGTATCTCCACGCAGACGGCAGTGAATAGACCTGGAGCGGACTTCATCTGAAAAGTGCCGCCGATCATCTCGACGCGTTCCCTCATACCGAGCAGCCCCAGGCGGTTAGTCTTGGCCGCGCATGATGTGCCATTCACTTCAAAGCCCCGGCCGTTGTCTTTGATCTCCAGGGTGATGGTGCTAGTGAGCTTCTGGAGGTTTATATCCACAAGGCTGGCTTTGGCATGGCGGAGCACATTGGTGAGCGCTTCCTGGGCGACGCGATACAGCACCGTGCGTCCCGCGCTTTCCAGTGCTTCGATGGCAGCATCGGCCTTCAAATTTACAATGATGCCTGTCTGCTGGGTGAAGTCCTTCAGATAGGAGCGGAGTGCTGGGATCAGCCCCAGATCATCCAGCATCGCAGGACGTAGATCCCGGGCGAAGCGATGCACGGTGTCCACGGACTGCTCCACTAAGCGCTGTGTCAGGGCAATTTTTCCCTGGAGATCCTTGGGGCTGGCCTGGGTCTCCGATTGAAGTAAGGACAGCCGCACATTGATGCCCGTGAGCGTCTGCGCGATGACATCATGCAACTCGCGGCTGATGCGCTTGCGCTCTTCCTCCTGCGCCTGCAAGACCTGCCGTGAGAGATGCCGCAACTCCTTCTGCATCTGGCCCGACTTCTCCAGCAGCTCGCTGGTCGTCTGCTGGCTGGTGATTAGCGCGTCCTCCACCGCCTGTCGTCGCACGATCTCCTGCTCCAATTTCTGGTTGGACGCTGTGACCATCTGCAATCGATGCTGTGCTTCCTCGGCCTGTTTGCGCGGGGTGATGTCGTGGAAGTAAACGGTGAGACCTTGCTCCGACGGGTAGCAGTGACACTCCAGCCACTTGTTCAAAGGCTCGGGATAGAACTCCTCAAAATGAACCACCTGGCCGCTCTCCACGGCGCGGTGATAACTCTCGTAAAACAAGGTGCCCTTGGCGTGCGGAAACAGATCCCAGGCGCAAGCACCGATGAGCTGCTCTCGACTCATGCCGACCATGCGCAGGCCTGGCTCACTGAACTCGGTATAGCACCAGTTTTTGTCCAGCACCACCATGCCGTCGTTGAGGCTGCTGAGCACGCTTTGCAGCTTTTCATGGGCCTGCTGCAACGCCGCGTCCGCCTGCTTGCGCGCGGTGATGTCGCGTGAGACAGCGATGAACTGCTCAACGGTGCCGCTGGAGTTGCGCACGGGGGCCACCACCACGTCCCACCACTTATCTGTGCCCTTGCAGGTGGGGCAGAATTCCTCGAACTGCGCCAGCTCGCCGCGCCGCGCCTGTTCCGTCGCTGCTTGCAACTGAGTCTGGCTCTGTTCTGGCCAGAGTTCCCACCAGGGCTTGCCGCGCAAGGCCTCGAAGTCCTCGATCTCCAGCAAGCACATGCCAGGGCCATTCATCATGAGCAGGCAGCCGTTGACATCCAGCACCTTCACGCAGTCCGGGCTGCTCTTCAGCACGGTGCGGCTGAACTCCTCGCTCGTGCGCAATTGCTCTTCCGCGCGAGCACGCTCCAAGCGCAGATGGATGCGCACAGCCAGCTCGGTGAGCAGTTCCATGTCCTCAGGCATCCACACACGAGGCTCATGCTGCTGGGCGCTGAGCACGGACTTCCACTGCCCGTCCACCACGTAACTGGTGCTGGCCAAAGCACCGATGCCCAGGGCCACAAAACGCTCCGCGTTCGCTGCTGGCCGCTGGCTCTGGCGCATATCGTCAATCACCACCGGTTGCCCCGCCGCCAGCTTGCGCCGCTCCTCCTCCGTATGGAAGTCCGTGATATGATACACGCCTGCTAAGCCGGGCACTGTCGCCGCATGATGATCGTGCAAAATGGTGGCCTCTTCCGCCGCCTCGTCGAGCCCCACCAGCAGGCAGCGCGTGAGGTGGAGATGCTGCGCAATCCGCGACGTCACCGTGTGCATGATGTCGGCGGCAGACATGAAGGGGACGAGGCTTTTTTGCAGCTCCAGCAGGAAAGCCAAGTTCGCCTCGCGGCGCTTCAGATCGGTCACATCTCGTACGATGCAGGAGACGCCGATGACCTGGCCATCAATGATCGCGGGAGCGCCGCTAATGAAGAGATTGCGGCGCTCGCCAGCCGCAGTAAGCGTGGTCGTCTCGATCGTCAGGCCTTGGCGGCAGATCGCAGCGCGAAAGGCCGTCTCCACCCTCTGGCGCTGGTCTGGCGGGCACAGCTCCATGAAGTGAACCGCTTTCAACTCCTCAAGACTTCGGCCCGCCAGTCGTTGTGCGGCGGGATTGGCCGCCTCAAAGTGACCGTCGGCACCTAGCGAAACGATGGCGTCCAAACTGCCATCGAAAAGGGATCGGTAGCGCTCCGCCGTCTCCGTCAACGCGGCGTTGGACATTGCCAGGGCTTGAGTGCGCTCAGTGACGCGGTTTTCAAGCTGGTCGTTGAGTTCGTACAATTGTACCTCGGCGTGGCGGCGCACCGTCACCTCAGTTTGCAGGGTGCGATTGGCCAGCGCACAGGCGCGGTTCTTGCGATGCAACTCTGCAAAGACTGCCACCTTAGAGCGCAGGATGACGGGGATCACTGGCTTGTGCAGGTAGTCCACGGCACCACTGCCGTAGCCTTCCAGCATGTGCTGATCCTCGCTATAATAAGCCGTGAGGAAGATGATAGGCACCCCAGCGGTCTGCTTGCGCTCCTTGATGATGCGGGCCAGCTCCAGGCCACTCATGCCAGGCATACGGATGTCCAGAATGATGAGGGCGAAGTCGTGCTTGACCAATGTCAGCAGCGCCTCCTCGGCTGAGGCGGCGCGGATCAGTCTGTAGGCGGGGTCGTTGAGCACACCCTCCAACAACGCCAAGTTTCGCGGCTCATCATCCACGATCAGGATGCAGCACGGGTTTTCCAACCCGCTGCTCAAAGGCTGCACGGCGGTGGCATTCATGAGCATTCCAAGGTTGCAGACGTGGCTGAGTGTTTTGCTGCCGACGCTTTTATCGCGACGGCGTGAACCGCCGGTATTTCCACGCGGACGGTGGTAGGCCCACCCACCGCAGACTCCACGCAAAACGTGCCGCCGATCATCTCGATGCGCTCCCTCATACCGAGCAGCCCCAGCCGGTTGTTCTTCTTAGCCGCCGTGTTGCCGTCCACTTCAAAGCCCTGGCCATCGTCCTTGATTTCCATGCTAATATGCCCTTCGACCTCCTGAATGATCACCCCAGCATGGGTCGCCTTGGCATGGCGAGCCACGTTGTTGAGCGCCTCTTGGGCGATGCGATAGAGCACGGTGCGCTGGTTGTTATCTGAGAGTTCGATCCCAGAGAATGCCTTCAACGTGACGCGTATGCCCGTGTCCTCCATGTAGCTTTTCATGAAGGACTGAAGCGCCGGGATCAACCCCAGATCATCCAGCACCGAAGGGCGCAGCTCGCGTGCGAAGCGGTGAACGATGTCCACGGACTTCTCCACCAGCCGTTGCGTGCTGGTGATCTTCTTTTGCAACTCCTTGCTGTTCGACGTGGACTCGCCCTTCAGCGCTGCCAGCCGCACATTGATGCCCGTAAGCGTCTGCGCGATCACGTCGTGCAACTCGCGGCTGATCTTCTTGCGTTCTGCCTCCTGGGCAGACAAAAGCTCGCGCGACAGATGTCGCAGCTCCTCCTGCATCTGGAGCGACTTGGCCAGCAACTGGCTAGAGGTTTGCTCGCTGATCCGAAGGGATTCCTCCACCACCTTGCGCTGGCCGATCTCCCGCTTCAGCCCCTCCACCGACTCGGCCAACTCCAGTGTACGCTGACTCAGCACCTTCACGATTTTGCTCAGATGGACGTTCGCCTCGCGTGCGCCGCGATGTGTCTTTTCGATGGGGGTGATGGCCTCGGCAAAAAAAATGCCCGCCATGCCCATCATGCCATCATTGGTGCTGGAAGCGTAACCGGGTAGAACCAGAGCGACCAAGGCGATCTCGTGAATCCGCGCCATGTCCAGCGTCTCCAGCCCGAGAGCCACAGCACGGCATCCTAGCGCATGCGCCGGATCCATGCTCGCCCCATGGCCCAACTTCAGGTATCGTTGCAAGGCCGCGTGATAAAGCCGCGACAACTCTTGTTGTTCACTTTTCATGGGGAATACCAAACTCTCGGGCTAGGCGGGTGATGACTTTTACAGATTCGTCCACTAGCCGCTGGGTGACAGCGATTTCTTTGGCCAAGTCCGAGTTGCTGGCAGCGACATCCTTCTTCAGCGCCAGCATTTGCATGTGAATGCCCAGCAAAGCCTGCGCGATCTCATCCTGGAGCTGATGACTCATCTTCTTGCGCTCCACTTCATTGGCCGTCAAAATCTCGCGGGTAATGTCTTGCAAGTGAGCCTCTAGCCGACGCGAGTCGTCGAGCAGTTGGGTGGAGTGCGCCGCACTCTGTTTGAGTGCTGCCTCAGCCGACTTGCGCTCCGTGATGCCCTGTTGCAGCTCACGCTGCGAATCCGCCAAATCCAGCGTGCGCTGCTTCAGTGTCGCGTTCAGTTCATCCAGATCAGCACTGGCTTCCTGCGCGTGCAGATGCGTCTCCTCTATCGGCGTGATAGCCTCGGTAAAAAACAAGGTTGCTCGCGATGTCATGTCATCCCGAGCATCCGCCGAGCCATCTTGTAAAGTCAGCGTCACCAGCGCGTGGATATGAATCTTCGACAAGTCCAGCGTCTCCAGCCCCAGGGCCACAGCCCGGCGCCCCAACTCATGCGCCACCAGTAACCCTGCTTGC
Organism: Verrucomicrobiota bacterium; assembly: GCA_031411235.1. GTDB lineage: Bacteria > Verrucomicrobiota > Verrucomicrobiia > Verrucomicrobiales > Verrucomicrobiaceae > JANOAR01. Next base: position 5,818 of record JANOAR010000044.1, on the reverse strand, counting down.
GAATTCCGCTCGATGTAGGTTCGCAAGGCCGCTAGGTACGCGCCTGCGAGCCTGCTCAATGGGTTGTCATTCATGTTTGTTTTGAACTCAGACGCCATGCATCATCAATACTGATCTTCGATGGGCGCATGAGTGCGAGTGCAGACTCCACGCAGCGCCCTAAAGCTTCTATGGGGTGTAACCCTACCGCCGCGAGTGCTGGCCGTATGATCACCGGATGATAGGCCTTTATTCCGAAGTCAGCGTTTCGTTATTTGCGAAACATTTTTGCGATGACAAAGATAAGGATCGCGACAAAAAATCCGCCACCTCCGAGAAGATAAAGCAGAGAGTATTCAATAGCCGCAAACAGGTGTGGTAATATCATAAGGGTCATATTTTGAGATGGATTTCAATTTGAAGAGCCCTGCAACTTTTTCAGGGTTGCAGAGCCGTTTTTTATAAGCGCCAGCCGGCGTTCCCCCCGCCTAGAGCTTACCTTGAGAAGTGGCGTTATTGCAGCTTCCCAAATGGGTTTCTTCAAGAAGTGCCCCGCGTTTTTCTGGGCCGCAGGGAATGTTGTTACCTCTTTGAAGAATAAAACAGAGCTACGACAGTCGTGTGGGGGTTCACCGCGACTGTCGCAGCCGATTGTGATGGAAGATGTTTATTAACAATGATTTAACTCATTGCTTCTTCCACCGACAGCTTACTTGGATAGCTCCTTGGCCTTATCCAGATGGGTGCGTAGCGTGGGCAGCATTTTTTCAGCCCAGGCTTTGACTTCCATGTCTTTGGAGTCCTTAGCTGCGGCTTCATAAGTGCTGATGCACTTTTTGTGATCGCTCACCAAGACGGCAAGGAGTTCCTTGTCGAAATCCGTGCCGCTGTACTGTTCCAGCTTCTGATAAGTGGAGGCATGGTTGGGCTCGATCACCGTGGAAAGCTCAACCCCCTTAGTCTTGGCGAGAGCCGTGACTTCTTCATTGGCCTTGGTGTGGTCGGTGACCAGCATTTCAGCGAATGCCTTCAGGTTCGGGCTGCCCGCCTTCTTCACTCCCAGCTCAGCGACTTTAACTTCTGCCATGCCAGCCGCAGCGGCGTGCTTGACGAATTTAACATCGGTAGCATTGAGCGTATCCTTCTCGGCAGCAAAGCCGTGAGGGGCAAAGATCAAAGCTGCGGCGCTGAGGGCGAGCAATGTGGAGGACAGGAGGTTATTAGATTTAAATTTCATAGGGGGGTTGGATTGCGTTGTGTGTATTTTGCGTTTTTGAAATGAGATTGGCTCTACCAGCCGATTGCATTGTGCTTGGTCTCAAGGATTGCAGATTAGTGTTCGTCGGGCATATTCTCTATGGGGTGATACCCGACTTTGAATTGCAGAGACATTTTGCCTCGCGAGGCACCACATATCCCTATTTGCAGCGCAGGCACCAAGCGATGCGATGAAATGCTTGAGTGCTCGACAAAGCGCCCGTTATCGAGTCTCCTGCTGACACGGCCACAAGGCTCGTGATCGAGCCATGAAAAAGCCAGCCCCATCTAAATCATCTAAGCGGGCAACGGCTCGTGGCACAACGAAAGCCAGGCCAGAGCCCGGTAAGCCAAGCGCGGATCGCATCTTCCCCATTGTCGGCATCGGGGCCTCGGCGGGCGGACTGGAGGCCTTGGTGCAGTTCTTGGAGCATGTGCCGAAGGACAGCGGCATGGCCTTTGTCATCGTGCAGCATCTTGATCCCACACAGAAGGGCATGATGCCGGAGCTGCTTCAGCGCGCCACCGCGATCAAGGTTTTGCAGGTGAAGGATCGCACCAGGGTGCAGCCGAACTGCGTGTATGTGATCCCGCCCAACAGTGACATGTCACTCCTCCATGGCGTGCTCCACCTGATCGCGCCGCTGGAGCCGCGCGGACTGCGGCTGCCGATTGATTTCTTCTTTCGATCATTGGCTGAAGACCAGCAGGAGCGCAGCATCGGCATCATCCTGTCGGGCATGGGCAGTGACGGCACGTTGGGACTTCGGGCCATCAAGGAAAAGGCCGGAGTGGTGCTGGTGCAGGACCCGGCCTCAGCCAAGTTCGATGCCATGCCGCGCAGCGCCATCGCGGCGGGACTGGCGGACATCGTGGCTCCGGTGGAGGAGCTGCCAGACAGGCTCATCGCCTACACCCAGCATCTGCCGCGTCTGGGCAAGTCCGGGCAGCCCTTGGACGAGAAGGCCCAGGATGCGCTGGAGAAGATCGTCATCCTGCTGCGCTCCCACACAGGCCATGACTTCACCCTGTATCGGCGCAGCACGCTGCATCGGCGTGTCGAGCGCCGCATGACCATCCATCAGGTGGAGCAGATGGGCACCTATGTCCGCTACTTGCAGGAGAATCCGCAGGAGCTGGACATTCTCTTCAAGGAGCTGCTGATCGGCGTGACCAATTTCTTCCGCGATCCCGCCGTCTGGCAAATGCTGGCGAAACAGGTGCTCCCGGCGTTGATGGCCGACCGGCCCGCAGGCAGCACGCTGCGGGCCTGGGTGGCCGGGTGTTCCACGGGCGAGGAGGCTTACTCGCTGGCCATGGTGTTTACCGAAACGCTGAAGCAGCTCAAATCCACGGCCAACCTCTCCTTGCAAATCTATGCCACCGATCTGGACAAGGATGCCATCGACAAAGCGCGCCAGGGCTTGTTCCCCGTCAACATTGCTGCCGACGTGTCGCCCGCGCGGCTGAGCCGGTTCTTTGTTAAAGAGGAGAACGGCTACCGCGTGAGCAAGCAGCTCCGCTCCATGGTCATCTTTGCGCCGCAGAACCTGATCATGGACCCGCCGTTCACGAAGCTGGACATCCTCTGCTGCCGGAACCTGCTCATCTATCTGACCCCGGAGTTGCAGAAGAAGCTCTTCCCCCTGTTTCACTACAGCCTGAATCCCCGTGGCGTGCTGTTTCTCGGCAGCGCGGAGAGCATCGGCAGCTTCACCCATCTGTTCAGCCCGATGGCACTCAAGGAGCGCATTTTTCAGCGCAGCGAGCCCGTCGGGCAGGGCAGCAGCACGCATGATTTCCCCGCCGTGTTTGCCCCGGCATCGACGAATCGGCCCGACGCGCAGCGAGCGCAGCCCCTTCCCGCCGCGAGTCTTCAGGCAGTGGCAGATCAGATGTTGCAGACGCGCTTTGCTCCGCCCGCCGTGCTCGTCAATGCCGAGGGCGACATCCTCTACATCAGCGGTCGCACCGGCAAGTATCTGGAACCCGCCGCTGGCAAGGCCAACTGGAATGTCATCGCCATGGCCCGCGAGGGATTGCGCTTCGATCTGTCCATCGCCTTGCAGAAAGTGCATCGCAAAAAGGGCACCGTCACGATCAGAGGCGTCAAGGTCGGGACCGACGCCGAAATGCGGTCCGTGGATCTCATGGTGCAGGCACTGGAGGAACCCAAGGAGCTGGCGGGCATGGTGCTGATCGTGTTTTCCGACTCGGTCATCCCGGTCGAAACGAACATCAAAGACGGCAAGGAAAAGACCCCGGCTCGAAGCGCGCGACAGCGGGAACTGGAGCACGAACTGCACCGCGCCCGCGAAGAGGTGCGGGCGAACCGCGAGCAGATGCAGTCCTCGCAGGAAGAACTCAAGTCCATGAACGAGGAGCTGCAATCCACCAACGAGGAATTGCAGTCCACCAACGAGGAACTCACCACCTCAAAGGAAGAAATGCAGTCGCTCAACGAGGAGCTGCAAACCGTCAACGCCGAGCTGCAAGCCAAGCTGGACGAGCTTTCCGCCGCGAACAACGACATGAAGAACCTGCTCAACAGCACGGACATCGCCACCGTGTTTTTGGACAACGAGCTGCATGTGCGCCGCTTCACGCTTCAGGCCAAGACCATCATCAAGTTCATCCCCAGCGACGTGGGCCGCCCCATCACCGATCTCGCCTCTGACCTGCTCTATCCTGAGCTGGTCGATGACGCGCACAAGGTGCTGCGCACGCTGGTCTTCTCCGAACGGTCCATCACCACCGGCGACGGGCGCTGGTTCACCGTGCGCATCATGCCCTACCGCACCATGGACAACCGCATCGACGGCGTGGTCATGACCTTTGCCGACATCACCTCCGCCAAAAAAGTGGAGGCCAAACTGCGCGACACGAACAGCGATCTGACCACGCACTCGGCGGAGCAAAGTGCCGCACTGGGCCGTGCCGAGGGACGTTTGGAGGTTCAGGATGCCAGACAGAAACGTCGCAAAGCCAAGGCCCAATCGACCCGGAAGGCGGCCCGAACCGTAGTGAAAGCCAAACGATGAAACGACAATCCAAAACCGCAGGCCCTGCCGCCGAACTGCGCCGCCGGGCCAAGCACCGCTTGCGGGAGCAGCCCGGCACCTCGGCGCGCACCGAATCACATGCCGCTGGGCAACGGCTCCTGCAGGAATTGCAGATCCACAAGATCGAGCTGGAATTGCAGAACGAGGAACTCAAAGCCTCCAAAGCCGAACTGGACGCCGGGCTGGAGAAATACACGAACCTCTATGACTTCGCCCCCGTCGGCTACTTCACCCTCGCCATCGACGGCAGCATCCAGCAGGTCAATCTCACCGGCACCACTCTCGTCGGCATCGGTCGCAGCCAGCTCGTGGGCCGCCGCTTTGGCGTGCTGGTCGCCGTTGAGCTGCGTCCCGCTTTCAATGTCTTCCTCAAGCAGGTCTTTGCAGGTGATGACAAGCAGTCAAGCGACTTTGAACTCCAGCGCGAAGGCCTGCCGCCGCTGATCGTCAACATCGAAGCCAGGTGCCTGCTCAATGGTCTGGAATGTCACGCCGTGGTGGTGGACATCACCAAGCGCAAACAGGCCGAGGCCAAGGTGCTCACGTCGGAAGTCCGCTACCGCCGGTTGTTCGAAGCGGCGCAGGACGGCGTCCTCCTCGTTGATCCCGGCACGCGCAAAATCACCGATGCTAACCCCTTCATGACCAAGCTGCTCGGCTACTCGCACGACGAGCTGACCGGCAAGGAGCTGTTTGAGATCGGCCTGCTCAAGGATGAGGCCGCGAGCCGCGAGATGTTCCAAAAGCTGAAGAAGCAGCACCAGATCCGCTACGATGAACTGCCGCTCGAAAGCGAGGAAGGGCAGCACCAGCAAGTGGAAGTGGTGGCCAACCTTTACCAGGAGAACGGCCACCAGGTCATCCAGTGCAACATCCGCGACATTACCAAACGCAAGCAGGCGGAGGACATCCTGCGTCGCAATGAAGCGCTCTTCACCGCCCTCCTCGCGCAAGCCCCCATCGGCGTGTATGTGGTGGATGCTCAGTTTCGCCTGCAACAGGTCAACCCCAGGGCGCTGTCCATTTTCAACCACATCCACCCGCTGGTGGGCCGTGACTTTTCCGAAATCATCCACATCCTCTGGCCCAAGCGGATCGCCGATCAACTTGAGAAGCTTTTCCGGCACACCCTGGCCACGGGGGAGCCGTATCAGTCGCCTGAGTTCGAGGAGCAACGCCAGGACATCAGCGTGAAGGAGGTTTACGAATGGCAGATCCAGCGCGTCACCCTGCCCTCCGGCGAGTATCGGGTGGTCTGCTTCTTCAACAACATCACCGAGCGCAAACAGGCAGAGCAAGCGCAGCGCCACCTGGATGTGATGACGGCCTCCAACGCGAAGCTTAAAAAGGAAATCATCCATCGCCAGACCGTTGAAACCGCCCTCACCAAGAGCGAGCAACGTGCCCTGCACCTGCTGGAGCAGTCGCGTGAGTTGCAGAAGAAACTGCGCCACGTTTCGCACCAGATCCTTCACGCGCAGGAGGACCTGCGGAAGCAGATCAGCCACGAGTTGCATGAC
>JANOAR010000043.1:0-20500 GCA_031411235.1 Verrucomicrobiota bacterium | reverse complement strand
AGGCTCTCGCTGATGATGCCGCGTTGCAGACCGATATTGATGATGATCAGCTCCATCAAGCCGCGAGCATTCATCAGTGCCCCAATGCCCATCGACTCGCGTTGGCTCATGCCTGTGACTCGTGCGGCGAACCAACAAGCGCCGCCTTTGCCCAGCACCGCTGCGGCGAGCACCGCCAGCGCCATCAGCCAGAGAGAGGGCGTGTTCAGCAGACCCAGCTTGGTATTCAGCCCCGAGTAGGTGAAAAACAACGGCAGCAACAGCGCTACCGTCAGGGGTTGGATGCGGGCGATGAGGTCATGGGTCATAATGCCACGCGGCATCGCCGCCCCCATGACAAAGGCACCAAAGACCGCGTGCAGGCCGATGAGGTCGGTAAACCAAGCCCCCAAAGCCATGAGCACCAAGCACAAACTAAACCCGCCATCCGTCAGTGCATCGTCCTTGGTGAACAAGTCTCGCCAGCGCGTCAGCAGTGGTTTGACCACGAGCAGCATCACCACCACATAGCCGACTCCACCGCCAATGTTGACCCAGGCATGGCTTGCATTGTTCTCCGAGCTAGAGAGCACCACGGCGAGCAAGCACCAAGCGCTGACGTCATTGATGGCCCCCGCGCCAAGCGACACCGTGCCGATGGTGGTGCCCGTCATACCCTTTGCCTGAATGATACGCGCCAAGGTAGGGAAGGCCGTGATGCACATCGACGCGCCGAGAAACAGCATCGCCTGCATCTGCGTCGTCGGCTGCGGAAAGAAGTCTGTGCAAGTGAACAAGACCCAGGCCAATCCAGCCCCGAGCAGGAAAGGCGCGAGCATACCCGCCATGCTGACCGCCAGCGAAGAGCGCAAATGCTGGCGAATGATGTCGGCGCGGAACTCCAAGCCGATGATGAACATGTAGAGCGCCAGCCCGAGCTGCGAAATGGGGTAGAGATAGCTCTGCGTATCGCGCCCTTTTTGCCCCTGATCCCACGGGAAAAGCCATGCCTGAGACTCCGGCATCATAACCCCGAAAAGTGAAGGCCCCAGCAACACCCCAGCGAGCATTTCCGCGACGACCTGAGGTTGCCCAAACCTCGCTGCGACAAGGCCCACAACTCGACAAATGAATAGAATCACCGCAAGCTGAAGGAAGAAATGGACGGCGAGTTGGACGTTGTTCATGGCGTTGGATGACCCTAGATAACGCCCGGTCTGTGGTAACAAAAATAGATATTTGCTATCGTTTTCATGCCTTTTCGCTATCAGAGCTTCTACTTATGGATCTCCGCCACCTTCGCTATTTTCAAGCCGTCGCCGAGGAGCTAAGCTTCTCCAAAGCGGCTCGCCGCCTGCACATTGCCCAGCCTGCGCTCAGTCGTGCGGTGCAGGAGTTGGAGCGCGATGTGGGCGTCAACTTGCTCGACCGCAATCGTAGGCTGGTGCGCCTCACGCCCGCAGGCCGCGTGCTGCTGCACGAGACCGGGCTGCTGCTGGAGCGACTGGAGGATGCGCTGCGCCGCGTGCGCCGCACCGACTCAGGCGAGGAGGGCGAGCTGCGACTCGGCTACATCGGGCCACCGACGCGCACGTTTCTTGGGCCGCTGCTGGCCGAGTATCGGCGCTTGTACCCGCGCGTCACCGTCATCCTAGAGGAGCGCACCCCCGAGCGTGTGTGGGAGATGGTGTCGCAGGGCCGGCTCTCCGTGGGGCTCACGCGGCCCGTGCTCGCGCACGAGGCTCTGGGCCTGCACACGCTGCTGCTGCGCAATGAGAAACTGTGCGCAGCCGTGCCGCTCGGGCATGAGTTTGCCGGGCTCGATACCCTGTCTTGGCAACAGCTCGCCAACCAATCCGTCGTCATCCTCGCCCGCCGCGAAGGAGCCAGCTCGCACGATGCCATTCTCGCGGCTTGTCAGAAGGCACGCTTCACCCCGACCCTCGCGCACACGCCCAGCCTCATCGGCACCATTTTGCAATACGTTGAAGCAGGGGCCGGCATCGGCATCGTCCCCGAGACGGCCATGACAGGCAGCGAAGCCGTGAAGCTCGTCCCCCTACGCCCCGCGCAGCACATTCCGCTCGTCATGGTCTGGGCACAGGAGGGCGATGACGCCGCCGTGGTCGCCTTCCGCGAGTTGGTGAAGACCTGGCTGCGAGCGAAGATGATTGTGTGAAGTCGGCGCCATGAGACAAGCGTGTCACCACTCGCGAGAGCATTGCCAGCAGAATTTTCTTGTATCAAAAGCCTGAATAGGGCTCGCTGGGACTTCTGCGGTTTAACCATGCTTTGACCAACTTCAAGCAAGACCGAGCGTAGCGAATACACCACACCCAACGACACCAATGACCATCCTTGCCTTCATGAAAAAAGCCACGCCCTACGTGGTTGCCGTTCTTCTTCCCTGCATGCTCGGTTCTTGCGCGAATCCAGCCCTCGCTTCCGCACAAAGAGGTGCCCTCGGCGCTATTGCCAATCGCGGTGACGGCACCACACAACAAAGTAAATTTCAAGCGGATCAAAACCGAGTCCGCAACGAGAGCACAGCGGTTGGCGCAGTGGTAGGCGTCGTAGCCTTCAGAGTAGCTGCCGTCGCAGCCGCACGCCGTTTTGGCCCAGTAGGAGCCCTTGCTGTCATACTTGGAGGCGCACTCTTCGGTGCGGCTTTAGGTGATAAAGCAGGCCAGCATGTCGCCATGAAAAAGGCACTGGCGCAGACAACCGAGGCCAATCTAGATGCCTGTATCCAAGAGTCGATCAAGGAGAACAGAAGAGCCCAGGGCGAGATACAAAACTTGCGGCAAAAGCTCGCGAACATCAAGAAGGGCATCTCCAACGCTCGCGCCAAGAACGACACGCGTGCCCTCGCAGGCTACAAGAAGGATCTGCAATCCTTGCATGGCAGCTATGCAGGCCCGATCAAAAACTTGGATACAGGCATTTTAGAGCAAAGCAAAGTGATCGCCAAAGCGGGCTCGGGCAACTCGCGCTACGCAGGCCTCAACAACAGCCTCACCGAGCTAAAACAAAGCCGCAGCCAACTTGAATCTGACTGTCGCGAAGTCGCCAGTCTTTTTATCTCACTTTAACCCGAACGCCGCGATTCAGCGGTGGCTAGCTTTGCCAAGGCTTGAGTCTCAGGCGGTTTGGCGATGGCGGGACTGCATTGGAAAATACCGAGCCCGCCGTCGCCGAACCGCATCAGGCCAAGGATGGGTGAAGAGAGTCGCCGATCAATCGCGGCGTTCGGGTTTAAATCTCATTCTGCCTCCCGTTTAGCAACACCAACACCCATCATAAGCCCATGAGACTCATCCTCCGCGACTCGATCAAGACAGGTAGCCCCCTTCGCATTTTCGCCCGCGCGTAGCTCATTTAGCTTATCGCAAGCATGGAGCCTGAACGCACGGCTGTGACTGCGAGAGAATTACAGGCAGAATTTTCTTGTATCAAAAGCCTGAATATGGCTCGCTGGAGCAGTGGCGCTTTGCTCCTGCTTCGAAATTCATCGGGCGGAGTTCCCGCCCATTAACCCAAAACATCCATCGACTCCCCATGACTACCCTTGCCTTCATGAAAAAAGCTACGCCCTACGTGGTCGCTATTCTCCTCCCTTGTATGCTCAGTTCCTGTGTTGGTGCTGGCCTTATGGCTGCCCAGGGCGGTGCCCTCGGCGCTATTGCCAATCGCGGCGGCGGTGCCCAGCAGCAGGGTCGGTTTATGAATGACCAAAACCGGACTGTCAGCCAGGGCACTGCGGGAGGAGCATTGGTAGGTGGAGCGGCAGGCATGTTGTTGCAGAGGCAGTTCGGCCTTGCGGGCGTTCTCGCCGGAGCGCTCATCGGTGCAGCCGCTGGCAATGCCATAGGCCAGCATGTTGCCATGAAGAAGGCGCTGGCGCAGACCACCGAAGCCAATCTGGATGCCTGTATCCAAGAGTCGATCAAGGAGAACAGAAAAGCCCAAGGTCAGATCAATGACCTGCGTCAAAAGCTCGCCAACATCAAGAAGGGCATCTCCAATGCTCGCGCCAAAAACGACACGCGCGCCCTCGCAGGCTACAAGAAGGATCTGCAATCCCTGCATGGCAGCTATGCAGGCCCGATCAAAACCGTGGATGAAGGCATCAACGTGCAGAGCCAAGTGCTCACCAAGGCAGGCTCGGGCAACTCGCGCTACGCAGGCCTCAACAACAGCCTCACCGAGCTGAAACAAAGCCGCGGCCAACTCGAATCTGACCGTCGCGAAGTGGCTAGCTTGATGAACTCTCTGTAAAACCCCAAACAACGTTCGACCATGAAGCCCATCCTCGCCGCCATCGTTATCGCTAGCAGCCTCTGTTCTTGCGCCACCAATGGAGATCCGTCCGAGGGTGGGCTTATCAATTTTAGCAGTCGCAAGTCAAGGGAGCGCATCGAAAAGAAGCAGACTGATCTGGAGAAAAGCCGAGGCCAGCTTGAAGCCAATCAGCAAGAAATTGCCACTCTCAAAAAGCAGTTGTAGTCTGGAACTCTCAGAATCACCCCAACAACAAACTCAAGCCCATGAAACGTATCTTCGCCGCCATCGTCATCGCTAGCAGCCTCACCTCCTGCGCCACTACGGGAGACCCGTCCGAGGGCGGGCTTTTCGGCTGGAGTCAGTCCATGTCCAACCAGCGCATCGCTGATAGGCGTGCGATGAACTCCAGCATCCAAGCCGACACCCAGGATAAATGGGCCGAGGCACGCCGACTGAACAACCAGCTCAGTCGCTAAATCCACCATCCACCGAGCCCGACTTCCTTTTTGCTGAAAAAGGAAGTCGGGCTTTTTTATCTAGCCTCGCCATGACACGCCGCCTCCTCCCGCTTTTCCTCCTTTTACTTCTCGGCTACCCAGCCCTGCACGCCCAGACTAGCCCCATCGCGGCGGTGCCGCTGGCCGAGCGTAGCGATGAAGGCGCACGCGCCTTGTGGGGAGAGTTCATGGATCGACTCCTCACCGAGTATTACGAACCGCTCGAAGAGAATCAACTGACGCGGCAGGCTATCGACGCGCTCGCTAGCGAGAGCACGCTGTTCACCGATCTGCCCAAGCCCACGGATGCCGATTACGGCACCACGGCACCGACGCTGCGCGTGGCTTTCCACAACTACGTGCTGCGTTTTGCGGCGCGAGCCGGGCGCAAACTCGACTCCACAGCCACGGTCGAGCTTGCGATCCAACGCGTATGCGAACGACATTTGAAGTTTGCCCACTACATCCCTTCCAGCGTCCAGGCGGAGCTGGCCAATCTCGGCAAAGCCGACCTTGGGATGAGGGTCGAAGCTCGTGAGAATGGGCGCTATTATTGCCAACCTTTTGACGGGGGCGCTGCCGCCCAGGCTGGCATCCAAGCGGGCGATGAACTCGTGAGCCTCGATGGCGTGGAGTTGCAGGGCATGAGCCGCTGGAAAGTCAAAGTGCGGCTCTATGGCAGCGAAGGCTCGAAGGCAGATGTCGGTGTGCGGCTGCAAACGGGGCGCACCATCAATGCACAACTCACGCGCCACATCAGCCCAGGGCTGCGCATCACTAGCAATACGGACATCACGGGCACCACGGTGCGTATCCCCACCTTTGATAGCAATACGGTGTCGGACTTGCGGGACGCCCTACAAAAGGTAAAACCCAGCCTGCCGCTCACGCTGGATCTCCGGGGCAACGGCGGCGGTGAAATCCCCCCTGCCATTGATGCGGCGGCGCTCTTCATTGATGCTCCGCGCCCCCTTGTTCTCGCTAAAAAGTACCAACGTGGGCAGCCGGAGCCGAAGGACTTAGCCTCGAATATACCTGCTATCCCAGGCTTTAAGCGCCTACTCATCCTGATGGATGGAGGCACCGCGAGCAGTGCGGAAATCTTCATTGAGGCGCTACTCGAAGTGCCTGCGCTGAAGGTCAGCCTCAGCGGCGAGCGCTCGTATGGCAAGGATTCTTGGCAATCGGGTGCCACGCTAAAAAATGGCGGCGGTGAACTGCTGTTGCCCATGGGCCACTTCACCACCGTCAGCGGCAAAGCCTGGGGAAAGGGCATCGAACCGACGGTGAAGCGGTAGCGGATGCCCTTGGCTCACTATGAAAATTAATGTGGCTTCTTTTTCTCCCACTCCTGGTCTTTGACGATGCCAGCGAGGGTCTGGGTGGGGGTGAAGTCGGCGGGGAGGATGGTAAATTTGGCGAGGTACTGGAGGGCGTTGTGGAAGCGTAGGATGTCGCCTTTGCGGGCTTCGAGTTTGTCGGCGGGCGTGGCTTTCATCTCCTGGGCCAAGGTGGTGAGCTGGGCTTCGACTTGGCTCTGGGTGGTGGCTTCCTTTTCGTAGCAGAGGGACTCCATGAGGCGCAGGAGTTGCTCGTTGCCTTGGAGCTTGGCGGCGTCGGCGCGGATGTCGGCGGCGATGGCTTGGCGCTTGGCCCTGGTGGCGGCTTCGCTGAGGACTCCGTTGGTGCCGCCTTCTTCGCTGCGGATGGGGAGGGGGCGATACCAGATGTTGCGGTAGCGTACGGGGTTGCCGTGGTCTTGGAGCTTGAAGGGACCACTTTTGGGGAAGGGGCGGTCTTTGGAGCGGGCTTTGTGGCCGCCGCCACCTTCGATGGGGGTGTGGTCTTGGACGAGGACGCCGTTGCTGAAGACGGTGAGGGTGCCGGGGGAGATCATTTTGTCGCCGTCATAGAGGGGGCGACGGAAGACAATGTCGTACACTTGCCATTCGCCGGGCTTGCGCAGAGGATTGGCGAAGGGTGGATTGACCCCATAGACGCAGCCAGCGAAGCCGTCGGCATAGGTGGGGTTGTTGTAGTTGTCGAGGACTTGGACTTCGACCATGCCCATGAGGAAGACGCCGCTGTTGCCTCGGCCTTGGCTATCGCCATGCACTTCGGTAGGGGCAGACCACTCGACGTGGAGCTGGCAATCGCCGAACTCCTGCACGGTGCGGACGTAGCCGGAGCCGGGGACGCATTGCAGGCTGCCGTCTTTGACGATCCACTTAGTGGGCTCGGCGGGTTGTTTGTCGGCGATCCAGTTGGCGAGGGTTGCGGGGGTGCCGTCAAAGAGAATGACAGCGTCGCTGGGAGGCTGGCCGGGTTGCTCTTGGCTGCTGAAGGTGCCGGGCTCGACGCGGGGTGGCTGGGGCCGATTGCGATCATGGATGGCCCAGGGGTGATGCGCGTCGGGGGCGTCGCCATAGAAGGCGGAGCCAGTATCGGCGAGGATAGGAAGGCTGGTGGCTAGGAGGAGGAGGGTGGGGAGGTGCATGGGAAAATGATGAATGATGAGGTGTTTGACTTGGCGTTGGGGGTGCTTGGTTGGGGGACGTTTTTAAACTCGCTCGCCGTACTTTAGGAAATGCAGGTCTCTGGCTTGCTGAATCCATTTCTCGCGATGGATGCGCTCCTTGAATCCGAATAGCGTGGAGAATTCTCGGGCGTGGTCTTCACCCCAGAGGGCGATTTGTTTGAAGGTGAAAACGCCGTGGTCGTGCAGGCGATTCTGGAGGATCTCGGCGACACCACGCAGCAGGGTGAGGTCGTCCCAGCGCTCAGGGCGTTGGTGGAAGATGACGCCGAGGGCGGGATCGAGGATTGCGGCGTTTTTGGCAAGCTCGGCGGCGAAGGCTTTTTCAAGGGCCTGCGTGGCAGGGCTGGCTGGTGGGGTGGGGATAACGACTGCCGGGGGGGCGCTGGTGGGAGGTGGTGCGGGCACGGCATGGCCTTGCGTGGGGAGTACAGGCGGCAGACTGGGCTTGGTGGGGGATTTGGCCACTTTTGTGGTGACTCTGCTTGGGGCTGCGGGCTTGGCGGGGGCTTCAGTTTTGCTTTCCGGGCTGGCTGCTTTCGCGGGAGTCACCGCTTGGGCCAGTAGGCTGGCGAGTTTTTCCGCCACTGGGAGGTCTCCGGCGGCTATGCCTGGGGTTGGAACGGTAGGTTGGGGTGGCGGCGTGGGGGTTGGGATCGCGAGTAACCGAGCCAGGGCCGCAGCGGGCGAGGTGCTGACGGGCGCTGCCAAAGGGGGCGACGTTGCAGCGGGGACGGCGATGGTTGGAGCGGCGGGAAGGGCGGGCTTGGGTGGCGGTATCGTTGCTTGGGGTGGGCTGGGGGCTGGCGGCGGCGGGGCTAGCTTGCTGACGATGATGGGTTTGCCCTCGGGCTTAGCAAGGGGTGTGGGGAGGACTTGCGTGGGGACGGGGGCTGTTTTTTGCAGGCTTACTCTGGGGGGCTCGGCGGCGGCCGCGTTTTTCACGATGAGGGCGAGCGGCGATGGACTTGGGGGGGGGACTGGGATGACTTTTTCAGGGACAGCGGGCGCTGCTATTTCAGGTACAACGGGTAGCCCGAGTAGGCCACCGAGCCCTGCGGTGGACTCGGGTTCTTCGATGGGCTCGGGGGCGATGGGCTCGCTGAGCGTGACGTTGTGAATGGGGATGGAGGATTCCTCGACGATGCGCCGCTTGAGCGAGGCGATTTCGTGGCGCAGGAGGTCGCATTCTTCTTGGAAGGCACGGGCACGGCGCTTGTGCCGAGCCCAGGTGAGCCAACCAAACCATAGGCCTAGGCTAAAGAAGACCACGGCGGAGACGGCCATGACCAAGAGGCTGTGCTCAATGAAGAAGATGATAGGCTCCCAGTTGATCTGGTCGATGTCGGGATTCATAAGGGAGGGAGGTTACTTGATCAGGAACTCAACGCGACGGGTCTGGCGGCGGGCTTCGTCTGGCGGTAACTGGGGGTTGGGGATGGCGTTAAAAACTTGGACTTCAAAGTGGGTGTTGGCGACGCCGAGTTGCGCCAATTTTACGCGCACGGCATCGCCTCGGGCACGCTGGATGGCATCATTTTGCACCCCTGGCTCGCCACCGCTATCGGCAGAGGCGGCGATGATGAAACTGGCCTGGGGGCCAGCGCTGTTGATGAGATAGACGAGGGGGCCGAGCTTGATGGCTTCCTCGGGGCGCAGGGTGGCGGAGCCGATGTCGAAGTAGATGGGGTGCAGTTGAAAAATGCTACGCAGACTTTCTGCCATCCCCGGTGGTAGTTGGGAGATGGGCTGGTAGTCGGGGAAGTGGTAGATGGACGGCACGCGGGTGATGTTGGTATTGACGCGTGCAGAGCCGCTGAGGGGACGCAGTAGGGCGAGCCATTCGCTCTCCATTTGTGCCGTGGCATAGGCTTTGAGTTGGGGGCCGTTGAGGGGGTCGATGCTGAAGGTGCCTGGCGAGGGGCTATTGAGAAAGCTGGCAATGAATTTCGCGGTGGCGTCGCCTTTGGCAAAGGCAGCATCGGGGGTGTGCTTGTTGGCGGTGATGTCGATGGTGACGAGGCGTCCATTGATGCTGCCTCCGGCGGCTTTGGTGATGGCCTCGGCGAGTGCTTCTGATTGGACGCGGCCACGGATGACGGTGCGTGGCCCGTCGCGGGTGATGGAGAGGAAGGGGGGGATGCGGATTTTCGCCAGGACATCGGCAAAGACTTCGGACATTCGGCCCTCGGCAATGGCAACGATTTTGCCCAGATCGACGTGCGGCGAGGTGCGTAGGCCACGGTCATTAATGGTGAGTTCGGGGCGGAATTGTTTGACCCAGTTGATGAGGTCGGCTTGCAGCGCCTCATTGGGCAACCAGCCGCTTAGGGTGATGGTTTTGTCGCTGATTTTGGCGACTACTTTTGCAGGCACTCGAACGTGGTTGTTCCACTCGGGGACTCGAATGCCTCGGATTTGATTGAGCAGTTCGCGTGCTTTTTCACGGCCATCTGGGTCGGTGCAGGTGCCTGAGAGGCGGGCGTCGAAGTGGTCGAGCTGCACGACGATGCCGCTGAGCTGGGCACTGGCGAGGGTGCTCTCGGCTTGGGCGAGCAGCAGGGGCTTCTGGTGCCACTCGAAGCGACGCTCCAGCACTCCGGCGAAGACCAGGATGAGCAGGAGGGTGGCTAGGACGATGTGGAAACGCATGTGGGGGAGGGCTCCGAGGAGCGATGGAACTAGGGCGCAAGGCACTTGACACCGTGTGGAAGGAACGGCACAAACGCGACCCGCAAGTCGGGCCGGATGGTGAAGAGTTCACTCATTTTTGGCAAGGCTTTTTACAGTTACTCTAATCACCGCATTCTCCGAACCTCTCCACCCATGTCCATCGTCATCACTGGTACCGTCGCCCTCGATAATGTCAAAACGCCGCAAGACTCGCAGGAGGGGCTACTGGGAGGCTCGGCAGCCTATGCAGCGCTAGCCGCGAGTGTGTTCTGCAAGCCTGTCCACTTGGTCGGCATCATCGGCCATGATTTCCCCAAGCCGCACCTGGACATGCTGGCGAGCCGTGGGGTGGACATCTCGGGGCTGGAGCGCAGTGATGGCGAAAGCTTCACCTGGACGGGTGAATACCATGCCGATATGAACTCGCGCACCACCCACAGCGTGGGCCTAAATGTGCTGGAAAGCTGGACGCCGAAACTGCCTGCGGCAGCGGCAGCGGCAAAAATCGCGGTGCTGGCAAACATGAGCCCCGACAATCAATTGCAAACGCTGGAGCAATGCTCGGGCGCGGACTTCATCGCAGCGGACACGATGGACTTGTGGATCGAGATCGCCCAGACGCGGCTCAATGAAGTGATGAAAAAGATCGACTTGCTGGTCATCAACGACGGCGAGGCGAAGGAATTCGCCAAGACGACGAACCTCGTGGAAGCCGGGCGCAAGTTGCAGGCGAAGGGGCCAAAATTTGTGATCGTGAAACGCGGCGAACACGGCAGCTACCTCTTTGGCGAGGGCACCGAGCAGTTCTTCGCCTGCTCAGCCTTCCCTCTGCCTTCGGTGTTTGATCCCACGGGCGCGGGCGATTCCTTCCTCGGTGGCCTGTGCGGCTGGCTCGCGGCGAATGGCAAAACAAAGCCCACTTTTGATGATCTACGCGAGGCCGTCGTTCACGGCAGCGTGGTGGCTAGCTACACCTGCGAAGCCTTCAGCACGCTAAAGCTGCAAGACGTGACGGCGGATGACGTGGCAAAGCGTATCGCAGCGCTGCGCGGCTACACGGCATTCTAACATCGCGCACGTCACAATGACGTGCGAGTCAGTCCACACACCGTCACGGCTTCTTGCCTTTGCCCTTCCCTTTACCCTTCTTCTTGGCGGCGGCTGTGGTGGGTTCATTCTTCGTTGGCATCTTGGCACCTACACTCGTTTGCCAAGCATGAAGTTGGGCTTGTAGCTCTTTGGCTTTCTCGGGTTGCGCCGAGGCTAGATTGGACTTTTCGCCGATGTCGGCTTGTAGGTTGTAGAGTTCTAGGTGCTGGTCTTCCATGAACTCCATGAGCTTCCAGTCACCTGTGATCAGGGTCGCGACTGGCAGGGTGCGCCAGGTGCCGCCACTCGCGCCCAGGTAGCCTGGGAAGTGCTGAAAGATGGATGGGCGCTTCAGGCTAGAGGCGCTGTCTTTGAATAGCGGCACGAGGCTCTCGCCATCAAGGACTTGATTCGCGGGTGCGCTGGCTCCTGCGATCTCTAGCAGGGTGGGGAATAGATCGACGTGAGTGGTAGGCACTCCGCAGAGTGTGCCGGGCTTGGTGAGACCGGGCCAGCGAACGATGAAGGGCACTCGGGTGCCGCCCTCATAGAGACTACCTTTGCCGCTCCGCAGCGGTGCGTTGTCGGTGATGCTGCCGCCCTGCACTCCCTCGCGCTCGTAGCCACCGACGCCGCCGTTGTCACTGGCGAAGATAAGCACCGTATTGTCTGCGAGCTTGAGTTCATCCAGCGTCGCCATGATGCGGCCTACGCTCTCATCGACGCTGGCGATCATCGCGGCATATATCGGGTTTTTGTGCCCGCCGACGGGTGGCTTGTCTTTGAAGTGGGCGATCCATTCTGCCTTCGCCTCATGTGGCGAATGGACTCCATAGTGCGGTAGGTAGAGGAAGAACGGCGCATCCTTGTGCCGCTGGATGAAGTCCACCGCCTTGTCGGTGAGGAAGTCGGCGAGGTAGGTGCCCTCGGCATACGGCGTCACAGGCGATGTCTTGAAATTGAAGTGTTCCCCCATGCTGACGATGGCTTCATCAAAGCCACGCTGGGCGGGATGATGCGCCTGGTCTTGCCCCAGGTGCCATTTGCCGAACATCGCGGTGGCATAGCCCGCGCCCTTCATGGACTGGGCGATAAGGGTGCGATCCAATGGCAGTTCGGTGACGTTTTCGACGGGCCGAAGTGGGCGAGACTGCCACTCGAAACGACTCGTGGCACCCACAGTATAGACTCCGGTGCGCGGTCCATACTGGCCCGTCATGAGCGCGGCGCGTGTGGGTTGGCAGTTCTGGCAGTGGTGATGGTTGGTGAGCTTGGTGCCCTGCGCGGCCAGTTTGTCGAGGTTCGGCGTCTCGTAGTAGCGACTGCCAAAAGTGGCGACATCGGTGTAGCCGAGGTCGTCGGCGAGGATGAAGATCACGTTGGGCTTGGCCGCAGCGAAGGCCGAGGCTGCGGTGAATGCGAGAGCGAGGGCAAGGCAGGTGCGTTTCATGGAGCCGTGTCAACGCAGACGAACTCAGCGTCTATCACGCTGGCAGAGGACTCGGCAGCCCCATCGCCCGTCGCGGATTATGATCCAGCAAGGTGGTGATGTCGCTCTCGCCGAGCCCCAGTGGGCCGCGTGAGTTGTCGAGGATGCGCGGCACCGTCACGGTGGAGCCGACAAAATGCGAGCCATCGGGCGAGCGTGCGACGAGGTCGTCGCCTACTTTGATGTCCCAGCCCGCGAGGCTGTACGTGCCGGGGCCGAGGCGTGCGGCAGAGATAGCGTCGGTGACGAAGATGCTGCGCTCGATGCCTGCGCTGCGCAGATAGTTTCGCAAGGCGTAAAACTCCACATGCACCCCGTCGGGGATGAAGCACAGCCAGAGTTTATCCCGCAGGGCGAGTGCGCGTTGGATGATGTTGTCATGCCGGTGCATCAGCATCGGGCAGCCGTTGCCGACGTGGGTAAACATGGTGACGCCGTGCTCGGTCGAGGCGCGCAGCACGTCGAGGCTGGGATTGCAATGCCCTGCCGAAACGACCACGCCCTGCGCGGCGAGATACGCCGTGGTAGCGAAGCCCGCGTCGCGCTCCGGGGCCAGCGTCATGAGCCGCACATGGCCCGCGCCGGCGGCGAGGAGGCGCTTGGCATCTTCTATATTCGCAGGTTTCACACACTGCGGGGGATGGGCACCGACGTAGCCTTTTTCAGAATTGGTGAAGGGGCCTTCGATGTGGATGCCCGCGATGACTTGCCGGGCGAGCGCATCCTTCTCCATCAGCGCGACGAGTGTGCCGATGCGATGCTCCAGGTTCTCGATGGTATCGGTAATGAAGGTGGCGAGGATCTGTGCGCAGCCATCCGCCACAAGGCATTCACACGCATGGTGCAGTGCCTCGGCGGTGAGGCCATCGCGGTTGAAGTCGGTGCCAGCGTAACCGTTGACTTGAATATCGAGGGGAGACATGCGGGGAAATGAGGAGTGAAGAATGATGAAGCGAAGGGGACTCGAACGAAAGGCGAGGCGGGGGTTCTTGCGAGGCTTCGTTTACGCTGTGCATTGCTGCGGTTTCATTAGCGCTGCCTCATGCCTTCCGCCTTGTCCCAGCGGCCATTCACCCTTATCGGCTGTATCACTTATGAAGATCACATTCTGCGGCGCGGCAGGTACCACGACGGGTTCACAGCATCTTATCGAAATCAATGGGCAGCGTATCCTGCTCGACTGCGGTTTATACCAGGGCAAACGCAGTGAGGCTCGCGAGCGCAATGCGCACTTCCCTTTTGCAGCGGCGAAGATTGATGTCGTCGTCTTGTCGCACGCCCATATCGACCACAGCGGCAACTTGCCAAACTTGGTGAAACAAGGCTTCACGGGCAACATCTATGCCACGTCGGCGACGCGGGATTTATGCAGCATCATGCTGCCCGACTCGGCACACATCCAGGAGAGTGATGTGAAGTGGCTGAACAAGCGTCGCATGAAGGAAGATCTGCCGCCGCTGGAGCCGACCTACACACAGGCCGATGCAGAGATGTGCCTGACGCAATTCATCACCGTGGCCTATGCGCGGCCCATCCAGATCGCCAAGGGTGTGCGCCTCACCTTTATCGACGCTGGTCATGTTCTAGGCTCGGCGCAGGTGGTGCTGGATCTCACGGACGCCACCACAGGTAAGACTCAGCGCTTGCTCTTCTCTGGCGATGTAGGTAGGCCGCACACAGAACTGCTCAACGAAGTCGCTCCATGCGAGGGCGTGGACTTCGTCATCATGGAAAGCACGTACGGCGGGCGAAAACACGAACTCACGGCAGACACCTCGCAGCACATCTGCGACATCATTCAGCGGGCGATAGATCGCGGCGGCAAAGTGATCATCCCAGCCTTTGCGGTGGAGCGCACACAGCAGTTGCTCTTCACACTCGATGCGCTGCGCCATGCGGGGTGCTTTCCGAAGATACCGACCTTTGTCGATAGCCCGCTAGCGGTGAAAGCCACCGAGATTTTCCGCCTGCACGTCGGCGACTTGCGAGCAGAGGCACGCGAGACAGCCTTTACCCAAGATGACCCCTTTGGTTTCGATGGTTTGGAATTGGTGCGTGATGTAGATGCCTCGAAAGCGCTCAATTTCCTACACGGCCCAGCCATCATCATCTCGGCCTCGGGCATGGCCGAGAGTGGGCGCATCCTGCATCATCTGCGCAACAACATTGGCGACAGTCGCAACACGCTGCTGTTCGTCGGCTACTGTGCCGAGCAGACGCTGGGCTGGAAGATTCGCCAAGGGTTTAAGAAGGTAAATATCCTCGGCGATGAGTATGAAGTACGCGCCAAGGTCGAGACGCTGGACTCATTTTCAGGCCACGCCGACCACGATGAATTGCTTGCCTATTTCAGTCGCATCACGGGGCCGAAGTCCCGCGTGTTTCTGG
Organism: Verrucomicrobiota bacterium; assembly: GCA_031411235.1. Classification (GTDB taxonomy): domain Bacteria; phylum Verrucomicrobiota; class Verrucomicrobiia; order Verrucomicrobiales; family Verrucomicrobiaceae; genus JANOAR01. Next base: position 5,565 of record JANOAR010000043.1, on the reverse strand, counting down.
TGCATGGCGAGCCAGAGCGAGCGGAGGTGCTCTGCACCGCACTCCAGGCAGCGCACCCAGGCGGCGAGGTTCGCGTGGCCAAGCGACTGGACAGTGTGGAGTTGTAATGCTGCCGCAGTCGGCTAAGCAGAGGCCCAACCCACCCCCTCAAACGCCACAAGCCCCATGCAATCCACCCTCGAACTCCAGCGCGAAGTCCAAGCCATCCAAATCCCCAGCGGCGATAGCATCACCTTGCCCTTGGGTTTAAAGGTCATCATCACTCAATCCCTCGGCGGCACTTACACCGTCGCCACCGACTTCGGACTCGCTCGCATTTCGTCCAAGGATGTGGACGCGCTCGGCATCGACACGACTGCCGAGGCCAAGGCCGCCGAGGCCAGCACTTCCTCGAATGTGCCCATCGAGGCGACCGACCTGGAGATGGAAGTCTGGGCTCAACTGCGCAATGTCTATGACCCCGAGATCCCGGTTAATATCGTCGATCTGGGCCTCGTCTATGACTGCAAGGTGGTCGATACCGAGGATGGGAAAAAGAAAGCCATCGTGAAGATGACCCTCACCGCCCCTGGCTGCGGCATGGGTCCCACCATTGCCGCCGACGCCCAGGGGCGCATCATGTGCATCGAAGACATGGATGATGCGGCGGTGGAACTTGTCTGGGATCCCGCGTGGAATCAGGGCATGATCAGCGTCGAGGGGAAGATGAAGCTCGGGATGATCTAGTTGGGATTCTTCATCACCAAAGCTTTAGCGCCTCGGCACCCACTTGGCCTTTGAATGCCTCGTTGCTCAGAGCCTTGTCGAGCAGCGCTCGGGCCTGCATGTCTTTGGCTGGGTTTTTATCGCGGCGCAGCAGTTCGACCTCGTAGAGTACGGAGCGCAGTTGATCGCTAGGCGTGGCATAGAGGGCGCGTGCGTGCTCCAACATCTCGACGCCTTCGCTGGTTTTGTTCTCCAGCGAGGCCAGCAGTGCGAGCAGTTCCAGCAGGCGTGGGTTGCTGCGGCTGTCGGCGAGTTTGAGCACTTCCTGCTTCAAGTTTTTGCTATCGGGATCGTCGGCATGTTTTTTCACCAGTGCCTTGTAGAGGGCGTAATCGCGGTCGGCATCATCGCCCATAGCGCTGTGGGCAAAGGGGCGGTAGAGAGGGTCGCCGAGCACCACATTCATCCAGGAAAGACCGGGCGTGGCACTCCAGGCGGCCTCGGCGAGGGTGTAGCCTTCGAGCAGGCGAGCGTTCAGAATATCGAAGTGAACGGTAAAGGATAAGTAGGGCTCCCAGACGTTGCCCATCGTCGCCGCTGCGCCGCGTTCCAGCAGAGGGCCTACCCAGGCTTGCGTGGTCGAACGGATGGTGCTGGCGCTGAAGGAGTGCAGGTGACACGCCACTGCGCCGCGCTTGAATTTAAACCCTGTCGTCGCCACCCCGCCAGTGATGCCGCCGGAGTACCAGCCAAAATAAAGAGCCGTATCGGGCAGCGGCCAGTGGTCGCGAATGAGCGGCTCGTAGCGATCCACATAGAAGGGGATACCGCTGCGTCGGTAAGTCTCGGCGGTCTTGCGCAGCCATTCTTCGCCTTCATCGTAAGCACCCGTTTTCAGCGCGAGGTCGATGACACCTCGGCCACGCAGACCTTCCTTTTCTACCGCGATGGCGTCGTCGATCATGCGTCGCACCGTGGCACTGCTAGGCCCATCGAGTCGACCGACGAGCAGCAACCCAGGCGGCTTTTTCATCGCATTGAAGCGCTGCTTTTGCGCAAAGTAAGGGTTCTGCCACGGCCCGAGAAGTGAGCTTTCGGGCATACCCAGCAGGCAAAGTTCGGAGTCCACGCTTGCCTCATCCTGGTGGATGACAGCAGGGTTGGGCTGTTGGCGAATGACCTTGCTCGGGACGCCATGCATGAGGACGAGCACGGAGATTTTTGACTCAGTGACGACGGTGGCTTGGTGAGCCTTGGCCGTGGCGGAGCCGCCCGTCTCGCGCTCCGCAAGGCTCAACCAGCCGTTGCTTTGAAATACTTTTCGCAAGGGCTTGAGAAGCGTGCTGTCGAATGCCTCACGGCTGATCTCTTCCTGCGTGCTGCATTTGATCCCGATGATGCGCTCCGCTGCGATGCCACGCTGCTCGGCGTAATAACGAGCGAGGGCTTCGGACTCGGGGAAGTCGGGGTTGAAAACCACGACGGTCTCTGCGGCAGCGTCCCACTCGGGCAAATCTTGTGCTGGGGCCTCAGCGAGCGCGGTGGTAGCCATGCAGCACAGGCAAAAGGCGAGCACGAAGAAGTGGCGAGGCGTGGCGATCATTCCCAGGTGAGTGTGAGTCCGTCATAGGCGAGGCCCACGCCAGCGGGTAGGCTGGGCTCATCGCGAGCGTGCATCATTTCGCAGGTGAGGTGGGTGAGCCATGTCTGCCGTGGGGCGACGAGGGCGCTCACCGCGAGGGCTTCATCCCAGTTCATGTGGGTGGGATGGGGCGTACGCCGCAGTCCGTCGAGGATCAGGGTATCGACGCCTTGCATAGCTTGCATGGCCTCGGGGGTGATCTTTTTCGCATCGCTCAGGTAGGCGCACAGAGGCCTACCACCGAGGCTGAAAAGAAAGCCAATGGTCTCCACTTTACCATGCACCACGGGCAAGGGCGTGACCTCAATGCGGCCCAGCGAGAAGGGGCCGTGGATGGCGTGCGACTCGGGCTTCAGGTAGCCACGGTAGCGGTTCTCGCCGTTGAAGGCATAGTCGTACATCCGCTCCAGCACCGCGAGGCAGGAGGGCCGCGCGTAGATCGGCATCACGGCATCCTCGGCAATGGTGAAGCGCCGCAGCTCATCGAAGCCCGTCAGGTGATCCATGTGCGGGTGCGTGTAAAGCACGGCATCGACGCGGCGAACGCCAAAGCGCAGGCACTGCGTGCGGAAGTCGGGGCCAGTATCCACCACCCAAGCCACCTCGTCGGTAGAGCAGTAAATGGAGCTGCGCAGGCGGTTGTCGCGCGGGTCGCTGCTGCGGCACGTCTCGCAGTCGCAACCGATCATCGGCACACCCACAGAGGTGCCAGTGCCGAGGAAAGTGAGGGTGAGAGAGGCCATGAAAAACGCGAGACTAAAAAGGTAAGGCAGAAAGGCAGAAGCCGCACATGGAGACAATAAAAAAGGGCAGGCCTTGCGTGGCCTGCCCTTCTCATCGCGAATGGAGTCTGCCCACCGCTATTACTTCTTCACAAACGGGCTAGTCGCCATCGCTTTGAAGGTATCGTAGATGCTCAGCGCGGCATCCTTGGGGCCGGTCAATTTGATGAACACAGGTGCTTCTTTTCCAGGGACGATGGCCCCGAGCAGCGCCCAGTTTTCCTTGGCTGTCTTTTCGCCAAACATCGCGCCGTCCATGTAGGTGCCCGTGGCTTTCACCAACGTCACCTTCACACCTTCGATCTCCACGTCTTCACGCTTCGTATCCGTGGTGCTTTGGAACTGGTCGACCCAGCGCTGGATATTGGCATCCACATCACCGCCCTGGCCACTGCCGAAGTAATAGAACACTGCTTCCATGGGCTTCTCAGCGCCTTTGGCTTCGATGGTCAGCGTCGCCTTGCGCATGGCGCTGGCATTTTCCGCAGCCTTCCAGGGGGCGGGCGTGGCAAAGGTGAGGTCTTCGACGACGACCTTGCCGTCCTCGGCATGAACGATGGCGATGAAGCCGAGGGCGAGAACCAGCGAAGTAATGAGACGCTTCATAGTGTCAGAGCTTGGGGAGTTTGAAGATTAGGGTGTCACTTTCAGTACGCCCTTCATCAGCATCGCGTGACCGGGGAAGGTGCAGAAAAAGGGATAGTCGCCGGGTTCGCTAGGAGCAGCAAACTCGACACTCTGGGACTGCCCGATTTGGGCGAAGGCCGTGTGCGCGATGATGTCGGTAGAGGTGGGGACGTAGGACTTGGCCATGCCAGTAACATCGGTCATCATGGCCATGCTAGCAGCGACCACTTTGCCATCGGTGCCGGGCTTCACGAGCACGAAGTTGTGGGGCTGTGGCAGCGCCGCGCCGACGTTGCTCACGGTGACTTTGAGCTTGGCACCGACCTTGGTGGTGAACTCAGACTTGTCATAGGCGAGCGGGGTCGCGGGGTTCTTACTCGGGGTCAACTCGATGCTTGTAACGGCAGCAGCGTCTTGAGCATGGAGGGAGCCGAGCGTGAACGCGGCAAAGGCAGTGAGTAGGGCGGTGCGGATCATGGGTTATGGATTTGGAGTTTGGAGCTATTCTTTGGGCGGACCTAATCGAAGGCGCGGCGCGGCATCTTGCAACGGATTCCTTCACGCCGCAGCCGCGAACTTGGCGCTGTTGAGAGAAAGTGCCGACGCCTCGCCCCAAACCCCACGCTTGTTATTGCCCCGCTCTTCGCTACCACAGCGGCCATGTTATCTCGACTGTCCACTGCCCTCCGCTCCGGCCCGCTGCGCTTCCCCTTGGTCATCGCCGCCACCTACTTCATTCTCTCCCAAGTCCTGCGCTGGGCACTTGCCATCGTCTATCATCCCAAGCCTCAGCCGCCCGCCCTCGACTATGTGAAGATGGTGCTCGCGGGCATCCACATCGACGCGGTGGTGGCGCTGTGTCTCGTGACGCCGCTCGTGATTTGGCAGTTGTTGAAAAAGACCCCCTGGGCCGACAGCAGAGTCGGCTGGCTTTTGCTGCGCACCAGTGTCCTTCTCGCTTGGAGCATTGGTGTCTTCAATCTCGCCTCCGAGTGGTTCTTCTTTGATGAGTTCCAGTCCCGCTTCAACACCGTCGCCATCGACTACCTCATCTACCCCAAGGAAGTCGTCACCAACCTCTGGGAAAGCTTCCCTCTATTGAAGATACTCGGTGCCGTCAGCGTCATCGCCTTCGCCCTCTGGCACCTCGACTTCCGCCTCGGCCAGCCTGCGGTGAATGTAGGCAAATCGCGGTCAACCCGTTGGCTCGATGCTGGTAAATGGATCGCCTTCATCGTCCTCGCTATCCTCTCAATCTCACGTCGCGAGACCTCCTTCTCCCACGAGCGCACCATCAACGAACTCGCCAACAACGGCCTCGCCGCCGGCATGAAGGCCGCCCTCACACGCAACCTCGACTACGCCGCCTTCTACCCCTCCATCGACCGTCGCGAAGCCTTCCTGCACACTCGCAAACTCCTCGCCGCCCCCGGTGCCACGTTCATCGCCCCCGAACCTCCCGCAGCCCCCCAACCCGGCCCCAACGGCAAGCTCGATTCCGCCGCCAATGACGCCTGGGTGCAACTCGCCGCCGCCTCCCTACAACGTCGCCTCGCGGGCGACTCAACGAAGCCCAAGCTCAATGTCGTCGTCATGCTTCAGGAGTCGCTGGGCTCCGAGTTCTTCGGCTGCCTAGGCCGCGTGGACAAAGACGGCAAACCCGCCACCTGCACCCCCAAGCTCGACCGCCTCGTCACCGAGGAAGGCATGCTCTTCGACAATCTCTTCGCCGATGGCAACCGCACCATCCGTGGCATCGAAGGCATCCTCTCCAGCTTCCCACCATTGCCGGGTGATAGCATCCTCGCT
>JANOAR010000042.1:0-9324 GCA_031411235.1 Verrucomicrobiota bacterium | reverse complement strand
GGTCTTGGTGGCTTCGGCGAGGTTTTTGGTCGCGGCAGCGAGTTCGGTGCCCAGGGTTTTTTGGGCTAGCTGAAAGGCGACCTGGGCGGCCTTCGCAGCACTGGCGGTCTTTTCAGCAGCGGCGAGTTGCTGGCTCACACGGGGCACTTCGGCGGTGGTGTTGGCGAGGGCGGTGGTTGCGGCGCTCTTGGCGTCGATGGCGGCGGTTTCAGCCTTGGTGGCGGCTTCCAGCTGGGTCTTGGCTTCGGTTTGTTTTTTTACCAGTGCGGCATCAGGCTTATCGGCGGCCAGCTTGGTGACTTGGGCATTGACCTCATCCAAGGCTTTTTGGCTGGCTGTTTTGGCATCGCTGGCGGGCTTCACCGCAGCGCTTGCTTCGCTGAGTTTTTTCTTCGCGGCGGTGTCCGCTTCGTTCGCTTTCTCCAGTCGGCCTTTCATCGCAGTGATCTCGGCGGTGGTGGTGGCGACGGCACTGGTGTGGAAGGTGGCATCCAACGCGGCGAGCGCAGCGGCACGCTCTAGCGGCTGCACCTTCGCCCTGGCATCGAGTAGGCGCTGGGCATCGGCACCGGGCGAGAGGGTGGCGGGGTTGCGCTTCCACAGTTTGACTTCACCATAGCTGCCACTCGCGAGCCGTGTGCCATCGGGGCTGAAGGCGAGTGCGAGGGCCATGTCGCGATGGGCGTCGAGCTGGGCGACTTGCCGACGTGTGGCGAGGTCATAGATGAAAATTTGGTTGGCGCGGCTGCACGCAGCGAGGTCGCCATCGGGCGACATGGCGACGGCATAAATCGGCTGCAAGCCCGTGGGCAAGGGCTTCCAAGCGATCTCGCGGGTGATTTTTTTACCAGGATGAGCGCCTTGGTCGATCCAGAGCTGGAGCAGCCCCAGCTCCTCGGGCGAGAGGTTTTCCGCGCCGACTTTGTTGCCTTTGGGCGGCATGTCCGAGTCGCCCGTGTGGGCGCTGGCTTGGAGCAATAAACTGTCCGCGCCTTTGCCGGGCTCGACGGCGGTTCCCGATTCGCCGCCCTTTTTCATCAGCTCGGGCGTCTCCATGTTGAGCCCGCCTTTGGTCGTGGTTTTATTGTGGCAGGCGATGCAGTTGGCCTTGAGCACGGGGTAGATTTCGCTGGGGAAATCGACGGGCGTAGGGCGCGAAACTTTCGCGATGGGTAGCGCTGCCGCCGAGGCTAGGCCCGCCAACATGATGAAGAAGAAGGAGGCCGTGGCGCGGACGGTGTGGAAGAATCCTGATGGGGCTCTTTTCATGGCGATTTCACAACGGGTTTAACACGCAGGATGATGGGCTTGGAATGCACCAGGATGGCGAGTTCCTTGGGGGCGACCTTGGGGTCTTCATTGCGCCGATGTTTGAATTTCACCACCGCTTGCAGCAGCAGCGGATGGTCGCCTGCGGGCAACTTGAGCTTGGCCACGTCCACGGCGAGTGCGCCGCTGGTGGCCTTCGCAGCGATGTCGGTGGTGAGCCCGTCGATGCCGAGGGAGGTGAGCTTGATGGCCTCGGTGAAATCGGGGCTGCGCTTCACTTGCAGCGGGATGCTGAGCTTGTCGGAGCCTGTGCTTTCAATGACTTGGCTTGTGGCTTCGATGCTCACGGGAACCTCGCTGGGCACGACGCCGAGCACGACTTCATCGGTGAGCCGGGTGAGGGTGGATTCCTTGGCGGTGTTGCCTACTTTGAACATGGCGGTGGCACCTCGGGCGGGAGCGCCATCTTTGCCGTGCAGGCGCAGTGGCCCGGCCCATTCCTTGGCGGTGGGCTCGGCGAAGAAAGCGGCATAACCGATGCTCTGGCCTTCGCGGATCGAGCCGCCAAGAAAGCGCACATCGGCGGGAAGTCCGTCGGCACTCAGGTCGATGGGGCCGTTAAAACCCTGGTGGCGGCGGGCGAAGACTTTCATGACCGCGACGCCGCCGCGCCATAGCAGCGTGGTGATGACTTCGACGGTGGTGGCGGCTTTGGCCTTGGGGGCGGCGATGGATAGGGCCACTAGCTCGAAGTTGCTGCCAGCGGGTTGCAGCGTAAGTTCAAAGGGCTCCTGCGGGGCACTGGTGAAGAGGTTGCGTAGCTTCACTCGATAGGTGCCAGCTTCTTTGGCTTCAAAGCGATATGCGGGATCGGCAGCGCCACTATCGAACTCGCTCTTGGCCGCGATAGCGACGCGGTCGGCGGCTTCCGCGATGAAGGCATCGCCCTTCTCGACGATGAAGTTGGGGTCAGCGGCGATGCCTTTGCTTGCGCAGTTGATTTCGATCCAAAACACCTCGCCTTTTTTTGCCTCGAAGGTGAAGGCACGCGCTTGGCCATTCGCGGGGAACCAGCCGTTGTAGCGGGCGGGCAGCTTCAGCGCCATAGGCGGTGGCGAGGCCGTGGGGGCTTCGTTTTCTGGGCCAAAGAGTGTGGCGCGGATCGGGCTCTCGGCGAGCAGTCGGCGGGCTTCTTCGGCGGTGGTTTGTAGGCGTTGCAGGGAGGCACTGCTGGGCGACACCACAGCGGTGCCGTTGGGCAGGTGGTGCCCGTAGAGTGTCCACTGGGCACCTCCATCGAAGGCACGCTGGACGACGGGGCCGGTCGTGAGGGTGATGACGAAGGGGAATTCAGCATCGCCACGGAACATCATGTCCTGCACTTCAAGCGTGTAGGCACCGTCTGCGGGCGCGGTGAAATCGAGCAACCCATCAGGCTTCATGCGCGCCAGTTTCAAGCCTTTGGCATTGCGCAATGAGACGACGGCATCCATGCGCGAGTCGATGAGTTGTGGCCGACACACGGCGAGCAGGTGCTGGCCTTTTTTTGCCTCAAAGCGAATGACGCTGGCGGACTGCTTGGGGGCGACGCCGACGAGCGTGGTATTCAGCGCGGTGGTGAAGGCGGTATCGGCGCTGCTTGCCTTGGCTGGCACTTGCACGACAGGCAGTGCGGAGATGACGAAGCCGCGCGGGTTGGAGATGCCGTAGCGAGCGACGACGCGCACGTCGCAGGTGTCGGCAGCGAGGCCTGCGGGCAGGGCCACGATGAATTTATTGGCCACAGGCTGCTGTTTGGCATCGAGCTGCGGTGTGCAGGTGATGCCTGGGATCGAGAAATGGAGCCGCGTGGCACCATCAAGATCGGTGCCTGTGACGCTGAGTTCCACCTGGGTTCCAGCTTGCGCCGCCGCTGGCGTCACGCTGATGAGGAAGGGCTGCGGTGTGGTCGTCTGAGCGAGCACACTGGCCGCGCCGCCGAGCCATGCCATCCAAGTTGCTGTCCATGCCTTGTTCCACTTTATCATCCGCAATGATACACGCCGACCTCGAAGCCCCTTTCAGCGGGGCGCACGACGGAAATGAATGCTGCGCATCGTGCCCGCGTTCTGGCGCACTCGCCAGAGTCCGGCACGCCTTTCACAAAACGTGACAACGCCTGGTCTATCTCGAAACAGCACTCAGGCATAAGTTGCAAGAACCTCACCAGAGGATACAAATTACGCCTGAACGCACTCAGCTTATGCCGAATCAAGACCGCTATAAACTTCACGACTCCATTGGTGCGGGCGGCTTCGGCAGTGTCCATCGGGCTTATGATCGGCAACTCCATCGCTGGGTCGCGGTGAAACGCCTCGCGATTTCCGAAGGCCAGACAGCGGCTGATCTCAAAACCGAAGCCGATATTTTGGCGACCCTCCGCCACCCGAGCATCGTCAGCATCTACGATGTGCTCCAGGATGAGACGACGGTGTCCATCGTCATGGAGTTGCTCGAAGGGCCTGATCTCTCGGCCATCCTCAGCGAGGGGCCGCTGTCGGTGGATGACTTCAAGCAACTCGCTGAGCAAGCGCTGGAGGCCTTGTTAACCGCCCATGAGATGGACTTGCAGCATCGCGACATCAAACCTGCGAACATCAAAATCGAACGCCTCGCGGGCGGGCGCTTGCAGGCCAAGCTGATCGACTTTGGCCTCGCTCGCGATGGCACAAGCGCACGCCCACCCACCGCCGACGTCGTGGGCCACATCGCTGGCAGCCCTTTCTACATGGCTCCCGAGCAGTTGAGCCGCAAGCCCTGCGACGCTCGCGCCGACCTCTACGCCCTGGGCTGCGTCTTCTACGAGGCACTGTCCGGACGCTGCGCTTTCGAAGGCAAAACCATGGCCAACGTCATCGACAAACATCTGGAGCACGATGTGCGTCCCTTGCAGGTTCTCTGCCCCCACCTGCCGCATTGGCTGACCTACTGGGTCTCGCGGCTGATGGCCAAAGACCCAGCGGATCGGCCTGCCGATGCAGGTCTGGCGCTGAGTGAACTGCGAGCTTGGGAGAGGCTGCCTGCCAAGCCAGGAGGCATGACAACCTGGCAACCCCAGCACGCCTTCGCATCGCCCGCAATGAACTGCGCGACCGCGCCGTTGAATCCGCACCTTGCTCCCACCCGTGCCTTCATCCTGCCCCCCGTGATCCCCGCGCCGGATCAATCGCCTTTGTTGGCCTCGCCACGCGAGTTGCCGTAGGTGGGGCGGGTTCTGAAGGAGAGGGGCGGGCTATCGGCTGGCGTCGATGTAGATGATGCGGCATTCAAAGATAAAAAGCCCTCGCGCTCATAGAGCAAACCCAGCGGCGCTTTGGCTAGGCCCATGATTCCACGGCCCATCACATAGCCCTTGCCAAAGCCCCTGAAAAGTTACCCATCGGTAAAACATTGCCCCCACCTACCAGGTCACACTCATTGATAATGAACTGGGAGGCGTCGTCAGCAGCAGCATCAACGCGACCAGCTTCAACGCGCTGACTCCCTGCCCCGTCGCTGGCCGTTACACCCTTGCCGACACTGGCGGCGGTGGCGTGCCCCAGCTCTTCGCGGCGACCCTCCTCGTCGATGCCTCCGGCACCGCCACACTTGCAGGCAAAGTTTTCGATGGTACCCCCATCGTCGCCAAGGGTAGCGTGGACGTTAGCAATATCGCCAGGGTCGGATCCACCCTCTACGCTGGCAAGGGCCGCGCCCTCGCGGCGGTTGGTCTAAGCACGACGCCGCAGACTCTCACCAGCGCCAATTTTTCCCTGCTGCGGCCCGGACGTGCCAATCAATCCGTCGAGCTGCCAGCCCTGGATGTATTCAACGTCGGTGCCATCTGCGCTCGCTACGTGCCGCCCCCAGCGAATCAGCGCGTCCTCACCGTCTGGGCTGCGGGCACTGGCAATGCCGACCTGAGCGGTGGTGGCTTCGCCGCGCTGACGACCAAGGCCCTCACCATTAGCACCGCCAACAAAGTGCTGGTGACCGTGCCCCTGCCCGAGAAGCTAACGATCACCCTCGTGCCCGCCACCGGCGTTTACACCGGCAGCGTGATCTCCACCGGAGCCACCACGCCCAAGGCCATCTACGGCGTACTGGTGCAAGGCGGTGGCAGCAGCTTCAGCAATGGCTTCTTCCTCAACGGCATCGTCCCCGGTAAAGTGCAACTGCGCGGGCCGTAGGGCGGGAGGCCGAACGCTGCGATGGGAAAGGAAGCACACGCGTCCCACTCAGCAAAGTTCACGCCTCCACTTTCGGCAGCATTTTCGAGACTACAATAAGCAACCCCGCGACGACGGCGGCGAGCGCTGCCCATAACCACGGGCTGCCTTTGCCTGGGGCACTTGTGTTGGGAGTGGCGGGCGTAGCTTTGAGCACTTCGACCTCGCCGAGAGTAGTCAGCGTCTGGGTCGCGGCGCGCAGTTCACCTTCGATCAGATGCACGTCGTAGCGCGGCATGGTGGCTTTGGTATTGCCATAGTAGAGCTGCACAGGCGCAGCGCTGGTGGTGCGGCAGAGCAGGGCGTGGGTGCGATAGCGAAGGCTGGCGGTGGTGGCGAGTTGCAGCGGCGCGTTGTCGCCGTTGTCGGTTTCGATGAACCAGCGCTCCTCGGGCACATACATGGCGAGAGGCAGGGTGAGGGCGCGGCTCGCCGTCGCAGGCGTGCGCTGCCATGTGGTGCTGCCATGCGGGAGGCGCGTGTCGTTGCCATAATGATCTCGCGAGGTATGCCAAAGGGTGACGTGGCGCTCGAAGAGTGTGCTGGGGGATTGCACGGTGAGGAGGTCGATGGGCAGCCCAGGCACGGGCGAACTGAGGAGCCAGCGCGAGAGCTTGGGGCGCTGGGCATCGGGCTCAAAGGTGAGTGTGACCGCGACTTCCAGCGGCTCGGCCACGGGCTCGATGATGAAGGGCAAGTGGTGCTCAGCTTGCAGCAGCCGCAGATCGCCAAAGCCAGCTTGCGTGTGCGCCAGCACTTCAGCATCCAGCACGATGCGCAGCACGCCTGGCGTGGGGCTGCTCACCGTCCTGCGGCGCGACCACTCGGCTAGCTCGGCACTCGCGCCGGGCTCGACGGTTTGCGGCAGCGTGGCCGTAGCGTCGAAGGCCGCGTTGGCAACGAGAGCGCCAAGCTTGGCAGTGCTGGCCGTGGCTTTGCGCAGTTGGTCAGCGATGGCGGTGATGTCGTAGCTCGGAGCTGTGGCCTGGGCATGGCCCATGTAGAGCGTGTAGCCGCCCGCAGCTTCGGCCTGGAACACCAGCGACACCGGGTAACGTGTCGCCTTGATGCCGTCGATGCGCAGCGGCGGGCTGTCGCGATTGTCGATGATGACTAGCGCGTCGCTGCCTTCGAGTTGCCGATGCACGGGCAGCGCGAGCACGCTCGCGTTTTGCCCATCGACCACGGTTCGGTAGATCATGCCGCTGGCGATCGTGCTGCCCGTCATCGTCGTGAGTCGCACCTCGCGATGAAACAAGGCATCGCCCACACTCAGCGTCAGCTCGCCGAGAAAGGGGTGGGCGTTGGGCGCGTGCAGAGTCAGCCGCGTCTGGCCATTGACCTCTTCGCGTGCTGCGATGTTGGCCGCGAAGTCCTGGGTCGTTGTCGCGCTGCCATGCTGCCGCACGCTCGCTGCGGTGAAAGCCACGGGTGGCGACTTGGCATCGTCGAGGGTCACTCGCAGATGTTTCCACACCGCGCTGGGGAAGCTGAGGCTGAGCTGCTCAATGCCTGATGCCTCACGGAAAAGTAGGCTCTGCGCGAGCATCGGCTGCCAAGTTGCGCCATCGGCTGAACCTTCCAGCGTGGCCGACTTGATGAAGCGCGGCGAGGCGCAGTTCAATTGAACCAGATCAATCGCCGCCTCGCTGCCCGTGATGATTTCGAGCACGGTTTGGTTCGTGCCGAGGCTCGCGCGAAAGCCCGCCACAGGCTGCGTCGAGACGCTCGCCAGCACGGGCCACTCGATAGTGTAAGGCACCTCGCCACCACTTGGCGCAACGAGCCGCAGATCTCCCAGCCGAGGCTGCGAGGCACCGAGGGTATCGCTGGGTAATGCAACGCGGATGAGTCCAGGTGCGGCGACATCCAGGCTCTGTTGCTGCTGCCATGCGGGGTGGTTTTGGCCCAGAGCTGGTAGGGCAATGAGCGCGAGGAATAATGAAGGGGTGCCGTGACGGTTCATAAGGATTCGAGTTTCGGATTTCATTCTGCCTTGGCCAAGAAGCGCTGATACAAAAAAGAAGCCAGCAGCGCGATCACCGCGACGACCATCAGTGCGCCGACGCGGAAGATGCTGTCCAGAGTAGCGAGATCATGGAGGAAGAGTTTCAGCAGCGTCACGCCGAGCAAAGCCAGCGCGGTGAAGCGCACGGGACGTTGTTTGACCGCGATGCCGATGATGAGCAAAGCCAGGGCAAAGAGCGCCCACGCGATGCTGTACGTCATATCGCGAGCGAGGCTGCCGCTGAACTCCAGCGCGATGAAGCGCGAGCCCTGCGGCGTGAAGTAGTCGGCGATTTCGAGATTGAGCAGCACGAAGCAGAGGATGCCACCGAGCGACCAGAGCACGGCGCAGGCATTGATCTCGCCAAGGCGGTCGCGAGGCGGCGCAAGCCAACGCGCAGCGGCGAAGCACGAGGCTGCCGCGAGGCCATAGGTGTAGAGATGCCAGTTGAGGATGGCCATGCCACTGCGCTCATACGAGTCGAAGACAGCGGGGTTAAAGACGAGCCGCACGAAGGCCACGCAGAGCAACCCGAAGCCCGTGAGCCGCAGACCAGAGTGTGGCACGCGCAGGAACAACCAGCACAACGCCGCGCCCTCCAACGCCCAGGCGACGGTGAGCCACTGGCGCGAGAATTGGATGGGGAAGATCAGCGTGATGAACAGCAGCGCGATGCCACCCAGCCAAGCGATTTGATCGAGCCCAGCGGGGTTATCAATAGTGTGACGTTTGATGAGGAAAAGCAGCGTCAGCAACGGAGCGATGATGAAGGCGGCTGGCAGCAGGCCCATCACGTCATTTGGCCAGGCACTGCGCACCGTGATGTAGATGAGCACAAACTGCGTGACGCCCGCGAGGGCCGCACTGAGCCAGGGTAAAACTTCGCGCTCAAAGGCCTCGCGGAAGAGCAGCGGGAACAAGGTGAAGAGCAGATAAAAACCGATGTACCAGGACAGAGGCGTGACGGCCGTGTCGATGCTGAAGCGATGCGTGTGCCAGCAAAATTGCAGCGCGGTGATGCAGGCCAGCGAGACGGGAACGAAGGTCATCGTGCGCATGATTTTGGTCAGCCCGAGGAGAAAAATAATGAGCAGCAAGCCAAGGCCAAAGATGGGCGAAGGGTCAGCCACGGGGAAGTGCAGCGTCGCGAGCATGAGCAGGCCAAAGGGCAGCACTGCCGAGGCGATAGGCAGCAGAGCGAGGGGCGAGACTTCTCCCGTGGTGCTGAAGGTGGAAGCAAAGCCAAAGCGCCGCGAGAGGAAGAAGGCCGCCCCTGCAAACACCGCCGCGAAGCCACCGACAACGAAGAGGAACGGCAGCAACTCAGACACATCAGTGCGCAGTCCCAGCATCCACAAAAGCGCGGCGAGCAGCGTCGTCGCGAGTGCCAGGATCACGGGCCAGATATTGCGAGTGATAAGCGCGAGGCCGATGATGCCTGCATTCACCAGCAGCATGGCGGGCCAAATGATGAAGGGCACTTGCTTCTGCGACAGCACGGGTAGCAGCATCAGCAGCAGCGCAATGACGGGCATCCAGCCGAGCGCGGCGCTGGGAGCCTCGGGGTGCTTGCGCTGCCAGAGCAGGGCGTTAAGCGTGTGCATGAGGCCAAAGACAAAATAAAGGCCAAGCGCCCAGGGCAGCATCTCGGGCGCAGGTTTATAGATCGTCCACAGCGTGAGGTGGAGGGCGGTGACTGCGAGCAAAATGCCCTGTGCCCAACGCACGCGCGGCTGTGCCCATGTGAGGGCGAGCACGATGGCATTGATGAGGAAGATGAAGCCGTAGTACAGACCGGGC
>JANOAR010000041.1:0-28923 GCA_031411235.1 Verrucomicrobiota bacterium | reverse complement strand
GCGACTCTCTTCACCCATCCTTGGCCTGATGCGGTTCGGCGACGGCGGGCTCGGTATTTTCCAATACAGTCCCGCCATCGCCAAACCGCCTGAGACTCAAGCCTTGGCAAAGCTAGCCACCGCTGAATCGCGGCGTTCGGGCTTAATGGCTCAACGGGCAGCTTGGTTGGAGTGGGTTGCCAAGCCCTTGCTGCGTCAGGTCGGCGTGTGGGGTACCGCGCAGCGACCGTCACTGGGGCGACTGCCAGCGTGGCAGGGCACTCCAGGGCCGTCATCGACACCTCTGCCAGTGTCACACGGGTCAGCGCTCCGTCGTTGAGGCGTGTGCCAGTGTGGCACAGGGTTCCATGGCCGTCATCGACCCCCTTGCCACACGGGCACAGGGCTCCACGGCGGGCGTGGGCACGTCCCGAGATGGCAGGCGGGTGCCGGGAGCGTCGTGGAGGGCATTGCCTCACGGGAACCGGGTGCGTTGTCCGTCGTTTTTCAGCTTTGCCAGCGTGGCACACGGCTCCGCGCCCGTTGTTGCCACGACTGCCAGCCCCCATCCGGCCCGCAAGTGCCGCGCGTTTGCGGTGAGCAAAGCAATCGCGCCCACCCCGCCCTCACGGGCAAAGGCTACGGTGCGCCGACCCATGCCACTAGACTCGCTGCCAGTGCCCGGCCTGCACGCGGCGCAGGATGACGATGATGATGGCGCCGATGATCGTGATGAGCAGCGTCCATAACCAACTGGGCACGGAATAGGGGGCGGCGGTGGTGACGGTGAGGATGTCGGAGGCGCGGGAGAGCTTGCCTTCGTCGTCGATGCCGAGCACGCGAAACTCATAGGGGGTCTGCGGCGCGAGGTTGCTGACACGGGCGGCGACGGCTCCGTTGGGCATCTCTACGGGTTCCCACTTGTCGATGTTTTTCCAGGACTTCATGGTCATGCCAGTGGCTTCGTTTCGGACTCGGCCCGAGGTTTGTAGGGAGTAGGATTTGGGCTTCACTTCGGGGGGCATCCAGCCGACGACGATGGTGTCGGTGGTGGCATCGACGACGCCGATTTGTTCGACGCGTTGCAGGGTCTTGCTGCGCAGTTCGGGGAGGATCTCGGCCCCGATGCCGTAGTTTGCCATGTAGTTAAAGAAGGCGGCATTGGCCGTGCCGAATTTCGAGGGGGAAACGGTGGTTTTGAGGGCACCGTCGTCCCCTGGGACTGCGGGGGCGGGCGGGGTGGCTGAGGTCGAAGTAGTGGGGGTTGCGACGGGCGCAGATGGGGCATTGATCTGGAGCGTGGTCGGCCCTGTGGTGCCGGGTTTTGCCGCCGTGGGGGCGCTTTTGTTCGGTGCTCCGCCGAGGATGATGGGGCGGTAGGGATCGGCGTTTTTGGGGTTGGCGACGGGGGCGGCTTTCGCGGGGCGAGCGGGATCCACCATGCTGGCTTTGAGGCTGAGGGGTATTTTGCCCGCGTTGCCGTCGATGGTGATGAGGGTGTCGTATTTGCCGGGTTGTTCGGGCTTGAAGGCGAGGGTGAAGTTTTTGGTTTGGCGGGGCTCGACACGGAGATCGGCGCGATCATCCAGGAGGGTGTAGGGTGGCGGCACGAGCAGGGAAAGCTCGGCGTTGGTGCCGCCGATGTTGGCGATGCTGAGGATGACTTTAGCCTCGCTGCCTTTGTTGATGATGCCGAGATCGGTGTTGGCTCCGATGGGCGCGAGGAGTTGGATTTGCGCGGGCTCGGCGAGGGCGCTGATGAGGATTTTTTCGCGATAGGGCTCCTGCACTAGCCAGAGTTCACCACGGAAGGCGGCGACGTCATCGGCATCGAGACGGATGCTGAGATCCATGCTTTTTTTCGGTTCAAGGAGGATGTCTTTGACGGCCAAGAGACGGTCTGAGGATTGGACGGCAAGCTTGAGCGGGGTGTCGCTGGCGTTGGAGACTTGGACGCTGCCTGAGCGTGTGCCTGTGGCGGGGTCGAACTTTAATTCGATGCTGCTGGGAGAGACGACGAAGGCCTGCACGCACTCGACGTAGCACTTGATGCGGCTGCTCGGGATGCCGGTTTGCAGCTCTTTTTCAAAGGTGTACGCGCCTGCGGCAGGTGGCTTGACGGTGATGAGGAATTCGCGCTCTTCGCCGACGTTGACTTCGAGCCGTGGTGGCCCTTGCCAGGGGGGGGGCCAGGTCATGTCCTGGGTGTAGGTGGCGAAGCCTTTGTTGCGCAGCACGAGGATGCCTTTGTCGATGTTGCCGGGCTCGACGCGACGGAAGAGGGGATGCTTGACGACTTCGATGATGGGGTCGGCGCGTTTGCCGATGAGGCTGACGACGCCGGGGGCGGAGGAGGAGCCTCCACTGAGGCGAGCGACGAAGCTGAAGCGGTCGATGAGCTGGCCGCTAGCGGCGTCGTGGATGTAGGTGACGATGGCTTTGTTCATCGCCGTGGGATGCGGGCGTATCTCGGAGAGCTTGCCGTGCTGGGGGAGGTCGCGGAGGCTGAATTTAACCAAGCCGAGATAGGAGGTGTCCACGTCGAGGATGACATCAACGCTCATGCCGGAGACGAAGTTGGTGGTGCCGTTTCTGGCTTCGGGCGTGGCGTAGCCGTTCTTGTCTTTGTCCTTGCGGAAGTCCTTGGTGCTGTCCTTGGGTTTTTCGCCTGGGGTCTTGGTGACGTCGGCATGGGCGAGGATGCTGAGACCGAGGCACAGGGCGAGGAGCGCTGGCCAGAGGTGTTTCATGCGGGTGAGGAGAGGGTGAATCATAAAGCGGTGGGGTAGGGGGAGATCAGCCTGGAATGGCTAAGCCTAGCAGTCTGCGGCGTAACATGTCGAGCGCTGTCTGTGTGGTGAGCAGCTTGAAACGGTCGCGGATGCCGGGGTAGATATAACGCCGAACTTCGGTGGATTGGCCGCGTGAGGCGAGAGCGATGAAGACCGTGCCGAGAGGTTTTTCCACAGTGCCTCCCGTGGGGCCGGCGATGCCGGTGCAGGCGAGGGCGTGATTGGCACCACTCGCTCGCAGGCAGCCTTCGGCCATGGCGCTGGCGACTTCGGCGCAGACGGCCCCGTGCTGCGCGATGAGGGCTGCGGGCACGCCAAGGTGCTGGGTCTTGGCAGCATTGGCATAGGTGATGAGTCCGTGGCCGAAGACGGCGGAGGCTCCGCTGACGTTGGTGAGTCGGGTGGCCAACTCGCCACCCGTGCAGCTTTCGGCGGTGGCCACGGTTTGTCCTTTCTCCGTGAGCAGGTGAACGACGACCTCTTCGAGAATGCGGCGATCCTCGCTGAAGACGAAGTCGCCGATGCGCTCGCGAACGAGCTGCGCGGCTGTGGCGACGACATTGGCTTTACCCGAGAGACGCACATCCACATCGCCCCGGCCCAGGCAGTAGCCTAGCTCCAGGGTGGGCATGGCTTCGAGGTCTTTTTCGATGTGATCAACGATGTCGGACTCGCCGAGTCCAGTGACTTTCATGTAGAGCACGGCGCGGTCGGCGAGGTCGGGGCGCAGGCGCTTGAGCCGGGGCTCGACTTCGTTTTCGACCATGGGCTTCAGCTCGCGTGGTGGGCCGGGCAGCAGGAACATCGCGCAGCGCAAGCCTTTGCCCGCGCCGCACTCGGCAGGGATGTAGAGGCCGGGGGCGGTGCCTACGGGGTTGGGCATGACCTCGGCTCCGTGGGGCACCATGGCTTGGCGTTTGGTGGCCTCGTTGACGGGCTTATTGCGCTTGCTGAAATAGGCGTCGAGGTGGGCCATGACACTGGCGTTGAGTTCGAGCGGTAGCCCGAGCAACTCGGCAGCCGACTCGCGGGTGACGTCGTCATTGGTGGGGCCGAGGCCGCCCGTGATGAGCAGCACATCGGCGCGCTGCGCAGCCTCGGCGATGGCGGTTTTAATGACGGCACCATCGGGGATAATCGTCTGCCGCGAGACATCGAGGCCGAGGGCGGCCATGCGTTGGCCGATCCAGGCGGCGTTGGTGTTGATGGTGTCTCCGAGGAGGAGTTCGGTGCCAGTATTGACGAGTTCGATGATCATGGGGAGCGAGGGGGCGCATCATCCACCGCCGCGGGGGGATGTCCACTGCGGACGGCACGGCACTGCGTGGGGTTATCTAGTGCCGCGCCGAAAGATCGACGGGGTTCGTGCTGATTGCTCTGGCTCCATGCGCATTTTTACCACACTCCTCACGGCCTGCTGTCTCGCCCTTGCCACGGCAACCTTTGCCGAGGTTCCAAAGAAAATCGCCAGTGCCTTGCAGCCCTTTGTCGATAGCCACATCCTCGCGGGGGCGGTGACGCTCGTTGCCGACAAAGACAAAGTCTTGAGCCTCGAAACGGTAGGCTATGAGGACATCGCCACGAAGAAGCCCATGCGGGCCAACGCCACGTTTTGGATTGCCTCCATGTCCAAGGCCATGACGGCTGCGGGCCTGATGGTGCTGGTCGATGAAGGTAAGGTGAAACTCGATGATCCGGTGGCGAACTATTTGCCTGAGTTCACTGCTGTGAAACTCGCCAATGGGCAGCCTCCCGCGCATCCGCCGACCGTTCGTCAAGTGCTCAGCCATAGCAGTGGCTTAGCGTTCAAATCCGCCGCCGAGCAGCCTACGCTTGATGTTACACCGCTGAGTGAGCGCACCCGCAGCTATGCCGCTACGCCGCTCGTTTCGGAGCCCGGCACGCAGTATTTGTATAGCAATGCAGGCATCAACACGGCGGCACGTATGATCGAAGTCATCACTGGTAAAACTTTCGAGGACTTTATGGACGAGCGCTTGCTGAAGCCTCTGGGCATGACGGACACCACCTTCTGGCCGAATGATGAGCAAGTCTCGCGTCTCGCCAAATCCTACAAACCCACCGCCGATAAAACCAACATTGAGGAGACCCCCATCAGCCAATTGAAGTACCCGCTCACCGACCGGGCCAACCGCACGCCGATGCCTGGCGGAGGCTACTTTTCCACCGCCGCCGATGTGGCGAAATTCTGCCAACTGCTGCTGCGCCTAGGCGAGTGGCAGGGCAAGCGACTGCTGAGTGAAGAGGCCGTCAAAACCATGACCCGCGTGCAGTCCGGCCAAGCCAAACAAGGTGAGCGCCTCGCGACTTATGGCTTCGGCCTGCAAGTCATAACCAGCGACAACAATGCTGCCGATGCCCTGAGCCAAGGTAGCTACGACCACGGCGGAGCCTACGCCACGCACATGTGGGTCGATCCCAAAAAGCAGCGCGTCGTCGTCTTCATGGTGCAGCAGTCGGGCGGCTTTCCAGGCGAGGATGCAAGAAGGTCGTGCCTACGGCACTGAAGGCTGCGCTGAGCAGCACAGCGCAGTAGGCTCATGCGCAGATCACCGCCGATTTTCTTCCGACTTCTGTCCATTCAATGTTGGACGTTCAATGTTCGATGTTCGATGTTGCCTCCATGCCTCTCTCTCGTCGTCACGCTTTAAAATGGTTCGCAGGCACCGCTGCTGCTCCCGCTTTCGCTGCTCCGCACGAGACCGAGCCCGCGCCGCCCGCCTACTTACGGCGCGACTCGTTGCACGATCCTGATTACTCAAAGGTCGCGCCCTACGACCTCGCCTGGGAGAAACAAATGACTCCCGCCGAGCTAGGCACAACGAAGGCTCTTGCCGACTTGCTCTTGCCCAAAGACGAAACCTCGCCCGCAGCCTCCGAGGTGGGCGTGCATGACTTCATCGACGAGTGGATCAGCGCTCCGTATGACAAACATCGCGAGGATGGCGAAGTCGTCCGTGGTGGACTCGGCTGGCTGAACACGGAGAGCTTTAAGCGCTACGGCAAAAACTACGTCGAGCTGGCCGAGGCGCAGCAAGTCGAGATCATCGACGACATCTGCGATGCTGAAAAAGCTAAGCCCGAGCACCAAGTAGGCGCGGTGTTTTTCAAAGCCTTCCGCCAGCTCTGCCTCAGTGGCTACTACACCCACAGCAAGACTTGGCCAAGCCTCGGCTACACAGGCAACATCAGCCTTGGAGGCGCGTACCCGGGCGTGCCCAAGGAGTTGATCGAGAAGCTGGGCTTGCAAGATGTGGCGTGAGATGAAACCGCTGAGCGGCAGCGTGCTGAACCAAGGTGGTTGCCAAAAACAAGCTCATCCGATAAGCTCTGCCACACACACTAGCCAACCTCACGCCATGCCCGCTATCGCACTTGCTCACGCCCCAAAAATCAGCGTTGCCGACTACATTCTCGGGGAGCAGCTCAGCCAAATCCGACATGAGTATGTCGCTGGCGAGGTCTATGCCATGGCGGGTGCCAGCGAGAGGCATAATCTCGTCTCACTCAATATCGCTGCCGCCCTGCACGGCCATCTTCGTGGCAAGCGTTGCAAGGCCTTCATCAATGACATGAAGGTGCGCATCTGGGCCAATCACGACATCTTTTATTACCCCGATGTGATGGTTGCTTGCGAGCCGACCGACAGCGATGCGTATTGGAAGAGCAAGCCTCGCGTGATCATCGAAGTCCTCTCCCAATCGACACGCCGTACCGATGAGCAGGAAAAACTGCTCACCTACCTACGCATCGACTCGCTGGAGGAATATGTGCTCGTGGAGCAAGAGACCATGCAGCTCACCCTCTTTCGCCGAGCCAACAACTGGGAACGCGAGGAAGCCTTCGGCCCCGAGGCTGTGTTGAAACTAGCGTCACTGGATTTCGCCATGCCGTTGACGCAGATTTACGAGGGCGTGCTGGAGTGAGGGGCATAGATCAGTTGCTCCGCTAACACACATGATCTGGCCACTCCAAGTCCCCCATGCCATCATCGCCATCTTTGCGGTGCTTTGCCCCTGCTGGATGGCGCTGATGCACTTGGAGGCGATGAAGGATCTGGCTTCAGTTATTGCCCACTCACCGATGTCGAATCGACTCCCGATCATCACGATTCTCGTGATTTCACATCGGCATCTCGGTGCGATTGTCTTCATTGTCCTGGCAGCAAGCAACGCCTTCTGCCTGTGGCAGGTGCGAGCCGAGCCAAAAGGCAGCGCACGCCTTGCAAATGTAGAGACAAAGGTCTGCTTTCTCACGGGAGCCGTGCTCCTTCTCTGGGCTACAGCGGTCTATTTTGCTGTGAGATTACCGTTCATTATTCCTTTGATCAACGAAATCCAATGACCGGCCTCTGGTCACCGATAACTCATCGTTGCTCTCCAAAAAGCCCCTTGCCTGCACGAAAAGCCTGTGGCTTAGCGTTCAGCCAAATCCATGTCGTCCCCCTCCGCTCCCAAGTCCTCCCGTGGCCACATTGCTGCGCTCACCGCAGCCTTCCTTGGCTGGCTCTTTGATGGTTTTGAAATGGGCTTGTTCCCGCTGATTGGGAAGCCTGCGTTGCAGGACTTGCTGCCGAACGCATCGCCGTTGGTGCAGGGGCAATGGTTCACGGTGATCATCGCGGTGTTCCTCGTCGGTGCAGCTACGGGCGGCGTATTATTTGGCTGGCTGGGCGATAAACTCGGGCGCGTGAAAGCCATGGCACTGGCGATTTTTACCTTCGCCATTTTCACGGGACTATGTGCCTTTGTTACCGAGGCTTGGCACTTCGCGGCACTGCGTTTTATTGCCTCGCTAGGCATGGGCGGCGAGTGGTCGCTCGGCGTTGCTTTGGTCAATGAATTGTGGGCGGGCCGCAACCGCGCCTGGATCGCTGGCATGATCGGTGCAGCTTCGAATATCGGCTTCTTGCTCACTGGCATCCTCAGCCTCAAGCTGAACGCCTCGATTGACTCCGTGACCCATATGCTCAGCAGCCTCGGCTTGAGCCAGACCACGGCTGACTACCTGCTGCACAACCGCGCTTGGCGCTTTATCGCTGTGAGTGGTGCGCTGCCTGCGTTGATCAATTTTTTCATTCTGTTCGCTGTCCCCGAGTCCCATAAGTGGGAGGAAGAGAAGGCCTCGGGCAAGACCTCGCATTGGGCCACCTGGGATCTGCTCGGTGTGCTAATCGCGGCGCTGGCAGCCTTGGTCATTATTTACGTGTGGTCGCCGATGACGACGATGGGCGCACCGCTCGCCGCAGTGATCACGATTGTTGGATTAGCCATCGCCATGTGGGGCTACTTGCATCCCGTGCGGCAGTACATGAGCCGCTCCGCCGCTGCGCAAACAACCAACACTGGCGAGCACAAGTCCGTGCTCCGGCATCTTCTTCTCGGCGCGGGACTGGCTGCCGTCGCTTTGCTGGGGACGTGGGGTTCTGCGCAGCAGGCCGCGAGATGGGCCAGCGGCTTACTGCCCAAAGCCAGCACCGTTCCCATCATCGAATACACCGTCATCTGCACCGCCCTGGGCGCGATCTTGATTTCGCTCATCACGCCGTTGATCGCGGATAAACTGGGGCGTCGCTTTACCTATACGCTGCTCTGCGTGCTTAGCCTCGGCGGTGCCATCGCCTTCTTCCAGACCAATCACTCATTCGTCGATGGCAACGTCACGCAATGGTTCTTCATCAGCGCCTTCTTGCTCGGTGGCCTCACCGCCTCGTTTTATGGCTTCTTTCCCCTCTACTTCCCTGAGCTTTTCCCTACCAGCGTGCGGGCAACGGGGCAGGGCTTCTGCTTCAACTTTGGCCGCCTCATCGCTGCTATTGGATCGCTGCAACTTCTCAACTTGGTGAAGCTTTTTGGCAGCGAAGCCAACGCCTACTCTATCCTCTCCTGCGTCTATCTCATCGGCATGGTGCTGATCTGGTTCGCGCCCGAGACGAAGGGGCAGCAGTTGCAATAGCCGTCTGAAAGGCGCTCTGTCGGAATGCTCCATCCCGCAGTTGCATTCCCCGCCGTCCCGCCTTTGATCGCCGCCCCCCCATGAATGACACTCTGAAGATACTCAGCGGCACTGCCCACCCCACGCTCGCCGCTTCCATCTGTGAAAATCTCGGTGTGCCACAGTGCTCCGTGAAGCTCGACACCTTTCCCGACGGCGAGACATTCGTGCAGATCAATGAGAATATCCGAGGGCGCGATGTTTTCATCGTCCAGCCCACTTGCCCGCCGACCAATCAAAATTTGATGGAGTTGCTCATCATGGTCGATGCGGCGCGGCGCTCCAGCGCAGATCGTATTACCGCTGTGCTGCCGTTCTTTGGCTACGCCCGCCAGGATCGCAAAGATCGCCCGCGCGTGCCCATCACCGCCAAACTCGTCGCCAATCTCCTCGTCGCCGCTGGCGTGCAGCGCGTGCTCACCATGGATCTTCATGCGGGACAGATTCAGGGCTTTTTCGACATTCCCGTCGATCATCTCTACGCGGCCCCCGTACTGATTAAGGCAATCCTTGAGCGCGGCATTGAAGACCTCGTCGTCGTCTCGCCCGATGTCGGCGGCATCAAGATGACCCACGCCTTCGCCAAGACCCTCGGAGCCCCCATGGCCATCGTTGCCAAGAACCGCGTCAGTGCCGATGAAGTCCAGGCGCTCAGCGTCATCGGCGACGTAGCGGGCAAAAACGTCCTCCTTGTCGATGACCTCACCGAGACCGCAGGCACCCTCACCGCCGCTGCCGGGCTGCTGCTCAAGCACGGAGCCAAGAATATTTACGCTGGTGTCTCCCACGGCGTGCTGGGCGACAAAGGCCTGGAGCGCCTCGCCAACTCACCGATTATTGAGCTGTTCGCCACCAATAGCGTGCCGCAGGCCGTCGGCCACAAGATCACCACGCTCGATATTGCCCCGCTACTCGCGGAGGCCATCAAGCGCATTCACGGAGATGAGTCTGTAACATCGTTGTTTGACATGCACAGGTAGGTGTGTATTCTCGCGCCCCTTTCCCCCAAATACTACAGCAGGACACCTCGCGACATGGCTAATATCATCGATCTCACCGCAGACACCCGTAACGTCAATGGCACTTCATCGGCTGGACGCCTCCGCCGCACTGGCACCATCCCCGCCGTTCTTTATGGCCGTAAGCGTGAGAACCAGAACCTCCAGATCGACAGCAAGACCTTCACGCAGATCATCAACCACAGCGCGTCGGACAATATTCTGGTGAATCTCAAGCTCGGCTCTGGCGAACAACTCGCGCTTGTCCAAGAAGTGCAGCATGACCACCTAAAGGGCGGCATCCTCCACGTCGATTTCCACGCCATCGCTATGGATGAAGAAATCCATGCCGAAGTGCCCGTCGAAACCAAGGGCGAGGCCGCTGGCATCAAGCTCGGTGGTCAGCTTGAGCTGCTCATCCACAAGCTCAGCGTGCATTGCCTTCCCAAGCATCTCCCCGAGCGCCTCATCATCGACGTTAGCGCCTTGCTGGTTGGCCAAGCCATCCACGTCAAGGAATTGGTTCTCCCTGAAGGCGTTCGTGTGAAGCTCGACGGCGATGTCGTCGTCGTCATGGTGGATGAATCCAAGGTCGTCGAAGAAGTCGCCGCCGCTCCCACCGATCCCAAGGCCGCCGCAGCCGCGAAGAAAGCAGCCAGTAAGACTGCTGCCGCAGCCCCCGCTGCAAAAGCCGCCGCTCCTGCCGCCAAGGCAGCCAAGAAGTAATAAGCTGCCCGAGGCACTCAGAGCGTGGATCATGTGGACGCAATTCCCTCCCCATCTCTGAGTGTGCCCCGACTCATCGTCGGCCTCGGCAACCCAGGCGAAACCTACCGCGACACGCGACACAACATTGGCTTTATGGTCTTGGAAGAAGTTGCGCGTCGTCTCAAGGTTACCTTCCAGCCCGAGAAGCGCTTTCACTGCACCCTTGCCCGCGAAGGAAATACTTGGTTGCAGAAGCCTCTCACCTTTATGAACGACAGTGGCAGGGCCGTCGCCTCGTTCGTTCATTTTCACAAAATCCCTGCCGCCCAAACCCTCGTCATCTATGACGATGTCGATCTCCCCATCGGTAGCCTGCGCATGAGGCTGGCGGGCTCGGCAGGTGGTCAGAACGGCATGAAATCTATCATCGCCAGCCTCGGCACCGATGCCTTTCCCCGGCTCAAGCTTGGCATCGCCGGAGCCTCTGGTCGGCCCGATGGTGAAGATCTCTCGGGCCATGTGCTCGGACGTTTCACCACCGACGAACGCATCGCTGCTGAACAAACCATCCAGACCGCTGCCGATGCCGTCCTACACGCTCTCAAGTCCGGTGTAGAAGCCGCTATGAATCTCTTCAATCGCAAGTAAAACAACCCCCACGCAACCAACAGCATCCACGCATGAAAAACTACGAAGCCATGATCGTCCTCGATACCAAGGGTAAAGAAGAATCAGTCGATTCACTTGTCTCTGGCATCAGAACTGAAATCGAAAAAGCCGGCGGCAAAGTCGAAAAAGTCGAGCAGCTCGGCAAGAAAAAGTTCCCCTTCAGCCCTCGCCACGTCGAAGGCGGCTGGTTTATCAACATCTTCTTCCAGTCTGAAGTGCCTGCACTCGATGCCCTGCGCAATCGTTTGAAGCTCAATGAAAATGTTTATCAGCAGTACTACCAAGTGCGTGCGTAACTCGTAACCCAGCGGACTCAGGATAAACCATCCTGATGGCCCTCGAACTAATGCACCGACTGGAATCCCCAGCCGGGGCATTTCGTTTCATCAGTCATGCAACTCGCCAATGCGTCGCATGACTTCATCGCTGATTCGCTGGTAGAGGTCTTTGCCTCGTTCGGTGTAGTCGCTGGGGGTGTAGATCCAGGGCTTGCCGATGGCGATCGTGATGCGGGCTGGCTGGGGGTATTTTTTGTCCTTGGGCATGGCTTGGTGCGCCCCAAGAATGCGGATGGGCAGGACGGGGACACCCGCCTTGGCGATGAGTAGGCCGACGCCCGGTTCGCCGGGTTGCAGATCGCCGGAGATGGAACGTGTGCCCTCGGGAAAGATGATGACTTTTTTGCCCTCCTTGAGCCTGCGGAAGACGCTCTTCATGCTGCCAGGATCGGGGCGCTCTTGATCCACAGGAATGGCTTGCCAGCGCGTGAGCACCCAGTTGCTGATGGCGAAACGGAAGAGTGTTTTGCGGGCGAAGAAACAGATGTCTTCGTCGAAGGCGGAGCCAATGAAGGGCGGGTCGAGGTAGCTGACGTGGTTGGAGGCGATGAGGGCGGGGCCTGCCAACTGGGCGTTCTCTTTGCCAATGACGGTGAGGTCGAAGAAGCCCTGCGAGATCTCGCGGAAGAAGCGATGGCCGAGAAAATAGGTCAGTGTCATGGCGACGAGGAAAACCGAATTCGGGAATTAAGGCGTTCGTATTTTCGCCACCACCTTTGCGACGACTTCATCCAGTGTCATATCGGAGCTATCAATGTAACAGGCCCCGTCGGCGACCATGAGAGGGGCAGTTTTGCGCGTGCTATCCATCTTATCGCGCAGGGCGACGGTGTCGGCGAGGCCTTGCCCTTGGCGACGTGCGGCCCGGACTTCCTCGCTGGCGTCGATGTAAAATTTGTGCGGCGTGTCAGGGAAGATCACACTACCGATGTCGCGCCCCTCCATCACGAGGCTGCCGTGGGTAACGAGGGCGCGCTGCTCGGCGATGAGGCGGGTGCGCACTTCAGAAACACGGGCGATGTAGGAGACGGCGGCGTTGACGGCTTCAGAGTTCAGCTTGGCATCGGTAAGCGCTCGGCCTTCGACTCGGGTGACAATTTTGCCGTCCTCAGCGATGAAGTCCATATCGAGGGCCAGGGCGAGCGCGGCGATGGCAGTGCTATCGTTGAGATCAAGCCCCGCGCGGATAACCGCCCAGGTGATGGCACGGAACATATTGCCGGTGTTGACGAAGTGGGCTCCGAGCTGCGCAGCCACTTTGCGAGCGACGCTACTTTTTCCAGAGGCTGCGGGGCCGTCGATGGCGATGACAAGCATGGGGAAGTTATGAATGATGAGTTATGAGTGGGGGGAAGGAATTGGAAGAACGACGGACTTATTTTCTGCTTTTCCGTCGTTCATCATTCATAACGCATCGTTTATTCTGCGGCGTCCTCGGCACTCAAGGTTTCGATGCCCATGCGCCTTGGCACGCGGGTGAGCACTTTGATGGGGGGGGCTCCTTCGCCGCCGTTGAGGAAGAGATTGAGATCGTTTTCAAAGCCTGGGTACGAGGTGGCGATGCACTCGGTGCCTTCGATGGTGGTGATGCCTTCGGCGAAGAGCCCGGCGATAGCGAAGGCCATGGCGATGCGGTGGTCGTTGTAGGTGGCGATTGTGGCTCCTTTCAACAATGAGCCGCCAGCGATTTCCATACCGTCTTCGTACTCGGTGACGGCGACGCCCATGCGGCGCAGGTTGTCGGCCACGGCGGCGATGCGGTCGGTCTCTTTGACGCGCAGTTCGCTGGCGTCTTTGATGAGGGTATTCCCACGGGCTAGGGCGGCAGCGATGGCGAGGATGGGCAGTTCGTCGATGACGTTGGCGATCTCGGCACCGCCGATCATGGTCGCGTTGAGTTCGCCGCCTTTGACGGTGATGTTCCCGCGTGGCTCGCCGTCGGTGGTGATCTCCGAGGTGGAGATTTGTGCCCCCATTTTCAGCAACACGGAGATGATGCCCGTGCGGGTGGGATTGAGGCCGACGTTTTTAATGGTGATCTGTGCGCCGGGGGTGGCCGCAGCGGCCACCATCCAGAAGGCGGCGCTGGAGATGTCGCCCGGCACGACGATGTCGGTGGCGCGTGGTGTCTGGCCGCCATAAACGGTGACGGTATCGCCGTCGCGCAGCCACTTGATGCCAAAGTGCGACATGAGCCGCTCAGTGTGATTTCGAGTGGCGATGGGTTCGACGACGCTGGTTTTCCCAGGGGCGAACATACCCGCGAGGAGCACGGCGCTCTTCACCTGCGCACTGGCGACGGGCAGGGTGTAGGTGATGGGCTTCAGGTCGCCGCCCGTGATGCGCAGGGGGGCACAGATTTTTGGGCCTTGGCCTTCGACGGTGGCTCCCATGAGGCTGAGGGGATCGGCGATGCGCTTCATGGGGCGCTTGGAGAGGGAGTCATCGCCTTGCAGGACGGTGGTGAAGGGCTGCCCGGCGAGGATGCCAGCGAGCAATCGAGTGGTGGTGCCGGAGTTGCCGCAGTCGATGACGTGATCGGGCTTTTTTAAATGGCAGCCGTGGCCTGTGATGGCGAGCTTCACGGGGCCGACATTCTCCATTTCTTCCAGCCACTCGACCTCGGCTCCCAGAGCCTCCATGGCGTGGACGGTGCAGAGGCAGTCCTCGCTGGGGAGGAAGCCGCTGATGACGGTGCGCCCCTCGGCGAGGCCAGCGAACATGACGGCACGGTGGCTGATGCTTTTGTCACCTGGGACGGTGATTTCGGCGGGGAAGTGTTTGAGCCTGCGGACTTTAATCGTTGCCATATTTCTTCATGCCCGCCGGGACTTGATCGCGAAGCGCTTTTGCTTCGGCCAGAAATCGACGGAGGGCTTCATCGTCTGAGTTTTGGATGATTTCAACAAGCTCTGTGACTCTTGTTCCTAGTGACGCGAGTCCAGCGAGTACTTCGCGGCGGTTCTCGCTCAGGATACCCGTCCACATATCGGGATCGCCTGCCGCGATGCGGGTGCTATCGCGAAAGCCATTGGCGACGCAACTGCGAGCGCTAGGGTCGCTGGAAAGGGCGGCGAGCACGAGGGCTGAGGCGGTGAGGTGCGGCAGGTGGCTGATGCGGGCGACCTTGCGATCATGTTCGGTGGGCGACATGCATTCGGTGCTGCAACCCATCGCATTCCAGAAGGCGACGACGCGGGGCTCGGCCTCGGTGCGGGTATGGGCGGTGGGGGTGATGAGGCAGCGTGCGCCGTCGAAGAGATCCTCGCGTGCCGCCTCAATGCCGGTACGCTCCGAGCCCGCCATCGGGTGGCTGCCGATGAACGAGGCTGGCGTGCCCTGGAAAATGGGCTCCAAGGCGCTGACGACGCTGCCTTTCACACTGCCGACATCGGTGACGAGGGAGCCCTCGCCGCACGCCAGTGCGATCTGCCTCGCTAGATCTGGCATAAAGCCGATGGGGGTGGCGAAAATAAGGAGCGAGGCCCCAGCGGCGACATCTTCTGGCTCCGTGGAGGCCATGTCGGCGAGGCCGCGCTGCTGGGCATCTTCGAGTTTTTCGATGCTGCGAGCCCACAGGCGAATTTCTGCCTTGGGCCAGATGCGGCGCACGGCTAGGGCGAGTGAGCCGCCGAGGAGGCCGGGGCCAAAGATGGCGATGGAACGTTCGGGAGGGAAGGGGGACATGGTTATTTTCCCTTGGCTGTTCGTGACAAAACAAAAGGGCGCGCGGTGTTAGCCATGCGCCCTTGAGTTGATGAATCAGCGCTGGGCTCTTGCGATCAAGGTATGGCTGGCACGAGGAAGATTTTCCCAGTGTAGGGACAACGCACTTTTTTGCCGGGGGCGACGCCTCGCACATCGACTTTTTTGGTTTTGTCGTAGGGGCTATAAACGAGGCCTTTTTCTTTGGGGTCAGCCACGGGAATGCCATACGGCAGGTCGGCGTTGGCTGGCGCGGTGGGCTTGGGTGGTTCGGGAGGCGTGGGCGAGACGGGGGTGCCGTTTGCGGCATTGTTGCCTCCTGGGGTTGTGCCCGCGTCGGTGGTAGGACTTGTGGGGGGCAGCGAAGGAGGCGTCCCTTGCTCGTTGGCGGGATCACCCGGTATCACGAGATTGGGCGACTGCACGGTGCCGGGTGGCTGGGCCGGGGGTTGCATGACTTCGCCTGGGCCGCTGAGGTAACGGTTCGGCGGTGGCGCATCCAGGGAGGTGCCATTGGGCGGCACGGTGTTGCGCGAGGGGGCCATGAGGCAAGAACTGAATGTAGTCAGGCAACCAGCAGCGAGGAGTAGGAGCGAGCGTTTCATAGTCGGTGGGGCGAAGTTGGAAAAAAGAGAAAGGTTAGGTATTCACGCGCATCGGCATGATGACATACAGGAACCCTTTGCCACTGCGAACCACGCCAGGGCTGATCTCGTCGATGAGGTGCAGGGAGATTTCATCGCTGTTGAGGTTGCGCAGCGGTGCCATGAGGAACTCGGGATTGAAAGCGATGGTGATTTCCGCGCCTTTGTAGTTGATGGCGAGGCTTTCACGGGCCTCACCCACATCCGGGGACGAGGCGACGATTTCGACGTTGTGCGGGGCAAAGATGAGCTTCACCGAGTTGCTCTTCTCGCTGGCCAGCAGGGAGACGCGGGAGACGGTTTTGAGGAAGGCTTCGCGTTCAATGGTGATACGTTCCTTGGGTTCACCAGGGATGACTTGGCGGTAGTTCGGGTAGTTGCCTTCGATGAGCTTGGTGACCAGCAGACCTCGCCCCATGTCGAAGCCAGCTTGGCTTCCCGTGACGCGGATGGTCACTTCGCCCGAGTCGTTGAGCAGTCGCGCGAGTTCGTTTACGGCCTTGGTTGGTACGATGAATTCGATCTCGCTGCTCTGCGGAAATTCCAGCTCCTGCTCGGCCATCGCGAGGCGGCGACCATCGGTGGCGACCATCGTCAGCAGGTTTTCTTTGAAGCTGAACATGATGCCGTTGAGCACGTAACGAGTCTCGTCGGTAGAGATGGCGTAGGCTGTCTTGCGCAGGCAGTCGCGCAGCACTTGTTGTTCGATCTTGAACTCCGAGCCGCCCTCGAAGCGGGGCAGGGGAGGGAATTCCTCGCTGCTCAGGCCCATCAATTTAAAGGCACTCGGCCCGCTGCGGATGTGGGCGACATTTTTTTCGTCCACGGTCACGGTGACTTCATCGGCAGGCAGCTCGCGGATGATGGTGGCGAGCTTGCGAGCTGGCAGCGTGGTAGCCCCAGGGATTTCGACTTCCGCAGGCACCGAGCCACTGACACCGACATCCAGATCGGTGGTCGTGAGTTCCAGATGCCCGTCGCGCGCCTTCAGCAGTACATTGGAGAGAATGGCAAGCGTGGTTCGCGCACTGACCACATGCTGAACCTGCGAAATGGCGTCGAGAAAGGCCTGCTTGCTGATGGTGAACTTCATAAATAGAGAATCGGTCTTGTTAGCGGGGGGAATGAGGAGGGCAAGCGTAGAGATAAAAAAGAATGAGGCAAGGGGGAGGGAGTGAGGGGCAGAACAAAGTCGGGGACGAAGGGACAAGGAACAAGGGATGAGGGATGAGGGATGAGCGAGGCACCACGAAATAATGGGAGATGCCACATCCGTTTCGCCTCACTCCGCACTCTTCCCCCTTGTTCCTTATCCCTTATCCCTTATCCCTTCGGCCTCGTCTCCCTTCCGCCCTAAAACTTCGTTCCCCCCATGTCCTTCATCCTCCTCGGCATTACCGGCTCCATCGCTGCCTACAAGGCGGCGGACATCGCCAGCCAACTCACCAAACTTGGGCACCATGTCACCTGCATCTGCACGCGCTCGGCGCTGGAGTTTGTCACCCCGCTGACCTTGCAGACCCTGTCGCGCCAGCCCGTCATCAGCGATCTCTTTGCTGAAAAAGATGGCTGGCAGCCCGGCCATATCCAGCTCGCCGACCGCGCCGACCTGCTGCTCATCGCCCCCGCCTCGGCTAACGTCCTTGCCTCAATGGCCCACGGCTTCGCCAACGACGCGCTCACCGCCATCGCCCTGGCCACCCGCGCCCCAGTTTTGATCGCCCCCGCCATGAATGGCAAAATGTGGCAGCATCCCGCGACACAGATGAACGTGGCCATCCTCAAGGAATGGGGCGTGCAGTTCATCGAGCCCGCCGAGGGAATGCTGGCCTGCGGCTACGAAGGCGTAGGCCGACTCGCGCCCGTGGAGGAGATCGTTGCCGCAGCGGTGGCGGTGCTTGAGGAAAAGGCTGGGGCTCAATGATTATCGTTACAACATCTTCGCCTGTTTGGCTATTTGTGCCGCTAAGTCTGTCGGGCAGTGCTCAGTTGCCTCGCTACCATCGCCTTCCGCAAAAAGGAAATAACCCCGTCCTCGCAGCGTATTAAAACACCCCTCGCGCTCGGCCTCTCGCCGTGGCGTGATGGTCTTGCTACCCACGCTCCGACGCCTATGAAATCAAGCCTCCACGCTCTTCTGACCCTCGCGCTCTGCACCCTCGCGACGACCGCTTTTGCGGCTCCACCGAAGAAGGTGGAGGTCATTGATCCCAACGCGCCCATCAGTTTTTACAAACAAGTGCGTCCGATTTTCCAGGGGCAGTGCCAGGGCTGCCATCAGCCAGCGAAGGCGAAGGGTGACTACATTATGACCACCTTTGCGGCGATGCTGAAGGGCGGCGAGGAAGGCCATGCCATTGTGCCTTTACAGCCTGGGGCCTCGAACATCATTGCGCTCATCACACCGAAGAATGGTAAGGCTGAGATGCCATCCAAGGGCGGGCCTTTGACCGATGACCAGATCGCGCTCGTGACGCGCTGGATCAAAGAAGGTGCGAAGGACGACACACCTGCCTCGGCCCGTGCACAGTATGACATGCAGCACCCGCCGAGCTACACGACGGCACCCACGATCACCAGCATCGACTACTCGCCCGATGGCAAGCTGCTGGCCGTCTCTGGCTACCACGAAGTGCTCATCCACCGCGCCGATGGCAGCGGCATCGCGGCCCGCCTCGTCGGTCTTGCTGAGCGCATTCAAAAGGTCGCCTTCTCTCCTGATGGCAAGCGCCTCGCCGTCGCAGGCGGTAGCCCAGCGCGTGCGGGCGAACTGCAAATCTGGGACGTGGCGAAGAGCAAGCTGGAGTTGTCCATCCCCGTGACCTTCGACACGCTCTACGGCGCGAGTTGGTCGCCCGATGGCAAGTCTATCGCCTGCGGTTGCTCGGACAACACCATGCGTGCCTTCGACAGCGCCACAGGCAAACAAACGCTGATGATGCTAAGCCATAGCGACTGGGTGCTCGACACTGCCTGGGGCGACAAGGGCAAGCACCTCGTCAGCGTCGGGCGCGACATGGCGGTGAAACTCACCGAGGTTGAAACGCAGCGCTTCGTCGATAACGTCTCATCCATCACTCCCGGCGCGTTGAAGGGCGGTGTGCATGTCGTCACCCGCCATCCCTCGCGCAATGAAGTGCTCATCGGCGGCAGCGATGGCGTGCCGCAAATCTACCGCATGGAGCGCATCACCGTCCGTCGCATCGGCGACAATGCCAATCTCGTGCGCAAGTTCCCCGCCATGCAGGGCCGCATTTTCGGCGTCGATTATTCGCCCGATGGCAAGCGCATCGTCTGCGGTGCCAGCTCAGATTTCAGTGGCGCGGTCAATATCTACGCCGCTGATTTTGATCCCGCCATGCCCGATGCGGTGAAGAAGATCGTCGAGACTGTGAGTGGCAAAGGCCCCGAACTGGACGCCTATCTTTCCAAGGACATCAAACTCCTCAGCACCACGCCCATCGCAGGCAGCGGCGTCTATGCCGTGAGCTTCAGCCCCGATGGTAAAACCGTTGCCGCTGCTGGTGCCGACGGCAAGGTGCGGCTCATCGACGCCGCGACTGGCACCGTCGCCCGAGAGTTCGTCAGCGTGCCCCTCACCGAGGCTAAAGCCATCGCCGCCAGCGACGTCATCGCCGATGACACCGTGCGCCTCGCGGCCAAAAAGGACGACTTCAAAGAAGACCTACATCCCGGTGCGAAGATCGCTAGCATCGACGTGCAGCCGCCGAGTGTGAAGACCAGCAAAGCCAGCGAATACGCCCAGCTTCTCATCACCGCAAAGATGACCGACGGCACCACCGCCGACATCACTCGCATGGCCAAGCTGACCCTCACTGGCGATGCGGCCAGCCTCGACAAACGCGGCATGATCCGCCCCGATAAAGATGGCAAAGCCAGCGTCGCCATCGCTTACCAAGGCAAGACCGCTAGTGTGCCCGTCGAGGTCAGTGGCATGAGCGCCGCGCTGAAGCCCGACTACGTCCGCGACGTGATGCCCATCCTTTCCAAAGCAGGCTGCAACATGGGCACCTGCCACGGCTCGAAGGATGGGAAAAACGGCTTCAAGCTCAGCCTGCGCGGCTACGATCCCATCTACGACGTACTCGCCTTCACCGATGAACTCGCCTCGCGCCGCGCCAATGTCGCCTCGCCGGATCACTCGCTCATGCTGCTGAAAGCCAGCGGTGCCGTGCCGCATGAAGGTGGCCAAGTCACCGTCCCCGGCGACCTCTACTACGAGACGCTGAAGGCCTGGATACGCAGCGGCGCGAAGCTCGACCTCACCACCCCGCGCGTCTCGCGCATCGAGATATTCCCCAAGAATCCTGTCATCCAAAAAATCGGCTCGCGGCAGCAGCTTCGCATCATCGCCAGCTATGCAGATGGCTACACCCGCGATGTCACCGCCGAGGCCTACATCGACAGCGGCAACACCGAAGTCGTCGAGACCGACAAGCGCGGCCTCGCCACCACCGTGCGTCGCGGCGAGGCCCCCGTGCTTGCTCGTTTCGAGGGCAACTACGCCGCCACCACCATCACCGTCATGGGCGACCGCTCGGGCTTCGTTTGGAAAGAGCCAGCCAAGTTCAACAAGATCGACGACCTCGTCGCACAGAAGTGGCAGCGCATGAAAATCGAGCCCAGCGGCGAGTGCAACGACACCGAATTCATCCGCCGTATCTACATCGACCTCACGGGCCTTCCGCCCACGCCCGAGAACGTCCGCACCTTCATCGCCGATGCTCGCCCCAGCCGCGCCAAGCGCGATGAACTCATCGACAAACTCATCGGCAGTGATGCCTTCGTCGATCAATGGTCGAACAAGTGGGCCGACATGCTGCAAGTGAACAGCAAGTTCCTAGGAGCCGAAGGCGCAACCACCCTGCGCGGCTGGATCAGGGATCAAGTCAAGGCCAACACCCCCTACGACAAGTTTGCCTACACCATCATGACGGCATCGGGCAGCAACAAAGACAACCCCGCCGCCAGCTACTTCAAGACCCTGCGCACAGGCGAAGAGATCATGGAAAACAGCACGCATCTGTGGCTCGCCACGCGCTTCAATTGCAACAAGTGCCACGACCATCCCTTCGAGCGATGGACGCAAGATCAGTACTACCAGACTGCCGCCTTCTTCGCCCAGATCGACCTTAAAGCCGACCCCAAATTCGCGGGTCAAACCCTCGGCGGCACCGCTGTCGAAGGCGCTAAACCTTTGTATGAAATCATCGCCGACAAGAAGGAGGGCGAACAAATTCACCTGCGCACCAGCAAGCCAGCACCCGCCACCTTCCCCTACGACAACGGTCTCGAAAACAAGGCCGCGCCAAGCCGTCGCGAGCAGTTTGCCTCCTGGCTCACCAGCAAAGACAACGACTATTTCGCCATGAGTTACGCCAACCGCATCTGGGGCTACCTCACGGGCACGGGCGTCATCGAGCCGCTCGACGACATCCGCGCAGGCAACCCACCGAGCAACCCCGAGCTGTTGAATTACCTCAGCAATGAGTTTGTGCAGAGCGGCTTCGACGTGCGCCACATGATGCGCATCATTTGCCAGAGCCGCACCTATCAGCTCGCGCTCGAGACCAACAAATGGAACGCCGACGACAAGACCAACTATTCCCACGCCAAGGCCCGTCGCTTGTCTGCCGAAGCCTTGTTCGACGCCGTCTTCGCCGTCACGGGTAGCACCGCCAACATCCCCGGCATCGCCGCAGGCACCCGCGCCGCGCAGCTTGCCGACTCGCAGACCAAGCTGCCCGACGGCTTCCTCGGCAACTTTGGCAGACCCGTCCGCGAGAGCGCCTGCGAGTGCGAGCGCAGCAATGACATGAACCTCGGCCCCGTCATGGCGCTCATGTCCGGCCCCACCGTCGGCGACGCCATCAGCGACCCAAAAAATGCCATCACCAAGCTCGCCACCGAGATCAAAGACGACCGCCAGCTCATTGATGAAATCTTCATGCGCGTGCTCAATCGCAACGCAACGCCCAAGGAAATTGACGCCGCCATCGCCAGCATGAACAGCATGGCCGCCGAGAACCAAGCACTCGCGGGCGAACTGCAAACCAGCGAGACCAAGAACGCCCCAACCATCGCTGCCGCTGAAGCCGCACGAGTCGCCAAAATAACCGCTGCCAAGGTCGCCCTCGATACTTTCAATGCCGCCCAGGCTCCCATCCTCGCCAAGGCCGAAGCCGCTCGCAAAGCCAAAGCAGCAGCAGCCGAGAAGACCGTGGCCAACGTCATCGCCGCCGCCACACCGTTCCAGCAGACCTGGGAAAACTACGTCGATGTCAGCACCGTGTGGGTGCCGCTCGATGTGAAGGTCGTGAAGGCCGCAGGCGTCACCTCGCTCGATGTGCAGCCCGATAAATCCTTGCTCGCCAAACCCTTGCCCGATGGCCAACTCGCCAGTGGCAACTACCAGCTCAGCGCCACCACAGCGCTCGCAGGCATCACTGGCGTGAAGCTCGAAATGCTGCCCCACGATAGCCTGCCCAACAACGGCCCCGGCATCGCCCCCGACGGCAATTTCGTCCTCAATGAATTCACCGTATCCGCAGCCGCAGCAGGCACCAAGCCTGTGCGTGGCAAAGCCGCGAGACAAGCCGCCAAGCTCGGAGCCATCGAGTTGAAGAACCCCAAGGCCGACTTCGAGCAGGCCACATTCTCCATCGCAGAATCCCTCAAAAAGGGTAACCGCGACAAAGGCTGGGCCGTCTCGCCCGAAGGCGGTTATCGCCACGAAGCCACCTTTGAATTCCCCACGCCCCTCGGGGAAGAAGGCGGCACTACCCTCACCTTCACCATGAACCAAACCTTCCAAGGAGGCCGCTACAACCTCGGTCATTTCCGCCTCTGGGTCACCACCAGCCCCAGCGTCCGCTTCGGCACCAGCCAAGCCGTCGCCGAAGCCCTCAAACAGCCCGCCATGAAGCGCACCAAGCCCCAGCAAGCCGACATCGCCAGCACCTTCCAAGCCCAGTACCGCGCCCTACAAACCGAGCAGCGCATCCTAGCCGCCGCCAAGCGCCCCGCACCTGTGGATCCCAAACTCGTCGAACTGACCAAGGCCAACGAAGACGCACAAAAGCCCATCACACTCGACCCCAAGCTCGTGCAGTTCCGCCGCGATGCCGAGCTGAGCAAAGCCCAGCTGGCCAATCAACGCATGACTGCCGCGCAGGACCTAGCTTGGGCACTCATCAACAGCCCCGCGTTTTTGTTTAACCATTAGCAAGTAGCCGCAAAGGTCTTGCTATCGCGGTCGGCTGTGGTCATCCATAGGCCATGATCTTGGCTACAGGCTTGAGTGGAGGCGAAGCTGTCATGTTGGTGGTCGTTGCATTGCTGATCGTCGGCTGCTCCTGGTGCCATTGGAGGATTGCGACCAAGGCTGCGCTGGTGTTGGTACTGTTTGAGGGGGCGATAAGGCGGTGGGGGGTTCCGGGGGCTCAGGAGTTGGTGTACTTGCTGAAGGACTTGTTTTTGTTGGGGGCCTATCTTGGCTTTGGCTGTTCGAGCGAGCCGCAGGTGCGGTCGCGGCTGCGACAGGTATGGCCTTACTTCGCGTTGCTTGTGGCTGTGCTGGGCCTCAGTGCGTTGCAGGGGGACTCTGGATCGCCTTGGCTGGCTGCGTATGGCTTGACGCCCTACCTCTTCTATTTGCCCTTGGCGGTCGTGGTGCCGCATCTGTTTTGTGATGACGAGGCTTTGAAGAAGTGTGTCCTGCACTTGGCCACGCTGGCAACGCCGATCTGCTTGATCGCACTGTCGCAATGGCTCTGGCCTGCCCCTAGTTTTCTTTCCTTCCCCGATAAAGACAGAAGCCGCGTGATGGCTACTTTCTCATACATCACGGGGCATGGTACCTTCATTATTGTGTTCTTCGCCCTGCATGTGGGGCTGTTGTGTACCAAGCTGCCGAAGTGGGGGCGCATTTGGATGCGGACGAACTTGCCCTTGCTCTGTGCGGATGCGCTGATTTGCGGTTCTCGTTCAGTGGTGCTTTGCTTGGCTTTCTTTCTCGCGGTGTTTGTGCCGGTGGCGCTGTCAACCAAAGGATGGCGCATGCGGAGGATGGGTAAAGCGTTGCTGGCCGCTGCGGTGCTGGTCGCTGCCGGGGCGGTGGCAATTGATAGGGCCAAGGCTACCCGTGGGAGCCAGGAGTCCCGATCTCCAAGCGCATCCCAGCGTTGGTCGTTGGCGTCGCAAGTGCCATGGCCTGAGACGACGCTGTTCGGCCAGGGCGTGGGGTTGACCCATCCTCGAATGGTAGTCATGCGCAGCTTATTGCGCCTCCCCAAGCCCGAAGGAAAGCTGCTGATCTACGGCGACGAGTTGAGGCAAGTTTACGTAGAGCTGGGAGGGGTGGGCTTCCTGTGTTGGTATGGGCTTCGACTGCTCCTGGTTTACGGCACGTGGCGAGCTTTTAGGGCTGCCAGCTCCAAGGTACGTAAGCCGCTGCTGTTGATCTCGCTACTGGTTCAATTGCCCCATCTGCTGCTGCCTCTGGTGTTCAACGAAACGGCGGGAGTGCTGGTGTTTGCCTTGGTCGGCATTGGCTGCATTCGTGACGCGGCTGGTGCTGATGCGTCCGTCCACCCATTGCAGACCTCTGGGTGAGCCACGCAGTAGTGTTACTGCGGCGTTTTCCCACACTGCCGCGATTCGCCTGTGGCAACTCTACTTCACTGATCGCTATATGGACGACTTGCTGGGTCCCGAACCCGATGAAACCGAGTGCCGTCAATTACTCGCCGCAGTAGATCGCCTCATCGGTGCCATGTTTCCGCCCCATGCCGTAAACTCGAATACTTCACCACGACGCGTTAATGCATCCGCCTTGGGGCTCTGAGGGCACATGAGAATGCCATTGAAACGCCTTCGTTTGTCCCCATCCATCTGCTCCCACCCACGCCCTAGTTCTACCCCATGAAATCTGCCGCCGTCGTCAACTACGCGCCTGAAAAAGGCTCCGTCGAAATCCGTGAAATCGAAAGGCCCACGATTGGCTCTGAGGATGTCCTGCTGGAAGTCGCTAACGTCGGCGTTTGCGGCAGCGATCTTCACCAATGGACAGCGGATCACAGTTGGCCAGTGAACTATCCCGTTGTGCTCGGCCATGAGTTTGGTGGCCATATCATCGAAGTCGGCAAGGACGTGGAAGGCTGGCAGGAAGGCGACCGCGTCGTCTCTGAGACCGCTGCTATTATCAGCCAAAACAATCCCATGACGCGTCGTGGCCTCTACAATCTTGATCCCACGCGCAAGGGTTTTGGCTATGGCGTGAACGGCGCGATGACGAAGTATGTGCGCGTCCCGTCGCGCATCCTTCACCACGTCCCCGACAATCTCCCCTTCGAGCAGGCCTGCCTTACCGAGCCCTGCTGCGTGGCTTACAACGCCGTCGTCAAGAACGCTCGGATAGAGCCGGGCGACCGCGTCATCGTCCTCGGCCCTGGCACCATCGGCATCCTCTGTGCGGCGATGGCACGGCTGTGTGGTGCCGAAGTCGCGATCGTTGGGCTGCAACAGGATGCGCATCGTTTGGAAATCGCTAGGCAGTATGGCTGCGAAGTCATCATCGGCGATGCCAAGCCCTGGGCCTTGCAGCGCGATGGGCTCGGCTGCGACGGCGTCATCGACGCTGCTGGCGCGAGCATCACGCTCAAGATAGCCCTCGACCTCGTGCGCCCCGCAGGCTGGATCAGCAAGGTCGGCTGGGGCCCCCAACCACTCGGTTTCAACATCGACCAGCTCGTGCAGAAGAACATCACCTTGCAAGGCAGCTTCAGCCACAACTGGCCCATCTGGGAGCGCGTCATCGCCCTGCTAGCGAGCGGTCAGTTCGATGTGAAGCCCATCATCGGCGGCGTCTGGCCCGTCACCGAATGGCATGAAGCCTTTGAAAAAATGCACAAGGGCGAAGTGGTGAAGAGCGTGCTGCGGCCTGTGTGATTGCTCAATTTTCATGAGTCCGAGCAGATTGGCTGAGGCATGGCCTTTATGGCTTGATGATGTCGGTTTATTCGAGGTCAAAGCCTCGGCTCGGGTGCGAGGTCTTCGTCGCTTTTATAGGCTAGCACATTTCGCATCAGATAGACTCGGATAGCATCGGCATCGAGATAAAGCCAAACGCCAGTGCCTGATGCGTAGCGCCGGTGGTAGATACGCGAGCCCTTCCATGCTTCGCAGTGTGGCCAGTCTTTCGGTGGGCCACTTGCGGGGAGATCAAGAAGATCACTGGCTTGATCCGAGGCTGCCTCGACTTCGTGCATACCTAGTTGCCGAATCAAGGCAGCACTCTCGTCTGGCTGGCAGTGGAAGTAGGCATACGTGACAGCATCGAAGGGCGGATGCGACATCCGAACTTCGCTTGCATGACTCGGTAACGGTGATTCGAAATACACTTGGAACAAGCGTCCGATCCTGGGAGGTGCTTGCCAGCGCTTTAGTAAAGTCGAACCCAAAGACAATAGGCCTATCGTGCTGGCTACGAGCACAAAAACGCGTTGCCGCTTTCTTCGGATACACCACACAGCGAGGGGCACAACCACCACTGAAGC
Organism: Verrucomicrobiota bacterium; assembly: GCA_031411235.1. Lineage (GTDB taxonomy): Bacteria > Verrucomicrobiota > Verrucomicrobiia > Verrucomicrobiales > Verrucomicrobiaceae > JANOAR01. Next base: position 2,498 of record JANOAR010000041.1, on the reverse strand, counting down.
AGCAAGAATCACAGCACAGCCTGCAACTGCAAAGTAAGCAGCAAATATGAAGCGGTCGTCATTTTCAGGGGCAAGTGCGCAATGGTTCAATCCCACGTCGATGAAGGGCAGCGCGGCCAAGATGAAGCACGAAATAATAACCCGGCGCTTGGCAGAAGGTGAAGTTACTGCCTGCGGTTCATTCATGGTATGGCTTTATTTAATCAAGCGCTGGGCCACTTCCTCCAGCCACCCATTGTCCGGCAGCGCGTAAGGTCTGAAGGTCTCTAGGCTGCCGAGTTGCTCGTTGTAAAACAACGCGCGGTGCAGGCCGAGGTCGCTGGCTTTGGGGCTGTCGATGAGGGTGGCGCTGTCGTTGGCGCTCATTTGGAACAAGACGCGTTGCTCGATTTCGCTCAGCGTTTTGCGGCTGAGGAAGCGGTTGACGTTGTTGAGCGTGTCCGCCGTCATGATGACGTGAATGCCGTGGGTACTGCCTTCGGTAAGGAGTTCCGAGAGCTGGGCACCGGGGCTGCTGCTGGCACTGCTGTCGAAGCTGAAGTCGTCCTCGGCTCTTAGCTTCTTAAACTTGGGCAGGCCGTGGATGAAAAAGAAGATGGGCGGGGCTCCGATGGCGGGTTCGCCGCTGCTGCGGTCTTTCAATTCATCACTGAGATCGCTCATCACGTCGGCGATGTCGTTGCCTCTTGAAACCCTGACGCCGTGCGGGATTGCGGCGCAGAGGTTGTTGATGAAGGCTTCTTCCGATGAGCCGGGCGTGGCTCCGTGCAACAGTACAAATTTCGCGCTGCCCACGGGATACTGCGTGGCGAGGGAGACGAGTGATGTGGCGACCAAGGTGAGGGCGGCTTCGTCGCGCTGGCCGACGATGAGCAGATGGTTGCCGCTCTGTTTTTGGAAGGTGGCTTCGGTGGGGCCTTTGATGCTGTTGGGGGCTCCGAGCCAGGCTCTCGCAATCACGGGCGCGGCGGTTGGCTTGGCGGCGAGAGCACGGACGAGCAGGTCATTCTCGCGGATGTCGCTGGGGGCGTTGCCTTCAAAGACGATGGGCTGCGCGTGTTTGTCGTGGCGCTCGACGGCGAGTGCGTGGACGCGGTCGAGGCACTCGTCGCGCTCTTCGTCGCCGAGCCAGCAGACTTGGAAGGGGCTGTTGCCTTCGAGGGCTCCGGCGTGGTCATTGTAGATGCCTTCACCGGGGCGCGTGAGCAGGCGCGGGGCGGCGTTGTTTTCATCCATGATGAGGTAGGCGTCGGCCTCGTTGCACTGCAAGGCGACGCGGATCACCATTTGGCCGAGGGTGGCGCGAGCGAGGGTGTAGGCTCCGCCGAGGGTCTGCGAGCCGAGAATGACGTGGATGCCGAAGGCACGGCCTTGGCGAACGATGCGGTCGAAGAGCAGCGAGGCTCCTTGGGCGATGGCGTCGTCATCGACAAAGAACTCCTGGAATTCGTCGATGAGCAGTAGGCTGCGCGGCATGGGCTCTGTGGCACCGCTGCGCTTGTAGCCAGCGACGTCTTGCACGCCGAGCTTGCGGAAGATGTCGCCTCGGCGCTTGAGTTCATCATCGACGCGTTGCAGGACGCTGAGGCCGAATTCGCGATCCGACTCGATGGCGACGACGCGGGCGTGCGGTAGTTTCTTGGTGGCGTAGCACTTGAACTCGACGCCTTTTTTGAAGTCGATGAGGTAGAACTCGACTTGGTCGGGGCTGCACGTCAGCGCGAGGTTGGTGATGATGACATGGAACAGCGTGGACTTGCCCGAGCCTGTCTTGCCCGCAAAGAGCGCGTGCTGGCGCGTGCCTTTGCCGATGGCGAGGTACTGGTGCTTGGTCGCGCCGGTGCGACCGATGGCGATGCGCAGTTCGTGGGTGGTGTCGCCCGTCCACAGTTCATTGGGCTTGGGCGAGATATGCTCGAAGGGCACTTGCACGCGGTTGCTGTCGATGCTGGCTTTGCCGACTTTATGCACGAGATCGACGGCGAGTTCGGGCACGGGTGGCGGGTCGAAGGTGAGGACGACGGGGGATTGGAGTTGCGAAGACGCGAGGATGAAGCGGGGGGAAGCGGACAGAATGCCCGAGACAATTGGGACGGACGGGACGCCCATCCTACTGGTGTCGGGCGATACGCCCGACTTACACACGACGGCGTTGTTGTGCAGTTCCTCCGGTACGAAGCCATCGGGGCAGGGCTGGCGTTTGTCCCAATGGATGAGGGTGAAAACGCCGCAGCGGGGGCCGCTGATGGCGATGCTCTGGAGGCGCTTGGCGGCGAGGTCGGAGAAGCCTGCGGGGAAGTCGGCGACGACGAGGAATTGATACTTCTCGGCGGTGCTGCCAGCCTGCTCGTTGTACTCGGTGATGGTGGCGTATTCGTTGCGCAGGTACATCTGGATGACCTTCTCGATGTGCTCGCTCAGCTCCGCGAGGCGCTCGTCGAGCTGGTCGCGCTGCGTCCAGATGCGGCGGTTGATCAGGCTCTCCTCGTAATCCGCGA
>JANOAR010000040.1:0-2612 GCA_031411235.1 Verrucomicrobiota bacterium | reverse complement strand
CATGTCCTTCTCCCTCGACCGCCGCCGTTTCCTGTCTGGTGCCTATGGCATGGGCACCATCGCGCTCGCGACGCTGCTGCGTGAGCAAGGGCTGCTGGCCAATCCTGCCCTCGCGGGCGGTGGGCCGCAGCACTTCGATCTGACGCCGAAACCAGCGCACGGTTTCGGGCAGGCGAAGGCGATGATCTCCATGTTCATGCAGGGCGGGCCGAGTCACATTGACCTCTTTGAGCCGAAGCCGGAGCTGATGAAACTCGATGGCAAAGACTTCCCCGGTGACATCAAGTACGACGATGCCGCCGGTGCCAGTCGCGAGGTCATGGGGCCGCAGTGGCAGTTCAAGCCACGCGGCCAGAGCGGCACCGAGATGAGCGACCTCATTCCCTACATGGGCAGCATTGCCGATGAGATGACGCTCATCCGCTCCATGCACACGGGCGTCAATAATCATGGCCAGTCGATCTATGCTTTGATCAATGGCCAGATCACTGCCGGGCGGCCCACGCTCGGCAGTTGGCTCACCTATGGCCTTGGTTCGGAAAACGCCGACCTGCCCGCCTACGTCGCTCTCACCGACCCGCGCGGGCTGCCTGTGCTTGGCGTCGATAACTTCAGCAATGGCTGGTTGCCCAGCGTCTTCCAAGGCACCGTCATTCGGCCCAAAGAACCGCGCATCCTCAACCTCGACCCGCCCATGTCGCTGAAGGGCGATGCCCAGGCGCGATACTTGAACTTCGTCCAGCGGCTCAACCAAGAGCACGCGGCGGCGCGGCCCGGTGAGACGGATTTGGAAGCCCGCATCCAGAGTTTTGAACTCGCCGCGAGGATGCAGACGGCAGCCAAGGAAGCGCTCGACATCAACCAGGAAAGCGAGGCCACAAAGAAGCTCTACGGCATCGACAAGCCTGCCACGGAAGAGTTTGGCAAGCGCTGCCTGATCGCCCGCCGCATGGTCGAGCGCGGCGTGCGTTTCGTCTCCATCTTCACCGGCAACCAAACCTGGGATCACCATGGCAGCATCCTCACCTCATTGCCCACCGCCTGCATGCAAGTCGATCAGCCCGCTGCCGCGCTGGTGCTCGATCTGAAGCAGCGCGGCCTGCTCGATAGCACCGTCGTCCACTGGGGCGGCGAGATGGGCCGCTTGCCCGTTATTCAAAACCGCGCCGGGGCCAAAGGCCGTGCCAGCGTGGGCCGCGACCACAACACCTATGGTTTCAGCATGTGGGTCGCAGGCGGCGGTTTCAAAGGCGGCTACGCGCACGGAGCCACCGACGAGTTCGGCGTGAACGCGGCGGAAAAAATCGTCAACCACTACGACTACCACGCGACGCTGCTGCACCTCTTCGGCCTGGATCCCAAGAAGCTCAGCTACAAGCGCAACGGCACCGAGCAGGTGCTGGTGGAGAATGCGGCAGCGCGGGTGGTGACGGATTTGCTGGCGTGATCGCAGCGCTTTCGTCAGAGCTGCAGTATCTCGATCTGTGGTTCGTATCGACGAAAGTCGCCAACGTTCTGTGTCAGCAGCTTGCGCACACCAAAGGCAAGCATCGTCGCGACGATGTTTGCATCGTGGATCGGCTTGCCTTTGACACCGTGCGTCTTGATCAGTTGTTTCCAGAGTTGAGTCACATCGGCATCTTCGTCAGCGATAATATATTCGCCTTCAAGCTTCTCGATTTCATTGACCAGTAATACGGCATCATAGTCATCACGGGCGATCATTTGTCTCGACACGACGACCGCAAATTCTCGGAGCACTTGCCGACTTATCCAAATATTTGCACCCGCTTGTTCCAGTGCTGACAACTGCTTCTTGGCAATGTCGTGGTCTGGCGAATCTGCATTGCGTGAGTGAACGATCACATTGGTGAGCCAGTTCCGAAACCCTCGACTTCATCTCTGAAATTCAACGATAATTACGATGAGCTATGGTGAATCGGATGAAATACTGAATTTGATCCCCTCACTGAGAGTTTCGGAACTGGCTCTGGTATCCACGAAAATCGATTCACCTGCCGTCATCGTCATAGATGTCCTCCCGGCGGAAGGTTTCATCCGTCATCGCGCCGAGATGAAGTGAGCCAAAGGTGAGAGTTCTGCGTGGGGTGCTTGGCCGCAGATGTTCGTTCACTTTAATGATGACCGTGTATTCACCCTCATCGAGATCGGTGGGCATTCGCACTTCGAGTTCGTGATTTTTGGAGACGGATGCTTTGGCGTTGTAGGTCAGCATGATTTGATTGTAGCGGGCAGGCTAACAGCCGTCAACGCGCTGCGTCAGGGCAGTTCAATCTCGACACCGCATCTGCTTGGCGCGTCTCGCCGTCGCGTCCCCCCCAGGACAGCCCCCAAACTCTCACCGCCCCACCTCTGGCCCTCACACACACGCCTCTAATTTTTGCGATCTGAGATGCCACGGATATTTGGACCAAAAGTGAATTTGTTTGCGAGGGCGATATCGGCCTCGACGCGGCTGGGGGAACGGTAGTTGAGGGAGGAGTGGAGGCGTTGGGTGTTGTAGTAGGAGTCGATGAAGGCGAAGAGTTCAGTGTGAGCGTCTGAGAAGGACGTGTAGCGGTCGCCTTGGATCAGCTCAGCCTTGAGCGTGC
>JANOAR010000039.1:0-22558 GCA_031411235.1 Verrucomicrobiota bacterium | reverse complement strand
TTTGTCGGCAGTGGCTTGGCCACCGAACCACGTCGCAAACACCTCGCGCCCCAGGTCGCCCAGCGACTTCCGGCGCTTCGCCGCCTCTGCGCTGGCTGCTTGATAGACCTGGTCGTCTAGTGAGATAGTGATCGTCTTCATGGGGGCAACGTATCCGAGCGGGTTTGGCTGGTCAAATGCGGTTCTGCTCCCGCTTCGTCGGGTTCACTCGCACTTTGCCGCTGAGCTGGTCGTGCTTGAGGGATTGCTTGCGAGCGTCGAGATGTTCGAGTTTAGTGAACAAGAGGACGACTTTGCTAGGATGAAGTGACAGACACTTTGCCCGCTCAACAATCCCGCCCTCTTTGCCCGCGCCTACCTCGACCACGGCATCCTCACCTGGAACCACGGCTACGACATCGCCCCCGAAACCCTGCGCCGCTATGCCGAGGCTGGCAGTCTTGACTTTGGGAAGGATTAGCGAGTTGGGCTTCCAAGAAACTCGCAATGTGAAACTCCCGACCCCATTCCCACGAATGGTTTATATATCTTCGACAGTGTAGACGTTCCATTTTCGGGACGGATTTAAGTAAGAAAATCTGGTCTCAACGAGTGATTCACAATCGTCATATTCTTCTTGGGTTAATCCCTCATAATCATCGATTGTGTACTCGCCATCTAATACGTAGCTTCGGATTGCTAAGAGTAGTATATCGTCATTGCTTAATGTCTCAATTGAACTGGTTTCAGTTGGGTTGTGGGCGCAGGCGTAAAATAGTCCGGCAGTGATGTCACCCAAACTCATATTGCGATTGACTTTAATTCCCATTTTTGGTTCCTTAATTTCCGGGAAAATTCGATTCCAAATATGACTGAGCTGTAGCAATTGATGGTCGGAATATAGTGAGACTGGTCTAGTGGGAAGCAAGATTTGCGCCGAACCATGCCTCGTAATCTCATCGACGATTGCGTCGAGGAAGATTTTCTTCGTATACGCGACATCATCATGACTGACTCTTTCTTCACCAATTTCACATAAGAGCCACTGCTTCAAAATTGCGACATCAAACTCAACGACTATTTCTATTTGAATAGATGATGAGCGCGTATAGGCAATATATCCACCTGCGATGTTGTTCGATTGCATAATCGACTAGGCTAGCATTATTGTTGTGCATTATTGCATAGCTCAATCGCGGATCGAAGTATCTCCTTCACTTGATCTTTGAATCCCCTGACATTTTCGGATGAAACAAACAGTGGAACAGACCTCCGGAGAATCGCCTCAATGTCATCCTTGCGCTTGAAGGTCGAGCCAACTCCGCTATACGAAGATGCTTTGCGCCATTCAGTCTTCGGTGCCGCAATAATTGTGCGACGAGCATGTTCGAGAATCAGCTTATTGAACTCGCGGCGGATCATGTCCAAGCTCTGCTTCTTCAGAGTGTCGCTAACTTCTTCTGTCCATTGCAGCGGCATCGAGATGAACTGGTCAACCTCTTCGTTGATTTTCTCTTCAAAGTCCGTGATTGGTGTGAACATACGAAAGCCATCAATTCCCATGTCCATGCGCCGATTGAATGCCTCAACCGTCTTCCAATGCTGCTTGGAGAGCATCGCGTCGTAAAGGTCATTGAACTTTTTCGTCGATCCAACGAGAAAGGCTGAAAGCATCTCAAAGTCATACTGAGGTTCCACAAACTGCATTTCGTATTTGGAGAGATCGCATGCACCAGAAATGATGCTGTTCACCGCTTTGGATGCGTCAGTGTTCATTCCTGCTTCATGGAGCCCTCCGAGATAGAAAAGACGTTCCTCATCGACTTCAACATCAATGCCATCTGCGCTCAGCGACGCGAGAACATTAGTTAGTCCGTCGTTCACCTCATTGATTCTGTCATTAGTGGTTGGATTTTCAATATCGTAAGGTTCGACTTCGTCCAGTTTTGTGAAGAGAATTAAAAGCTTTTCTCCATAACCCCTCTGATAAATACTCTTCAGCGCGCTCTTTCCTCCAGCGACGAAAGGCTTCTTGCTTTCCTCAATCAAAAGGATGGCATCACAACTGTAAAAATAATCGTAATGGCGGGCATTCAATTGGCCCGCTTCTTTAGTGTCGTGCCCGATACCTTCGCCGTCGATAATTACAATCTCTGACTGTGACTCAAGCCACGGAGCAGCCAAATTTCCTCGAATACGAGCATGCTGGATTACGGGTGAAATTGAGTTAACTTCGCTGGAGAGAATTTCTTTGCATTTATGGATGAACTCCGTCTTGCTTCCCGTATGGTATTTGTGAACGCACCAAGTGTCCTGCAGTCGCTTTTCATCACAGGCACAAGCTGTTCTAAATTGAATTTGCTCAACAATAGAGTCCCTCAGAGCTTGATAGGTTTTGTTGGCCTCGCTGAGAGCTAGGTCAACGAAAATACCTGTCTCCTCTCGATCATCTGGAAACTCAGTTTGAAGCTCGGTGACACGCTTCTCCAAGTGAGATACAACTTCTTGGATACGTTCTGCGATAGTATTCATGAAGTCCTCGGCAAGCATGTAATAGAGACGGAACCGCTGGTCGCCAGTCTGCCGGATGTATCTCAGGAGCTTCTTTCTGTCTCTTTCCGCATAATACCGAGAAATAGCATCTTTGAGAATTTCGTCGATATACCCTGTAATCTCTGTCACTGGCTTGAGGACAACGGTGAGATCAAAGCCTTCGCGGTGCCAGATCACGTACTCCGTTGGAGCTACAGTTGTTCTGGTTTGTCTCGTGGTTGGGAAAGCGGTTTCCTCTGTTCCCAGAAGCTTTCGTATCAGGGTAGTCTTACCCGCACCAGTATCCCCGAGGAAATAGAGGCGCGGCAGGTCAGATGGGAGGGGACTCTCGGCATTGAGTGCCAGTTGAATTTCTTGGAAGCGGCTCATGGGGTTAGTTAATCGTGCAGTAGAACACATTGTTTGACAGAAAATTGTATTCAAGGGGCGAATGGGGGGGCGGGTCAGGCTGCAAAAAGTTAACAATCATTTTGTCATCAATCGGTGATTGGTGGTTGGTTGATCTCAGCTAGGAGGGGAATGTTTGAGGCAATGGTGGGGAAAGCATGACCCCATGTTATCAGCTTGTGAACGTCGGTTTTTCCTGGAGCGCGGCCTGTTTTCACAGGTCGCGCGGGGGGCTTGGGTCGGCGTTACGCCAAAGGCCGGTCGGGCTGGAGGCCGAAGGCTTTTCTTTGGGCGGCGTTGGTTTTTACGCGGTGGGGGTAGGCCATGTCGGCGGTGTGTTGGATTGGGTTCAGTCCACGTAGCCACGCTCCGCCCAAGTGCGGAGCGTGACGGGATCAATGTCGTAACCGTTCGGCCAGGTGAGGATGCCATCGTCGAGGGTGGCTCGGGCGAAGAGATCGGGATTACTCAACTCTGCCGCGAGAGGGCCGTGGTCGCGACTCATGGCGGCTTCAAAGTCGATCTGCGCGACCAGTCCGTCCTGGAAGCGTAGGGTCATTCGATGGGCGTTGGTGACGCGGAGACCCACGACTTCGCAGGTGTTGAGATCGAGGGTGTTGGCGGTGATGCTCATGTTTGAGGTGTAGTGGTGTAGCCCGGCTGAGTGGCATTACCTCACGCCAAAGGCCGGTCGGGCTGGAGGCCGAAGGCTTTTCTTTGGGCGGCGTTGGTTTCGATGCGGTGGGGGTAGGCCATGTCGGCGGTGTGTTGGAGGTCGCGGCGGAGGGGGTTGATGCTGGTTTCTACCAGGGCGCGGAGTTTTAAGAGGAGGTCGCTGGCTTTTTGCTGGGCTTGGCCTTGGGCCCAGCCGGCGGCTTCGTATTTGTCGGCGAGGGTGGCGATGGCGGTGACTTCGGCGGCGATGACGCCTTTGAGGACGATTTTCGCCGCGGTGCCGGTGAGCTGGTCGCGGGCGTACTTGGCGACGCGGACGAGTTCGCCGGTGTCGGCGTTGCTGAGGTTCTGGCCGATGCCGAAGGAGGTGCGCTGGGCGTCGCTGTCGGGGTAGGTGCGGCGGACGCCTTTGAGGATGGGATCAAGAGCGGTGAGGAGGGCGGCGCGGGCTTGGGTTTCCTCCTCGGTGCGGGTGCCTTTGCCAGCGCGGGCAGTGGCGATCTGGCTTTGGAAATCATCGCTCTGGGTGAGGGCGGTGCCGAGCTTGGTCTGGTCGGCGGCAGTCCAGGCGCGGGCTTGCAGCACGGGGGCGATGTCGGGCTTGGCGGCTTCCAGGTGGCAGTCGTCAGCGAGGTTGATGGCGTCCAGCAGGCTCTGGCTGATGAAGCCGGGCTTGGCGCGGGTGGATTTGGCGGGGGTGGTTGGGATGGGTGCGTCGGGCATTGGATTTGGTATTTGGTATTTGGGATTGGGGTCGGGGTCGGGGTGAGGGGGACGGGGAGTATTGGAGAGATGGAGTATTGGAGAGATGGAGAGTTTGGGGCGGAATTATCACGGTTGAGAGGGTTTGGTGCCCCAATGGCGCTCATTCCCGTTTCTCTGGCGTCCATTCGGGTTTCTCTGGCTCAAATTCGCATTTATGAGAGGTTTGTTGTGGGTTCTCTGGCTGTCGTTCGCTGTTCTCTGGCTGGGATTCAGGATTCTCTGGCGTTCATTGGGATTTCGATGGTGATGGCTCACCGGAATCTGAGCATCTTTCGATTGGCAAGGAAGACGGATCGGCTCGCGATGGCGGGGGAGGTTGTTTTCGATCAGGGCATTGCGGATTCGTGCGTTCCGGCTGCCAGTCCGTGAGATGCTGAGGTCGCTCTGCGGGCGCTTGGGGTGCGCGAAGGCAAAGAGATTATGAGGCTGTATGCGTGGGGAGGGCATGGGACTGCGGTGAAGATTACGCAAAAGACACAATAGGCGTCACGCACGAAACGCATGGTTGGAAAAATTACCCCCGAGGTTGACCGATACCGGGCCTGCCCTCACCGAGCCGCATCAACCGCACACGCGCCGCAGTACGTCCAGCAGGGTCGGCCCAACCCAACGGCTAATTCTGGCAAATGCCGTTAAGATCGCGAAATCCCCCACGTTCACAGCGCCAGCCATGAAAACCACCCTCGTCCTAGCCCTCACTCTGGGCACCCTCTTCCACGCCTTCGCCGCCACCACGCCGGAGAGCGCCAAGATCGACACCATCCTCGCCAAGGACTATGCCAAGCTGAAGCTCCAGCCCAATCCCGCCAGCAGTGATGAAGCCTTCGTTCGCCGCATCTACCTCGATGTCGTGGGTCGCATCCCCAGCATCCCCGAGGCCCAGGCCTTCCTCGCCAGCACCGATGCCAACAAACGCGCCGCACTCATCGACCAGCTCCTCGCCAGCGACGGCTATGCCAGCCACTTCTTCAACTACTGGGCCGACGTGCTGCGCCTCCAGACCGACACCAAAGGCAAGCTCACCGGCGAAGCCTATGCCCAGTGGCTCAAGGACGCGCTGAAGAAAAACCAGCCCTTCGACGGCCTCGTGCGCGAGTTGGTCACCACCGACGGCGCGGCCTGGGACAGCGGTGCCATCGGCTTCTACATGCGCGACCAAGGCATGCCCCTCGACCACCTCGCCGCCACCGTGCAGATCTTCCTCGGCACCCAGATCGTCTGCGCCCAGTGCCACAACCACCCCTTCGATAAATGGACGCAGATGGACTACTACCACATGGCCAGCTACACCTATGGCGTGAACGCCAAGAGCTACGGCGTTGAGCTGGCAGGCATGGTGAAAAAACCCAAGGGCGGCAAAGACCGCAAAAAAATGTCCTCCGAGGAGCGCGAAAAAGCCGCCGCCCAGCAGGCCATCATGAAGGAAATCAGTGAGCCGCTCAAGGATGTGATGAAGTCCCTGCGCTACACCAACATCAAAGAAACCGACGCCCTGCCCAAGCTCCCCCACGACTACAAATACCCCGACGCCAAGCCGCTGGAAACCGTGCAGCCGCGAACCCTCTTCGGCCACGATGCCATCCCCGCCGTCGGCGAGAGCCGCACCGATGCCTTCGCCAAATGGATGACCTCGCCCGACAACGCTCGCTTCACCATCGTCGTCGCCAATCGCCTGTGGAAGCAGGCCATGGGCCTCGCCCTCATCGAGCCCCTCGACGAAATGACCGACAGCACCGTGCCCAGCAACCCCGAGCTGATGGACTACCTCGTGCAAGTCATGCAGGACAAAAAATATGACATGAAGGCCTATCTCCGCGTCATCTACAACAGCGATACCTACCAGCGTGCCGCCACCACCACTGGCCCCGCCCTCGGCGAGCGCTACGCCTTCACCGGCCCCCTGCTCCGCCGCATGACCAGCGAGCAAGTCTGGGACAGCATGGTGACACTACTCACCGGCAACCCCGACGACGGCATCGGCAGCCGTGGCGACGCGATTGAGAACCGCCTCAGCACCCTGGAAAAACTCTATGACACCCTCGCCAGCAAGACCCCCGAGGATCTCGTCGCCGCCGTGCGCGCCAGCAGCATCGGCGATAAAAAAGGCACCGAAGCCAAAGCCAACCAACTGCGCAAAGACCTCGTCGCAGCCCGCGAAGCCAAAAAAGACGACGAAGTAAAACGCCTCAGCAAGGAACTCAAAGAGCTGCAAGGAGCCCAGCAGAAAGGCTCCTTCCTCGCCATCCTCGGTGAAGACCTCGCCCGCGAGCTGCGCAGAGGCGGCGGCGATGTGCCCAAAAACGCGGCCAAAAAAGTCTCCATCACCAAGCCCGGCGGCAAGGAACAGATGCGTGAAGAGATGAAAAAACTCCAAGCCCAGGGCCTCGACAAGGCAGCCATGCAAAAGAAGATCGCCGAGTTCAAAGCCCAGGCCGCCGCCCTGCGCAAGGCCAAGGACAACCTCCCCACCCTCACCCGCGCCTCCGAGGCAGGCTCCCCCGCCCCACGCGGCCACCTGCTGCGCCTCTTTGGCCAGAGCGACCGTGAAACCATCGAAAACGCCAGCAGCGAAGCCACCGTTCCCCAAGCCCTCGGCCTGCTGAATGGCAGCATGGCCGACGCCATCTTCAGCCCCGGCTCCCACTTCCGCGAGGAAGTCCACAACGCCTCCACCCACGACCAAGCCACCCAAATTTACCTCGGCCTGCTCAGCCGCCACCCCACCGCCGACGAGTCAAAATTGATCGCCAGCATCCAAGCCGAGCGCGGCGACAAAGCCATGAGCGACCTCGTCCGCGCCCTGCTGAACACGAGCCAGTTTTTGTTCGTGCAATAATCATTAAACCTCCAGCCCAGCCCCCCACCCCATCATGAACACCCTCCTCAAAGCCGACGACTTCAGCCGCCGCCAATTCGTCACTGGCCTCGCCAAGACCTGCCTTGGCGTCACCGTCCTGCCCTCCATCCTCAGCAACACCGCGCACGCCGCCTTCGAGGGCTCGTCGAAATTGAAGCAAGTGCCCACGGCCAAGAACGTCATCTACCTCTACATGAGCGGTGGCATGTCGCATCTCGACACCTTCGATCCCCACGCTGGCACCGATGAGAGCGGCCCCACCAAGGCCATCAGCACCAATGCAGACGGCTTGCAGATCAGCGAGTACCTGCCCAGCCTCGCCAAGCATGGCAAGAAGCTCGCCATCGTGCGCAGCCTCTCCTCCACCCAGGGAGCGCACGACCAGGGCAACTACTTCATGCACACCAGCTACACCCAGCGCAGCACCCTGCGCCATCCCAGCATGGGCGCATGGCTTACCAAGTTCCAGGGCCGCAGCAATCCCAGCCTGCCTTCTAGCGTCGTCGTCAGCGGCAGCAGCAAGCACCCCGGCTCCGGCTTCTTCGAGGCCGCCGTCTCGCCGCTCTCCATCAACAACCCGTCGCAAGGCCTGCAAAACAGCAAGCGCCTCGGCTCGCTCAGCGAAGATGATTTCAACTATCAGCTCAACCTCGCAGGCAAGCTGGATCAAGGCTTCCGCGAGCACTTCAACTACGACGGCGTGAAGGCCTATGGCGACGTTTACAAAGACGCCGTCAAGATCATGAACAGCGCCGATCTCGCCGCCTTCGACCTCAGCAAGGAAAGCGCCGCCGCCCACGAGGCCTACGGCAGCGAATCCTTTGGCCAGGGCTGCCTGCTTGCCCGTCGCCTCGTTGAGCACGGCGTGCGCTTTGTCGAAGTCGGCCTGGGTAGCTGGGACACCCACAACGAAAACTTTGTGCGTGTGCCCGAGAACTGCCAGCAGCTCGACCAAGCCATGTCCGCCCTGCTCAGCGATCTCGAATCGCGTGGCCTGCTAGAGGAAACCCTCGTCGTCCTTACCACCGAGTTTGGCCGCACCCCCAAGATCAATCAAAACGAAGGCCGCGACCACTACCCCAAAGCCTTCAGCAGCGTCCTCGCAGGCGGCGGCATTCGCGGTGGCCAAGTGTATGGCAAGACCGACAAAGGCCGCGAAGTCATCGAAGGCAAAATCACCCCGCCCGACTTCAACGCCACCATCGGCTACGCCCTCGGCCTGCCGCTCGATCAAGTCATTTTCAGCCCCAGCAAGCGCCCCTTCACCGTGTGTGATAAAGGCCAGCCGCTGGTGCAGTTGTTTGGCTAAGCCCGGACGCTGTGAGAATGACAGGAGCGCGTGATGCCGATGTAGCCTTGCCCCTGAGGGTAGGGTTGTAGCGGCGCTGTGCTCCGCCCCCTATTTTAGCCAATCCGCTGGGGCTTGTGAAAACGCGTAGGCTCTACTCGATCACCATCTCCACGGGGCAGTGATCCGAGCCGTGGATGTCGGAGCGAATGGTGCAGCTTTTTATCCGAGGGAGCAGGGACTTGGAGGCAAGCCAATAGTCGAGCCGCCAGCCGATATTCTTGGTACGCGCGTCGCTAAATCGTTGTGTCCACCAAGTGTAGTGCCCTGGGCCGGGCTCGAAGTGGCGGAAGACATCGACGAAACCGCTGGCGAGGTGCTGGCCGAAGCTGGCGCGCTCTTCATCGCTGAAGCCAGGGTTCATGCGGTTGGTTTTGGGGTTGGCGAGGTCGATCTCCTCGTGAGCCACATTCAGATCGCCACAGACGAGCACAGGCTTGGTCTTCTCTAGCCGCTTCATGTTAGCGCGGAAGTGGGCATCCCACTCCATCCGATACGGCAGTCGCGCGAGTTCGCCCTGAGAGTTGGGGGTATAGACGTTGACCAAATAGAAGTCCGCGAACTCAGCGGTGATGACGCGGCCTTCCTTATCATGCTCCTCAGCGTCCAAGCCGAGGCTGTGCGAGAGCACTGGCACACGGCTAAGCACGAGCGTGCCGGAGTAGCCTTTCTTCACCGCACTGCACCACACGGCAGAGTAGCCTGTGAGCCAGGAAACATCGCACTGGCCCTCCTGGGCCTTGGTCTCTTGCAAGCAGATGACATCGGCGTCGGAGCTTTGTAGATACTCACGCAACCCCTTCTGCATGGAGGCGCGGATGCCGTTGACGTTGAAGGTGGAGAGGCGCATGGGAAATTATGAGTGATGAATGGGGAGGAAGCGCTTCATGAAGCTGCTCATTAATCCCGAACGCCGCGATTCAGCGGTGGCTAGCTTTGCCAAGGCTTGAGTCTCAGGCGGTTTGGCGATGGCGGGACTGTATTGGAAAATACCGAGCCCGCCGTCGCCGAACTGCATCAGGCCAAGGATGGGTGATGATAGTCGCCGATCAATCGCGGTGTTCGGGTTTAGTCATCACTCATCATTCATAGTTCATCGTGGGTTCACACCGTCATAATATCCTTCTCCTTCGAGGCGATATGCTTGTCGATGTCGGCGATGTATTTGTCCGTGAGCGTCTGCACTTCCTTCTCGGTGCGATGCAGATCATCTTCGGAAATAAGGCTTTCTTTTTCGGCCTTTTTTAGAGCTTCCAGGGCGTCGCGGCGGACGGAGCGGATGCGGATTTTGGCATCCTCGCCGAGCGACTTGACGAGCTTCACCATTTGCACGCGGCGCTCTTGGCTCAGCTCGGGAATGGGCACGCGGATGAGTTTGCCTTCGATGCTTGGGTTTAGCCCGAGCTTGGATTCGCGAAAGGCACGGTCGATGTCCTGGATGGTGCTGGAATCGAAGGCTTCGATGCGAATGAGCCTCGGCTCGGGCGTGGTGATCATCGCCAGTTGCTTGAGCTTCATCGAGGTGCCGTAGGCGCGTACATGCACGTCAAGATTTTCGACGAGCATGGGCGATGCCTTACCCGTGCGCACGGCAGAGAACTCCTGCACAGCGTGCTCCACGGCCTTGGCCATGTGCTCCTCGGTCTCCATTAAACACATTTCGGGATCCATAATAGTGTAGCGTGTGGTTTGCGGTTGTTGCCAGAGATGTGGCCCCAGCATTCGGGCCTAGGCGGCGGTGACGACGGTGCCGATGGGATCACCCGTGAGTGCTTTGCGGATGTTGTCGGGCTCCTCCATGCTGAAGACGATGATGGGCATGTTGTTCTCCATGCACAGGCTGAAGGCCGTGGCGTCCATGACCTTCAATTGCTGCGTCAGCGCGTCCTGGAAGGTGATCGCGTCGTAGCGCACGGCATCTGGATTCTTCTTCGGATCGGAGTCGTAGATGCCATCCACTTTGGTGGCTTTGAAGACGACGTCGGCCCCTATTTCACTGGCTCGCAGAGCGGCAGTCGTGTCGGTGGAGAAGAAAGGATTCCCCGTGCCTGCGGCGAAGATCACCACGCGGCCCAGCTCCAGATGCCGCATCGCGACGCGGCGGATGAAGGGCTCGGCAACGTTCTTCATCTCGATGGCGCTCTGCACTCGTGTGGGCACATCCATGCCCTCCAGCATGGATTGCAGCGCGAGCGAATTCATCACCGTGGCGAGCATGCCCATGTAGTCAGCGGTGGCTCGCTCCATGCCGCGATTGCTCGCGCTGACGCCGCGCCAGAAGTTACCGCCACCCACGACGATGGCTATTTCCAGCCCCGTCTGATGCGCGGCTTTGATCTGCGCCGCGATGTCCTCCACGATGGGCGGCGAGATGTTATCTGCGTTGCCAACCTCACGTAATGCCTCGCCGCTAAGCTTGAGCAGTACACGCCTAAATTTCCGTCGTCCTGATGCTTCTACCATGCTGTTGTTTATGTGGGTTCTACCACGAAAGAGCAAGCGTTTCGCCTTGGCAAAGACAATTCATTTTCATCACCGGGTCGCCAGTCGGTCTCGGCGACGCTGCCAAGCGAAGGGCGCATCCAGCAGCAAAAAGGCAATCCCAGCGACCCCCGCGATGCTGCCGATGTACCACGGCCAAGGCCCCATCATATCGAACGCACTGGCCACAGGAGGCTTGGCGCAGAGGAAGCCATAGTTGGTTCCCAGCATGAAATTGATCCCACCCACCAGCATCGCATAGACGACCAGCCACCCCAGCATCCGTAGCGCGGCCCAGCCGCGAGGCCGCAGCACCATGCCCCAGACGATCACCAGCGCCGCGATGACCACCCCGCTGTGCGTGAGGAAAAAAGTAAAGAAACGAGGATGTGGGAAGGCGTGGGCGAGGCTCGGCGTGATGAGCCCCTGCAACGTGCCCGCAAGGCCAAAAAAATAGGCGAACTCTGCCGCCAGCATTCGCCGCCACAGCAGCGCCACAGCAGCAGCCGTCGCCGCAACATCGCACAGGTGCAAGGGCAGCCCATTCTGCAAAGTCAGCTCGCCCGACGACGCATAAGCCGCCAGCCCCAGCGGCCATTGCAGCAGCAGCAAAACGGCCAACCCACACTGCGCAAAACGAGCTGCCACAGGCCTGTTTCGGCAAAGCCAAATCATGAGCCCGCACAACACAAGCGTCACCACGAGCGCCGCGACATGCGCAGAGCCATAAAGGGTAAAAGAGCAAAGCATAGTCGCGCAGCAGAGCACCAAGCCATGCCTTTGTCACCTCGTGGTGGAGCCGACTACTTGGGGAGGGGACGCAGCCGCTTGTGTGGAGCAAGGCTTCATGACGTTGGGTGACGACAGATTACCACGCGTCGCGTCGCGCTCCCCGCTCTCACAAGCAAAGGCTAGGAGGAGGCCATCATATAAAAAGAGCGGCCCCTTGCGAGGCCGCTCCGTGCTGCCTGGGCTTACGCCCTGGCTTTGATGTTGTCGCTAAACCAAGGCTTATGAGCCTTGGCCGGGACGCCATTCTTTGCTGGCACCATAAAAGCACCATGGGCAGTAAGAACGCATACGGGGCGGATGATCGGGGTGCCGATGGGGAAGCGGACAGCGATCTCATCCCAAGGATTGCTGTCGAGCTGACGCACGCCGAGGCTGATTTTGCGCTCTTCTTTGCTGATGCCGAGGACTTGGGCATCGACGACTTGGCCGATGGTGAGCACGTCGCTGGGGCGAGCGATGCGCTTGGTCCAGGAGAGTTCGGAGACGTGGGCGAGGCCTTCGACGCCTTCTTCCACTTCGATGAACGCGCCATAAGCAACGAGCTTGGTGACCTTGCCGCCAACCTTGTGCCGACGGGGTAATACCAAGTTGAAATCAAATTCTGGATAATGATGGGATGATCTAACGAGCTTGGCCGATCAATGGCCTGCGGACGAATGCCAGTTTCTGGTTTGGAATTGGTATAACTTTGTGGTCGCGGCCTTGGAAGTTGCTTCCGCAGGGCGAGACTGACTTCCGTTGCTTCATCTCCTACCTTGGCAAAAATGATATTTTCGCGCCTTTACATGCAACTATATGGTTGCATAAATGGGCGCGTGATGGATGCAGTTTTCAAAGCCCTGGCCGATGCCAGCCGCCGAACATTGCTCGATGAACTGCACCGCGAAAACGGGCAGACGTTGGGCGATCTCTGCGGGCACCTGGACATGTCACGACAGGCGGTCACCAAGCACCTCAAGCTGCTTGAACAGGCCAACCTCGTGGCGGTCGTCTGGCGTGGGCGCGAGAAGCTGCATTTCCTCAACCCGGTGCCGCTGCACGAGATCTACGAGCGCTGGATCAGCAAATACGAACGCACTCGCCTTCAGGCGTTGAGCGATCTGAAAAAGGGTCTCGAGCAAACCAAAAACAAATAAACATCATGGAAAAGAGCACATTCGTTTACGTCACCTACATCCGCACCACGCCAGAGAAACTCTGGCAAGCGCTCACTCAGCCGGAATTCAACCGGCAGTTCTTCTTCGGCTGCACGATGGAGACGGAATGGAAGGCTGGCGCGGCATGGAAACTCATCGACTCCGAAGGCGAGGTCAAAGACAGCGGCGAGATCAAGGAGATCGATCCCCCCAAGCGGCTGGTCTTGACGTGGCGCAATGAATTCAAACCCGAGCTGATGGCTGAGGGCGACTCACTCATGACCTACGAGCTGGAGCCAGAGGACGAGATGGTGAAGTTCACCGTGCTGCATGAAATGGATAAGGGTGGATCGAAGCTGATCCGCGCCGTCTCCAATGGCTGGCCAGTCATCCTCTCCAGCCTCAAGAGCTTGCTGGAAACCGGCGAATCGCTGGAATACACGCGCACTTCCTAACAGTGCTGATCTCGCCTGAATCTGCGGCCCGTCCCGGTGCATTCATGCCTCATGAAACGAGGCCGGGCGGGCTAGCGGGAATAGCGCGAGAATCACAACAGTCACAGCCCTTCCCACAGCTTGATGTGGTTGATCTGCCAAGTGCCGAAATCGATGCCTTTGAAGTCGATTTGTGCCTGTCCGGTCATGTCGATATTCGCGCTCTGGAAGACGTGTTTCTTGCCTTCGATCTTGTAAAGGAGGGTGCCCTTTTTTAGCTCGATGGCGATGTCCACCCATTGATTGAGCGGCAGGAGGGGCCCTCCACTTTCTTGAGTCTCGACGTTCTTCTTGATCGTCAGCGTCGTGGCCTTCTCGCTGAAGCTGATCGTGTGAATGTGATGGCCGAGATCGAGGAGCGGAAAGCCTTTCTGGTAGGCCTTCGCATCGTAGCGCACACGCATGGTGCAGACGAAGTTCTCCGGCACCTGCTTGAGCCAGATCACGGGTTTGAAGCCCTCATGCCCCTTGTCTCCTTTCGCCTTCTTCGCTTCCTGAAACTCCTTGGATGACTGGCTGCCCGTTAAGACGCCGTCCTTGATCGCCCATGTCGTGTTCTGACGGACTTCCCAGAAGTCGGCATTGAGCGGGCCATCAAAGGTGTCCGCATAAATGAGCTTCGTGCTCTTGAACAACTCCGACGGGTAGTCTGGGCTGCCTGCCTGAAGCAGGGGATGCAACGAAAGGGCGAGCAGGACGAGGGGCAGGCTGAGCAGGCAGGCAGGAGTTTTCATGAGTGCCTTGGGAACGTGGCCTTTGGCCATGTCTTGCGGTGCGGTGTTTGCGCTTGCCCCACTCCGCCATACCTCACTTCGCTGGTATCTCATTCAGCGTGTAGTAGGCCACGGGATGCAGCACGGGAAGGCCTTCGGCGCTCTTTACGCCATCGAGATGCAGCTCGTGGATGTCGCCTTGGATTAGCGATGAGATCGTCAGCCGCACGCTCTTTTTGTCCTCGCTGACCTTCGCTGCCGTAATCTTTGGCAGCACTTCATCGACCTCGGGGCCGCCGTATTCTTCGCGGTAGGCGTAGGTGAACTGGCGCATTGAGTAGCTGGCCACATCGCCTGCCGTCTTGGCATCAACGGGCTGGGTGAAGGCCAGCTCGAAGCCATCGGGTTTCGCCCGCATTTCATGCACCTCGAAGGGCATCTTTCCCGTCCAGTCGAGGCGCTCAAAGCTAAAGGGCTTGCCACCGCGAGCGCCCCAGCCACGGTCGCTGCCGCCGGCGAAGAGCTGGCCTTCGTCGTTCATACGGCCACCGATGAGGCCGCTCTTGAAACCGCTGCGGAAGGGGAAGACGACGCCTTGTTTGATGCCGTTGACTTCCTCCACGAAGACGCGGCTGACGTTGCTAAAACTCTGGTCGGCGACGAAGAGCTGTTTGCCGAACGGCCCAAATTTCCCGCTGCTCGTGTCCGCCACGATGAAGCTCGATGAGTTGCCGATTTTGCCATGCACCATGTACACCACGGGCGGCAGGAGTTGCTTGATGCGCTTGCGCTCAGCGACCATGCGGTCGGGGTCGATGTGGTCATCCTTGGTGCCGCGTTTGCGGTTGCCCTGGAAGGCCTCGGGCAGTGGGTCGATGGGGCGCGGCCCCATATTGGGAGCTTTGTCATACCAGACGTTGCCGCCGGGGTGCCCCTGGAATGAGCCGGGCACAAGGTGTTGCAGCGTGCAGGCCCCATGCCACGGGCCTTGGTTGTCGGTGTAATACACCTCGCCCTCAGCATCGAAGCCCACACCGCCGGGCGAGCGCACGCCACTGCACGTCGGCACCAGCGTGCCATCTGGCTTCACTCGCACCGCCCAGCCACGGAAGGGAGCCTGACTGCTGAAGGAGCCCGTGAGGCAGAGGCATACCCACAGGTCGCCCGCCTTGTCGAAGCGCGAGCCCAGGGCGTATTCGTGGTAGTCGCCGGAGACGCCCCACTTATCGCAGAGGGTGTCGAAGGTGTCCGCGCGACCATCGCCATCCACGTCCTTTATTTTCGTGATCTCGTAGCGGTTGGTGGCATACACCGCGCCGTCTTTATAGGCGATGCCCAGCACCTCATGCTGGCCGCTGGCGAAGCGTGTGTACTGCACCGCATTGGCATCGCTGGAGCTTACACCCGAGGCCACCCAGATCTCGCCACGCCGCGTGCCCATCACCAGCTTGCCATCGGGCATGAGGTCGATGGAGCCGACTTCGAGAGCGGTGTCCTTGGGCGTATCGAAGGTGGTGATCTTGTAGTAGTCGGCTTCGACGGGATCCGCAGCGTGGGCGAAGGAAAAAGCGAAGGTAAAAATGAGAGCGCAGAGGAACTTCATGAAGTGGGAGTTGAGTAGGAGGGGATGGAGGGTGGACACATTCCAGCACGAGTTAACTGGATCAATCTATCTGGGGAGAAGATTCCTTTTACTGATGGGTTCGTGGGATAGGCTACAAAGGCTGGTGATGGATTTCGGGTTGTGGCAAGGCGCGAGCGAGGCGGCTATTAAGCAATAGCCAACGAGCGAGCAACGCAGCCACAGCACGAAAGCCGCGCCAGAATTGTAGGCTATCCCGCGAACTCATCAGTATCCTATCTTGCTGCGGCCAATAAGCCCCGCACCACGGGTAGCGCACGCTCGAAGGCATCGCGTAGTTCCTGCAAATCGGGTATCCGCACAGTTGCAAAGGCAGGCTCCATTTGCTCCAGCGTGATACCGTCGTGGCGAATGAGGAAGTCCACATCGAGCATGTCTTGCTCATCGGCACCGCGCATCATTTTGGTGAGGATGAAATCAACCGCCGTTGGGCGGAAGAGCTTAAGTCTGCATGTGGCCGGGCGCAGTAAGGGGACAATGTGCTGCTCCCATTCTGGGCGCAGAAAAATTTGATCCTCTTGAAACAAATGAGTGATGTAGAGGCCCTTAGGCTCCAACCGCTGATTCGTCAGATCTACCGCATTCCAAAACTGCTCGTCCTCCGCGAGTCCATCGAGTTGATGAAAACTGATGATGCCATCGACATCCTGAGTGGTAAAAAGCTCTGCGCGAGTGTGCTCAAAGCCAAGGCACAAGGCACCACGTCCGAAAATCACCAACTGCACCTCGTGATCAAGCAGGCTGTCTAGGGTCTGCATTAACTCAGAAGGGTTGTCTATCATCGTGCTCATGCGGCGGCGGAGAGATTGGGCCGAATCCATTGCATGACCGTCTCGCGGCCATGTCGGGTAACCCCTGTCATCGCCACGAATCGCGTGATGTGGGGCAGCAAATCCAACGCTGGCATAGGCATCACTGGGAGGAGGGTGAGCAACTCATCCCAAAAAGGATTTTGCGGCTCCACTTTTTTACCACAGAGCGCAATGTAACGAACCACCACTTCACATCGCTCCTCAATGGCCAGTCGCGCGATTTTTGGAGGTGAGTTGCCCTTTGCCGCAAGCATTGCAGCACCGAGCCGCAGACGGTATTGGGAATGAGTGAGGCCCATGGAGAGCAATGCAAAAGCGAGTTCTTCGTTCGAGAAAATCGACATGTCACTTGCGATCACAGCCTGAGGGCGAGCTTCACTCACCCTCGAATCGCCCGAAAGATCATAATAACGACACCCTCGCTGAATCGCCAGCCGCTCCAAGTCATCGGGCACACACAGGCCCAGCCGACGAGCCTTCATCAGCAGCGGAGAGAGGTGAGTTGTCATGCCCAGTCGGTGAGCAAGCGTGTCCGTTTTCATGAAAAAAGAGTACGTTGTCGCCCCAATATTTGCAATACCTCGTTGGAGTGCTGAGTTGCCAGGGTGCCTCGGTCTGGCCTGGGACGTGGGCATGAATCGGACTGCCACGAAACTGCCAGCTGCCACACCACGCTTGAGCCTTCTCCCGCTGCTGCACCACATAGGGTCACACACTTTTCCCACTACACACTTTTCCCACTTACTTTCGGTTGAGCTGTCCTGTGGGGTGGCGAAGCTGCCCCCGTCAGGCTGGTAATGAATGCCCGCCATCATTTAATCTTTTATGTCGTACCAACCTTCCCCGCAATGGCGCCCAGCACCAGAACCACAGAATGAGCTGGAGCGACTGCTGCTCCGGTCGGAGGATCCGGCACTGCATGGGAAGATGTTCCGCATGCTGTGGGAGGAGGAGCTGTTTGCCTTCATCCCTGACCACCCGGAGATGCGGGGGGAATTTGAGATTCAGAACGGGGACAGCCTGACGCTCCAGCGCTTCGCGGACAAGGAAGGCGATTTCTGCCCCATCTGCACCAGCGATGCGGTGGCGGACTACATCGGGGAGCAGTTGCCCAAGCCGCTGCCAGCCATCGCCGCGGTGAAGGGGGAGGTGTTGTTCCGGCTGCTCAATGATGGCCAGACGACGGTGCGGGTGCAGGGGCCGAAGGGCGTGCGCGTCGTCTTGAAACCGGAAGCGGTGGCCGAGATAGTGTCGGGTGAACTCCGCCACAACAAGGGCAATGGTGGCGAGACCAGGCGCACGACCCTGCATCCCGTGCCGGTGCAGAAGGTGCCCTCGAAGCTGCGGGAAGGCATCCGTGTCTTCTGCGCGAAGCGGCGGGTGCCCATCGGCGTGTATGTGTTCCATCCAGAAGACCCGGAGACGGGGACGGTGGTGGAGACGGACTGGCGCATCGTCGTCTGGCTGCGGAGCAACGACACCGACTTCTACAATGACTTCGCTCTGATGGTGAAGCGGCTGACTCCGCACTCGGATACGGTTTACTGCACAGTCATCACGGATAACACGGAGGCCGTGGCGTTCCTCCAAGGGCGCACACCGCTGTGGCCCATCACGCAGTAAGCGTGAGGGGATAAAGGGACTCATTCCTCTGCCGCGTGGCCATGAATAAGGCAGCGGTGTGACGGCGTAGATGGGCCACATGGGGTCATGTCACTTTTTTCCGCTATTGAAGCATAAGTTCGACGAGTGGAGCGCCCTCGAGACCCGGTAATCCTCACCTTGCAAACTCACAGCCACCAACCGAAAGCTGATCCATGAAGATCACCGAAGACGTGCGGAAGTATGCGGCTGAACAGGGCCTCGCCGAAGAAGAAGCGCTTCAGCGGGGGATGGCGGAGAAATCGAAGGAGTTCGTCGAAGCGGGTGCCAAAGTTTATGCGACGGCATAGCCAGCTCAACCCAAGCCATGACACCATAGCCAGCTCGCCCCATGGACCTCCTTTCCTATCAACGTACCGTTTTTGGCTTTCACGGCTGTGATCGCCGAGTCGCCGATGATGTGCTGACGGGAAAGTTGAAACTCACCGCCAGCCTCAACGCCTTCGACTGGCTTGGCATGGGCATCTACTTCTGGGAGCACGGCCCCAGCAGAGCCCTCGAATGGGCCACCCAGCAGTCCAAACGCAAAGACAGCCAAATCAAGTATCCCGCCGTTCTCGGAGCCGTCATCCAGCTCGGCAACTGCTTCGACTTGCTCGATGTTCAGTTCACTGACCTCCTAGCCGAATCCGCCCGGAATTTGGAACTTTCGATGACATCAGCAGGCATCTCCATGCCCGAAAACCAAACTGGCAAAGCGCACGATAGAGACTGGCTCCGGCGAGAGCGTGATTGCTTCGTTCTCAACCAGTCCATTCCCGCCATCGAATCGAGAACAGGCGTTCAATTTCACAGCGTTCGTGGCGTCTTTCAAGAAGGCCAACCCGCCTTCAAAGGCGCAGGCATCAAGCTCAAGTCTCACATTCAGATTGCCGTCCGCGACCCGAGAGCGATTATCGGTTACTTCCGGCCCGAGATCACAGCCCTACATCCATGAAAACCAAAACCCCAGCCAAAGCACGATCCCAACCAGCAGGTTCGTCCGACATGACCCAGTTCTGGTCCATGACCCAGGCCGAACGTCTTCAAGGCATCAACGATTGGTGGGCTGAACTCAATAACCTGCCCAAAGCCAAAAAACGCGCCCGCATGATCGAACTCGGCATGATAACCCCCGAAGGCAAAGTGCCCGTCTATCCCATGGACCATGTGCCACTGGGTCCGAGAGAGTAAGCGAATGAACCAGAGCGCCAACTACTGCTCCCCAAAGAGAACCCCACCATCGGCTTCCTCCACTGCAAATCGAAGAAGCAAACCGTCGTCGAGCTGACCCTGCCCAAGGATGCCAACGTCCACGCGAAGGAACCGGAGCGCAGCGCAGATAGCCAGCCGCAGGCTGCCCGAAGGGCGAGCGCAGCGAGGCAATATTCGCTCTACCTTCCCTCCAAGGAGCTGCTGAAGCAGAAGCTCGACGAGTGGAGCGCCGTGGAGACCCGGTAATCCACACCTTGCAAAGTCAGAGCCTCCAACCGAAAGCTGCTCCATGAAGATCACCTACAAACTCGCGGCCCAAGCCGCCGAGCTCGCCAAAGGCCACCCCAACGCCCAATTGCCTCGCTTTGCTCGCCTTCCGAGCAGCCTGCGGCTGGCTGTCTCCACTTCGTTCCGGCTCCGCGACAACGCCCTCTCCAAAGCAAGATTCGAGTTCCGCTGGGAAGACCAGTTCAACCTGAGCCTCGACCCCGTCACCGCCCGCGAATACCACGACGAAACGCTGCCGCAAGACGGTGCCAAATCCGCCCATTTCTGCTCCATGTGTGGCCCCCACTTCTGCTCCATGAAGATCACCGAGGACGTGAGGAAGTATGCTGCCGAGCAGGCTATCTCCGAGGAAGAAGCGCTTCAGCGCGGGATGGACGAGAAGTCGAAGAAGTTTGTGGAAGCGGGGGCAGAGGTCTACACTTCAGCCTGATTCTCCTATCCACAGCAACAAACTCGAATCCCAGACTCGTATGCCAGCACCATCCAAAACAAGTCCTTTTCCCGGGCTGAAATTGAGGCAACTCGAGATTGAGAATTATAAACGCCTCGACTCGCTCACCGTGGAATTCCCGCGGCCACGAATGAAAGGCGATCCCGATGTAATGATTTTTGGAAGCCAAAATGGAGGTGGTAAGACTTCCGCCTTGGAATGCGTCGGATTGCTCTATCTGGCCATATTGGTTGGCGACGATCTGTTTCGGCGCATGCCAGACACAGGACGCTTTATCGATTTGGCGGACTTGCTGATCAAGTCTGGCCGCACAGGTGCAGAAATCTCAGGTGGGTTTGAGTTCGATGGTGATGCCTTTGAAGTGCGATTGAAGGTTTCAAGGTCTGG
Organism: Verrucomicrobiota bacterium; assembly: GCA_031411235.1. GTDB lineage: Bacteria > Verrucomicrobiota > Verrucomicrobiia > Verrucomicrobiales > Verrucomicrobiaceae > JANOAR01. The sequence goes on along the minus strand of JANOAR010000039.1, from coordinate 1,942 downwards.
CAAAACATCCGTTTCTGGTGCAGAACCTCTACGTGAACGCATTCAAGACATTAAAGCGCTTCGGCGTTCTCTAAGAGGCGATTCGTTGGAGGACGCTATGCTAAGCCTGTTGGCCTTCAACAGTGAGCCACTTATTTCGCCTCCGCTCATTCATTTTAATAGCTACAGGAAAGTGCAGGAGGGCAATCCGAACCTTGCAGCAATGGTTGATGAACCCCTTGGTCGCGCTCGGCTAGTCTATTCTAGATCGAGGTATGGCCCCGCAATTTCGACTATCAGCGCATTCAAAATGGAGATGCTCAGATCACTGCTGGGAGGCGCTGAGCTATTTGAAGGCTTCAACAAGCAGGATTCAGAGGCAACCGTTGAGTTCCTGAATAGCCTATTACGCCGCTACGCTGGTGGAAGCATCGAAAAGCTTAGACCGCTTCCAGACAACAGCCTCGATTTTAGAATTACCACTGGAGATGGTGCATCGTTCGCTTTTGACGGCCTCAGTTCGGGGCAGAAGGAGATCGTATCAACTCTCTTCCTTATCTGGAGACATTCTCAGCAGGCTCCGTGTATCGTCTTAATTGACGAGCCTGAGCTTCACCTCAACGCAGAGTGGCATGCTGATTTTGTGGAGCGCCTTCACGAGTATGGGCCGACAAATCAGTATGTCTTAGCGACTCACTCGGAGCAAATTTTTGGGTGCGTTGACGAAAACAGAAGGGCGCTTCTTGTGCCAACCGAGATCAAGCCCCAACGCTCATGAATGTCCAAACCGGAGTATCCGCTTCGTCAGTTTTACGTGGGGCTAATCATGTCGTCTTCGTAGAAGGCAGCGATGATGATGCATTTGATCCAACCGTAATTCGTGAACTGTTGAAAGCTAATGGCCTCAAAAGCATGGAGGTTCGTCCCATTGGACCTTGTGACAACGTGTTCCAAGCTGCCAAAGCGATGGTTTGGAAACATCCCACATATTATTTCATTGCGGACAGAGATGGCCTTGATTCGGGCTATGTGGAAATAGGGTGGTCGAATTTTCCAAAGCCCGATACCTATAATCTTCTTCATTGGAGGAAACGTGAACTCGAAAACTACTTCATAGATCCCGCATATCTCTGCAGAAGTGAATGGCTTGTGAAATCTGAGGATGAAACCCGTGCGGCGGTGCTAGCTGAAGCACAAAGACGCTTGTATATCGAAGCCTCCAATCTGGTTTTGCTTCAGATTCGTGCCGGCATTCTTGTGCCTCCGGCAACTTGGTTCAAGCAGGTGGAGAAGTTCACAAATAGAGCCGACGCGTTGAACGAACTCCAAAACGCTGCTGGATTACATGAACGTGGGACAGAAATCGCTGGTCTTCTAGACCCGCCAAATCGGGAATTGTTGCTGGATGCAGTTCTTGCTGACCTCACTGGAGGCAAAGCCCTCTTGGAGTATGGCACAGGAACTTGGTTAGACCGTTTGTCAGGCAAACAGATCTTTAGGTCTATCGCGGGAAAGTTGTTTCAAGTTCGTGATCTCAGTGGCGCTTTAATTCAAGGTGCCGACCAGAATAACGATGTCGCGAAGGGCATGTTGAAATTGCCTTTGAATGAGCAGCCGTCGGACTTTCAGCAGTTGGTTAGTCTTTTGACTTCAAAGGTGCAAGGAATGCCGTAATCGGTGGGCCATCGGCGGAGGAAAAAGCAGGGGCGGTTGAGGTGACAATTGAGCGGAAATCTTATCAGGGTGCAAAGCTGGCGGTGAAGGGGCATCAGGCTGTTGCTCGATGACTCCAAGCGCAGGTGCATCAAGGTCACCCCGCCAATGTGAGGTGCGCTAGATTTCTGGACCAAGGGCAATCCAACAAGACATAGACACCCATGAGCCAGAAAACTTATCAACGTTACACCCCCGACTTCAAGGAGAAGGCCCTCGGCCTTCTTGCCTTGGGCAAGCCCATCGCTGA
>JANOAR010000038.1:0-13429 GCA_031411235.1 Verrucomicrobiota bacterium | reverse complement strand
ATCACTCGCGTGTAGTCTTCAAGGCTCTTTTTCATCAGTCGTGGCTCCATCAGCCACGGTGTCCTCATTTATGAGGCATCGACTCTATCCCTGCCTCCCGGTCGCTACCCTTTCGGTGTCCTTTTCAATGAGGCACTGCGTCCGGCACTTGGCGGAAGTCACGAAGGTTGCGCGTGAGCACCGTGGCATCATATTCCAAGGCGATGCTCGCGATGCGAAGATCCATCGTGCCGATGTTAATTTTTTGCGCCTTGAGCTGGTCGAATAGGTCTGCGGCATCGGACGACCAAGGCAGTATATCCCATCGGGCGAGATCCTTCAGGCTGTCTTAAAACTGGCGATACGAGCGCACCCCGCGATCAGGTTGTCTGTGAATTTGAATCGCCCCTAGCCATCCTTTCATCACCTCGCCCGCAGTTACCACCGTCAGGAACCCATCATCGCCAGCGGCCTGCATTCGCTGGCGGAGCCGGAAGCCTAGCTCACTCTCGCGGACAAATTCGGAATAGTGATTGGTATCAAGAATCAGCATCGTCTCCGAGAAGTGACTTTCGATTTTCCTCTGCCCGCCAGGCCGCTCCAATACGGATTGCCTCATCAAAATACTCGCAATCCTTCATGCTCCCGAAGCTCTGCTTCCAAGCGTCCTTGGGAGCTAGTTGAATACCCATCTGCCGCAGTTTCTGGCGGGCAGCTTCATTTTTTTCAGAAGTCGTTAGAGGCTTCAACGGCGTCGTGGTCATGCGGGAACGTTGCATGATGGAGACTAGCAGTCGAGAACTTCCATCAAGCCGCGCTGGCACGGAGAGCTACGTCCGTCCACACCCGCGACAAGACCACTCCCCTGCCCGGCGTAACTCTCCCCCACCATGAGAGTCCTATCCGCCCTCGCTATTGTCCTCGGCCTCGCCTTCACCGCCCGTGCCGCCGAGCCTGTGAAGCAGACCATTAATGTCCTCGACCTCATCAAGTCAGGAGCCGTTGAGTATCACGTCAACAACAAGCTCGAGATCCACGATGAGCCCAAGGACGTGTGGAGCTTCCTGCCCGACGGCACCTTTCGCGCCAGCGGTCGCGGCTACGGCTACGTCGTCACCAAGGACAGCTACCGCGACTACCACCTCGTGCTCGAATACAAGTGGACGGAGAAAACCTTTGGCAAGCGCGAGGACAAAGCCCGCGACAACGGCATCCTCCTCCACGCCTACGGCCCGCACGGGGCCTACTCCGACACTTGGATGGCCAGCATCGAATGCCAAATCATCGAGGGCGGCACGGGCGATATACTCGTGCTCTCGCCCAAGCTCGCCGACGGCACCGAGCTGACCACCTCGCTCACGGCTGAGTTCGCCCTCGACCGTGACAAAGAAAAAATCTGGAAGAAAGGCGAGCCCCGCCAACTCGTCACCAAGGGCCGCATCAACTGGGAGCATCGCGATGTGGACTGGGCCGATAAAAAAGGCTTCCGTGGCCGCAAAGATGTGGATAGCCCCAGCGGCGAATGGAACCGCCTCGAAGTCATCGCCAAGGGCGACACGCTGCAATACTTCGTCAACGGCATCCTCGTGAATGAAGCCTTCGACGCCAAGCCCAGCGAGGGCCGCCTTTGCCTGCAAACCGAAGGCGCAGAGATGATCGTGCGTCGTTATGAATTGCATCCTCTCGGCGAATTCAAAGAGAAGTGGAGCGCCATCCAAGCCAGCGGCGGCAGCAACATCGACGTACTGGAATCCCGAGATGCCGCGTGGTCGCCCGAGAAGTCGCTAGCCGCTATCGAACTCGATGGCCCGTATGAGGCCCAGCTCGTCGCCTGCGAACCCTTCGTCCGCGATCCCGTCGAAGTCACCTGGGACGCCGAAGGCCGCTTCTATGTCGCCGACATGATGGACTATCCGCTCGGCAATCCCGCTGGCGGCAAGCATTTGAGCCGTATCCAGCAGCTCATCGACGACAACGGCGATGGCCGCATGGATCGCGCCGTCACCTTCGCCGACGACATGGACTTCGTTCAGGGCCTGCTGCCTTATAAAGGCGGGCTCGTAGCCACCACGCGCACCGAAGTGCTGTGGCTCAAGGACACCGATGGCGATGGCAAAGCCGATGTGCGCGAGGCGCTCATCAAAGGCTTCAACCCCAAACACGCGCAACTCCAAGTCAGTGCCCCGCGCTGGGGTTTGGACAACTGCATCTACTTCTGCAACGGCATCGATAGCAAAGAAATCTATCCGACCGAGGCGCTGCGCGCCGAGGATGGGAATACCCCAGCGAAGTCCAGTGGATCTCAGTCGCCATCTTCCATCTCCCATCTTCCAACTTCGACCGTGGTCACACGGACTAACTTCCGCTGGGATCCAGCCACCAACAAAATCGAGCCCGTCAGCGGCTTCGGCCAGTATGGCGGGGCCTTCGATGACTGGGGGCATCACTTCAGTTGCTCCAATCGCAGCCCCGTCATGTTCGCCGTCATGCCCTACGAGGCGGTCATTCGCAATCCCCACGCTGGCATCGCTGAAGGCTGGGAAAACATCGCCCCGTATGGCAGCGACTCGCGCATCTATCCACTCATCCGCAGCCACACCACCGCCGATGCCCATGCCGGAACGAACACCGCCGCCTGCGGCCTCGGCGTCTATCGCGGCGACCTGATGCCCGAGTTGAAGAACGATGTCTTCACTTGTGATCCCACCGGGCAGTTGGTGAGCCGCTACAAAATCGAGCCCAATGGCGCGAGTTTGAAAGCGCTCAAACAAGGCGATCACACCGAGTTCTTCCGCAGCCGCGACGAGTGGACACGCCCCGTCAGCATGACCTACGGCCCCGATGGTGCGATCTACATCTGCGACATGTACCGCCAGTACATCGACCACGCGCGCTTCTTCCCCGAGGAGTTCGTGAAGACCCACGACATGCGGAAAGGCGAGAACGAAGGGCGCATCTGGCGCGTGGTGCCGAAGGGGAAGAAGGCCAATCCTATCAAAGCCGCCCCCAAAGACATCGCGGGACAGGTGGCCTGGCTGGGGCATGAGAATGCCTGGCAGCGGGAGACGGCGCAGCGGTTGTTGTTGGAAACAGACGCCTTTTCCAACCTGGCTTTTTGGCAAGCGATGGATTCAGCTCCCTTGGCTGATTTGTTTACGCTGCACTCAATGACGCTTCTCGACAGTAAAGCAGCGAATAATTCGGCCCAGCGGCAAACCAAGCCCACAGGCACCTTGAGTCCATTGATGGAGTCAGTGTATAGCAAACTCGTCCCGTTCACCATGGCCAGCACACGTCTCAGTGCAGCCTTTATGAGAATAGGCAATGAGAGTGATGGGCCATTGTTTCCTCGACTCGCCACAGCTCACGATACTCTCGCCGTCTTTGATCTGCTGGTTCAAGCAGGCTCTTATCCGCGTCCAGGCATTGAGCAGTACCAACAGGCTGCTTTACAAGACTTCCCAGATGATCCCTGGATTCACCGAGCCGTGCTTTCCGCCAATCCTCGTTTATACGAAGGCCAAATGACAGGATCCCTGACACAGTGGTTCCTCTCGTCACCAGCCAGCAAATCCTACTCGAAGCCCAAGTATGACTTTGTGAAGCAGATTGCGAATACCACCCTCGGCAATCTTAGCGAAGCAATCGGGAACAAGCAGCAGTTTACCAAATGCCTGCAACCTCTGCTCGACACCCCCGGCCAACTCCTCTGGTGGAAGCCCGCGCTCCTTCAAGGTCTTGCTGAAGGCCTGCCCAAGTCAGGCGGCAAACTCGACTTCAAGTCTCTCGCGGAACTCATCGCCAAGCCGCCCGCTGAGTTTGCCGAAGCGGCCAAAGAGATCGCCGCCCTCCTCGCACAGGCGGACGTGACCATCGCTGATGCCAGCGCTCCGCTCGATCAGCGGCTCGCGGTTATCCCGCTGCTCGCGCAGCGTCCGCAGGCTCAGGTGGAGCCCATTTTGAAATCCCTGCTGGCTGCTGATCAGCCTGCGGAGTTGCAAGCGGCGGCGATGGGTGTGGTGAAGAAGATGAGCGTGAAAAAGCTCACGCCGCTGCTTTACGCGCTGCTACCCACGCTTGGGCCAGCGTCGAAGCGCGAGGTGTTTGCTTCGCTAATCTCGGCCAATCCGACGGAGGTGTTTGCCAAAATGGAGCGCGGCGAGATACCCAAGGGCCTCGCGGATGCTGAGACGCGCTGGCGTTTCCTAAAGGCCGGCACGCCTGAGTTGCGGGCCATTGCGGAGCGAGTGTTTGGCAAGCCGAGCGAAGACCGTGCGGCGGTGATCAAAGACTACACGAGCGCCCTTGCGATGAAGGGCGATGGCAAGCGCGGGCACGTTATCTTCCAGAGCATCTGCATCGCCTGCCACAAGGTGCGCGGTGAGGGAGTGGAGGTCGGGCCGGACATCACCGACGTGCGCACCAAGGCTCCCGAGGCTTTGCTGAGCGACATCCTCGATCCGAACCGCATGTGCGAGGCTCGCTGGAGCAGCTACCAGATCGACACCAAGGATGGCAAAATCTTGGTCGGGCTCGTCGCTGCTGAGAGCGCGAGTGGCGTCACTTTAAAAGGCCCTGGGCTGAATGAGGAAATCGCTCGCAACAACATCGCCAAGATGACCAGCCTGGATCGCACGCTGATGCCGCCGGGGCTGGAGGCGGCGATCAACAAGCAGCAGATGGCCGACTTGCTGGCGTTTCTGCGCGGAGAGTAGCGGCGAGCGCTGAAATCTTTGTAGCGTTGGGTGGGCCGACTGCGCTATGTGGTACCTTCCTTCGTATGCCTTTCCATTCCTTCTCTTTACCCCGCATTTGGGTTCTCGCGATGAGCACGGTGACGCAGCTTGTTCGCATGAGGATTTTGTTCTTCCTGCTGGTGTTTTGTCTCCTCGTTGTGGGTGCGGGTTTTGCCTTCTCCACGGTGGCGCAGGAGCAGCAGATGAATTTGCTCAAGAATGTGTGCTTTGGTGCGCTGCGCTTCTTTGCCAGCGTGATGGCTATCGTCGCGACGGCGCTGCTGCTGCCGAAGGATATGGAGGATCGCACGCTCTACACCATCCTGGCGAAGCCCGTGCCACGGGTGGACTATTTGCTGGGCAAGCTGCTCGGTGTGCTGGTGGTGATCGGCTGTGGATTGGTGGTGATGGATGCGATGTTCAGCCTCGTGCTGTGGGTGCGCCAGGGCATGGTTTTACAAGATGCGTTGGCGAGCTTGCAGCAGATGCAAGGCGCAGCGCCGCTGCTGGAGGATGTGGCCAAGGTGACGGCGAGTGTGGCACAGCAAGGGCTCACCTGGGGACTGCACACGGCGACGTGGGCCATCTTTTGCCAAGCTGCGGTGCTCGCTGGCATCACGCTGCTTATTTCGTGCATCGCGAGTTCGATGCTCTTTACGGTGATGACTTCGATGTGCTTTGCCATCCTGGGGCTCGGCCAGGAGCTGCTGCGCGACTACTTTATGAGCGGCGGCTCGAGCTGGGGAGATCGTGCGGCAGCAGCAGTGCTGGCGGTGGTTTGCCCTGACTTGGGGTTGTTCGATCCGGTGGTGAATGCGGTGGTGAGTGGCACGCCCGTCATCCTGGCGGATGTGGGGATCATGACGGGCTTTGCAGCGCTGTACGTGGTGGGTTACATGGTCGTAGCCCATCTTGTTTTTGTGGAAAAGGAGCTATGAAAAAGACCCACATAGCGGTGCTGGTTTTCATTGTTCTAGGCATCGCAAAGCTGCCGCTGGAACAGCGTGCGACGCAGCGCTTTCGCGAGCATGGCATCATCACGGCACCCGTGAATCTGGGGGGACTGGAGAATGCGGGGCAGACGGTCATCGCAGGGGCGCTGGGTGGGATGCGGTCGCTGGCGGCGAGCATGACGTATTTGCAGGCGTTCGCAGCGTTTGAAGAGGTGAAATGGTCGGAGGTGGAGAGTCTCCTGACGCTGACCACGCGGCTGGAGCCACGCTTGGATTTTTACTGGGACGATGCGGGCACGCGCATGGGCTTGGATGCGGCGAGCTACTATCGCTATGATAAAAGTCGGCCCTCGCTGCATCGGCGGAAAAATTTTCGCGAGTATGTGCAGCGCGGCATCGAGTTCCTCGATGAGGGGCTGAAGCACTGCCCGCAGAGCCATCGGCTGCACGAGCGGCTTGCCTTTTTTTATACCGAGCGGGTGGAGCCTCCCGATCACCGGCAGGCGGCGCAGCACTATCTGGCAGCCTTTCGGAACGGTGGGCTGGCGTTCAATCAACGCGCGGCGGCTTATCAGATGGTGCTCATCCCAGATGACCGAGAGGCCTGGCAGCAGGCCTACACGATTCTGCTCTCGACATATAATCGTGGCCGCCCCTATTCCAGCGTGCTGCGCGACTTGCGTATTCTGGAGCAGCGGTTGAACGTTCCCCCCGCGCAACGCATCCCAGTGACGGAGCCGAGTCAGAGGTAGCAATCTGCCGCTGTGTTTGGTAGCTTTGCGAACTTTTTCCTCCTCATGACTTCTCATTCTCACTCAAGTCTCGTGGTGGCGCTCATCGCGTCGCTAGTGCTTGCCGCTAAGGCCTACGCTGCGCCCTCGGCCACGACCACAGCGCCGACAAATATCACGCACGACAGTGCCACGCTCACGGGTGTGGTGAATGCCAAGGGAGCGGGGACGAATGTGTGGTTCGATTTTGGCCCGACCACGGCCTACGGCAATGCGCTCTATGTGACATACATGAGCAGTGCGGTGCCCACGGTTGTGACGACAGTGCGGGCCTCCCTAACGCGCCACGCCACCTACCACTACCGGGTGCGAGCCGAGACGGGGAGCACCGTCGTGCGGGGAGCTGATGTGAAATTCATCGCCAATGATTTCCCCGTCGCTGTGACCGATCCCTACACCATGCTGCCTTCCACCAAGACCACTCTCGATGTGCTGGTGAACGATACGGATGGCGATGGCGATACCCTGGCCATTGCCTCCTACACCCAGCCGGGTGCCGCCCAGGGCACGGTGACGAAGGTGGGCAACACGCTGGTCTTCACGGCGGCAAAGACCTTCACGGGCGGCAGCTTCACCTACATCGCCAGCGATGCCTTTGGTGGAAAAAGTGTCGCTGGGGTGGTGACGCTGACGCTGGGCAGTTGCATGCTGGCACCCGCGAACAGCCCAGGCCTAGCACCCACGGCACAGACGATTTCTGTGACGGTGACGACGCCGCAACCCTGGACGGTGGTCGAAGCGCTGCCCTGGGCGACGGTGACGCCAACCTTCGGCACGGGCAATGGCAGCGTGACGATCTCGCTCACGGCGAACACGAGCACGGCGGCGCGGTTTGGCGATATTTTCATCGGCGGCGTGGCCCACCACATTGTGCAAGAGAGCACGTATGCCCCCACGCTGCATGTGCCTGCGATGGTGCCCCACGCCATCGTCAGCGGCACGTATTCATTGTTTGTCCCGCTCGATACCCCTCCTGCGAATTACATCGTGACGGGTCTGCCAGCAGGCCTGAAAATGAACCAAGCAACGAGCACCATTGAAGGCATACCCGACGCGGTGGGTGCGGATAATGGCACGGCGCATGTCACGGTGAAGGGCGTCGCGGGCACGACGAGCTTCGACCTCGTGGTGGAGCCGCTGCCCGCACTGGCACAGGGCAGTTTCTCCGCACTCATCGCGCGTGATGCGAATGTCTCGGCGGATATGGGCGGCTTTGTCACCTTCACCAGTTCAAAAACGGGCGTCATCACGGGCACGCTGAAAATTGGCCAAATCACCCCTATTTTGACCGGCCTAGGGATCAAGCACGAAACCAAGGTTTACCCCATTAATACCCGATTGCAGATGCCGCTCACAGGCGATCCCACGATCCCGACCTACACCATCACGCGCGTTGGCATGTCGCCGCTGTTGCTCAAAATTACCGTCTTGGACATCACGGCACCCGGTGCAAGCGAAGTCTCTGGCAGCGTGGATCTGGATGGCACTGGCTTCTCTACCCTACTCACAGGGCGTCGCCTCGCGTGGTCAACAGCCAGCGCGGCACCGTATGTGGCACGCTACACCGCCGCATTCACACCGCCGACACTGACCGCAGGCACGCCGGACGGCTCGGGTTATCTGACGATGAGTGTCGCGGCGAACACCGCCGTCGCGACCTGGAGTGGGCAGCTCGCCGATGGCACTGCCTATACGGGTTCCGGGGCTCTATGGGACACGGGCGCAGGCACTGCCGAAGTACCCCTGTGGGTGACACTTTACAGTAGCAAAGGAGCCCTCTCGGGTCGCCCCGTCATCACTCCGCAATCCCTGCCCGACCTGAGCACCCTGCTCGGCAACGTCTCCTGGCGCAAGAAAGCGCAGGCAGTGCGGGCTTATAAAGACGGCTTCGACACCTCGCTCGATGTGCTCGGCACTCGCTACCTCGCGCCTGCCCCAGGCAGCGTCATTCTCGGCATCCCCGCCCCTACACTGGCGGATCCCAATAATGCCTCGATCAGCTTCTTCGATGGAGGCGTAGAGACCACCCTCTACGACAATGGCCCCATAGACCGCTCCTTCAGCATCAGCACGGCTCACAAGGCCAGCTTTGGCAGCGGTGTGGCCAACCCCACGCTGATGAAAATCACGTCGATCAACCCCACGCTAGGCACCTTTGCGGGCAGCTTCACATTGATCAAAACCCCCGGCGTTCTGTCTGCGCCAGCCCCAACAACCGTGACCCGCCTCGTGCCCTTCAGTGGCGTGCTGCTGCAAGGCGCGAGCCCTCCCCAGGCCATCGGTTACTTCCTGCTGCCCGCCTCACCTGCGGTGTCGGGCGATACCGTGAGCAACACCGCCGTCACCTCAGGCACCGCGACGTTTTAAAAATAAGTGTCGGGCGTTTTTTGCGCAATCCAGTGGATTCCGTGCTTGCCTCGCTGGCCTGTATTTGCGAGCGTCAAAGCTCTTTCATGGCGCGAATGATTTTCCCCACAGCACGGCTCCAAGCTGGCCCCGTTACTGCTCAACGCATCGACGAGCGCATCGCGCCCAGCCGTCGCTGCGAACCCACGGCACAATGATTTTTATGGATCAAGATTCCCTTTCTACCCTCCCCCTGTTTCCCCAGCCGACCGACAGCAACGACACTCCCCCGCCCCCTCAGTCGGCATCGCCACCCGCTGCTGAAAATACAAAAACCAAGCCCAGCACAAGCGCCAAAAGCAAGAAGGCAGGCAACACCTCCAGCAGGGTGAAAACCTTCGTCGTGGATACCAACGTGCTGCTGCACGACCCCGCGTGTTTGCAACGCTTTGCCGACAATCATGTCGCCATTCCCGTCGATGTATTGAGCGAGTTGGATCGGTTTAAAGGGGAGCCCTCGGAACGCGGAGCCAATGCCCGCGAGGTGCATCGTACGCTCAGCGCCGTCTTCTCCCAGCATGGTGCCCTCATCACCCAAGGTGTGCCCACCCTGGGCGGCGGCAGCGTGCGCCTCGCCGTCTATGATCCCGTCGCCAGTAATGGCCCGGCGCTGGAGCGCTTCCGCCGACTCTTCCCCGACACTGAAAAGATCGACCACCGCATCCTCGCCTGCGCCCTCGCCCTCAAGGACAGCAACGCCAACGGCCCCGTCCTCCTCATCACCAAAGACCTCAACATGCAGCTCAAAGCCCGCGCCGTGGGCCTGGACTGCGAGGACTACCAGCATGACAAAGTCGAAGTCCGCGACGTGGCCAACCTCGATCTCGCCCGCATCGACATCTCGCCATATGAGCTACAACGCTTTGCCAGCAGCGGTGCCCTAGACTTGCCCGCCGAACGAATCGCCGCACTCGAAGACAACGAATACGTCCTGCTCTCCACCGGAGATCGCCAGACGATCCCCGCACGGTTTAGGTTAAAGCGCGGCTTCCAGCGCTTACAGTTGCCCGAGTCCCTGCGCGTGCAGCATGGGCGCAGCATCAAGCCCATGAACCTCGGTCAGCAGTGCTTTCTCGATGCGCTCCTCGACCCCGAGATCACCCTCGTCACCTGCTTTGGCCAGGCAGGCACAGGCAAGACACTGCTTGCCGTTGCCGCCGCGCTGACCCAAGTCTTTGACCACACCTACAACGGTCTCACCGTCAGCCGCCCTATCGTCGCCATGGGCCAGACCGTCGGCTTCCTACCCGGCTCCTTGCAGGACAAAATGCGCCCCTGGTTGCAGCCCGTCTATGACGCCCTAGACCTGCTCATGCGCCCCATCGTCCACAGCCAAGGACCACAGCGCAAAAAGAACAAACACCAAGCCCCCAACGAGCCTCAACAAACCGGAACCAACGGCCAAATCGCCACCCCCTACGACGGCCTCATCCAGCAGGGTATCCTGGAAATCGAAGCCCTCTGCTACATCCGAGGCCGCAGCATTCCCGATCGCTTCTTCGTCCTCGACGAGGCGCAGCAGCTCACTCCCTTGGAAGCTAAAACCGTCGTCACCCGCATGTCGCGCGGCTCCAAGCTCGTGCTCATCGGCGACCCTGCGCAGATCGACAACCCCTATGTGGACAGCCGTAGCAACGGCCTCGTCTATACCCGCCAAAGGATGCGCGGCCAGCCCTTCGCTGCTCACGTGCCACTGCTCAAAGGCGAACGCAGCCCCTTGGCAGAAGCGGGGGCGAGGCTGTTATAAGCACTGCTTTTCGGTCACTGGTCACGGCTGAAACTCGACTAACACGTAGCTCTCTTTGGTTCTCGGATCCGTCAGAGGCACGGGCGCTCCGGCTTTGCCCAGGCGCTGCTCCAGCATGGCTTGCTGTGTCTTCCAGGTATCGCTGCCCGTCAGCATCCAACGGATGTCGTCGGGGCGCAGTTTGATGTCGGCCACCTCGTAGCAGCGTAGGCCCAGGTAGAAGGGCCACATGTGCTCGTCGATCTTGTAGAGCATGAGGCGCGAGTCCTTACCCGTGTGCTGGGTGATGCTGGCCGCGAAGGGGCTGAGGTCGTCGTGGGCAGTGCTAAGGGGGAAGAAGATGAGAGCAGCAAGGATGGCGACGGAGCCAAGCGCGAGCGAAGTTTGGATGCCGAGGGATGCCAGAGTCATGGACTGCTCTGACTTGCGGCGCATGAACCAAGCGATGCCCGCCATCGCTATCATCGCGAGCACCCACGCATAAACAGGAGGCCACGGCAGAGCTGCTGTTTGTGGAGCAATCGTCGCCACCGCGATGAAAAGCACGATGCCGCATAGCCCCAGCAGCGAGATCATTGCTAGGCCACGACACCCCGCACGCCACCACTTCCCGACCCGCGCCAGCCATTCTACCGACATCCGACTCAGCGCCTCGGCGATGAGGATCGCAGCGGGGATATTCAGTGGCAGCATGAATCTGGGCCGCGACGAGGGCAGCAGCGCGATGGGCAGGAAGGCTAGCAATAGACCGCGACGCAGGCCGAGCATCCACTGGGCGTGGCGTGCGCTATCACTTGAGGCAGCACTACCCGGCACAGCCGTGTTCGCCGCAAATTCTTTGCGCCAGCACAGCGGCAGGAACAACGCCCAGGGCAGCAGGTTGATGAGGCTCTGCGGGATTTGCAGCAGGTAGTTCACAAAGTCGAACTCCACGAAGCCCAGCCGATGCGTGACTTGGTCGATCCACACTTCGCCCGAATCGCGCTGGGGATTGCGCGAGGCATTCATCACGGCCCAGGGCACCCACACGACGAAGAAACACGCGAGGCCCAGCAGATGGGGCCAGCGCAGCAGATCGCGCAGGCGCTTCTCGGCTAATAAAACGCAGCCTGCGATGGCATAGAAATAGAGCACATGCACGGGCCCCTTGGCCAAGAAGCCCAGCCCCAGCAACAGCCCACTCACGACCCACGCCGCAACCTCGCGGCCCTGCCAGCGCAGCCCTAACCACGCCACCATCGCCATGCCAAACAGCGCCATGTACAGCGCCTCGATCTCGATGAGTCGCCCCTTTTCAAGAAAGCCAACATTGGTCAGCGCGATGAGCGCCACCAGCAACGCCTTGTCGTCGCCCAGCCAGCCGCGCAGGCAGATATAAGCACTGAGCGCGAGCGCCAGCAGCATCAACGTCGAGGGCAGGCGCACGGTCCACTCATCCATACGGCCCGTAATCGAGATCGCCGCCGCACTCATCCAGTTCACCAGCGGTGGCTTGCGGTTATAGACCTTGCCACCGCTGCGCGTCACGATCCACTCATCCGACTGCAACATGGTGCGCCCCGGCAGCACTCGCCGCGCCTCCTCGCCCTGCAACTCGCGCGTGCCTAGCCCCGGCAAATAGAGGACAGACCAGAGAACGGTGATGAGGAGCAGAGCGAGACGAGTGGGCATGACAGCCGCTTCGCTAATAGAAGCTAAGGCATGGGGCAAGCGCAGGCGTTGCGCGAGGCTAAGCCATTTAGCCAAACCTCGGCTTTCTAGTTGCCAGTTCACAAAGCGCAGTGGAGCTTTTCAGCCATGCTTCAGTCCGTGCATCTACCCCTCGATTTCTGGTCCGCGCTTACCGTGTTTTTCGCGCTCGCCATCGGCCATGCCATCGCGGACTTCCCGTTGCAGACGGAGTTCCTCGCCATCAACAAGAACCGGAACTTAGTGCCCAAGGATACCGACGATGGCAAACCGAGCAGCATGTGGTGGCATTGTCTCACGGCGCATTCCCTCACCCACGCGGGGCTGGTATTTTTCATCCTGGGGCCGCTCGTGAAGGGGGCTGCCATCCTGGCCTTTATCGAGTTCATCGTTCATTGGCTGATCGACTTCGTGAAGTGCGAGGGCTGGACGGGCTTCAACACAGACCAAGCGGCCCACTATCTCTGCAAGGCTGCGTATGTGGGCTTGATCTACGCGGGCTACGTGGCGTAGAGCGTGCGCCATCGTGCAACGTACTGCTGTCATCAACGTCGTCGGACTCACCACGCGGCTCATCTCGGATGCCACGCCGCAGATTCGAGCCTTCCTGGAGCGCCATCGCTTCGCTAAAATCGAGCCTGTGCTGCCTGCCCTCACCTGCACAGCGCAGGCCACCTACCTGACGGGCAAACTGCCACGCGACCACGGCATCGTGGCGAATGGCTGGTACGACCGCGAGTACGATGAGCACCGCTTCTGGAAGCAGAGCAACCACCTCGTCCACGGCGAAAAGCTATGGGAGGCGCTGCGCCGCGTGGAGCCGGAGTTCACCTGCGCCAAGCTGTTCTGGTGGTACAACATGTATTCCAGCGCCGACTACGCCATCACCCCGCGACCACTTTACCCGGTGGATGGCCGCAAGTTTTTCGATGTCCACACGCAGCCGATGGGCATGAGGGAGCGGATCAAAAAAGACCTCGGACCCTTCCCCTTTCCGAGCTTCTGGGGTCCTGCCGCCGACATCAAAAGCAGCGCCTGGATCGCGGCCTCGGCGAAGTGGGTGGAGGAGAAACACTGGCCCAGCCTGTCTCTCGTCTATCTGCCGCACCTCGACTACAACATGCAGCG
>JANOAR010000037.1:0-17649 GCA_031411235.1 Verrucomicrobiota bacterium | reverse complement strand
TTGATCTCGCGACGACGGTGGGGCGCGGGCCGGGAGGCTTCGATATTCATGGAGCGTTCTTCACCGCACTGGCTCAGGATCCGGTGCTCGCGGGTGTGAAGCTGATCGCTGAGCCCTGGGATGTGGGCCAAATGGATAGCTATCAGGTGGGGTATTTCCCGAAGCCTTGGCGTGAGTTGAATGGCAAGTATCGCGATGCGGTGCGGCGCTTTTGGCGTGGCGATGCGGGCATGGTGCCAGAGTTTGCCAAGCGACTCTGCGGCAGCGAGGACTTGTATGGCCGAGCCAAACGTGGGCCGCTGGCGAGCGTTAATTTTTTAACCTCTCACGATGGCTTCACGATGGCTGATCTGGTGAGTTACGAGCGCAAGTACAACTTGGCCAATGGTGAGCAAGGTCGCGATGGCGATAACGATAACCACTCGGCCAACTACGGCGGCGAGGGAGCGAGTGATGAGGCGGCGGTGAAGACCATGCGCAGGCGGGTGCGGCGCAGTCTGATGGCGACGATGCTGTGCTCGGCGGGTGTGCCGTTCATCACCATGGGGGATGAGCGCGGGCGCTCGCAGCAGGGCAACAATAATGCCTACTGCCAGGACAATGAATTATCCTGGATGGACTGGAGCGACTCGTCAGACAGCGCGGACTTCGCTGCTTTTGTCGCTGACTTAGCCGCACTGCGGCGCACCCATGCTGAGTTGCAGCGCGTGGATTTTTTTGCTGGCAAAGCGGATGCTGTGACGGGTGCCAAGGATGTGCTGTGGTTCACCGAGGCAGGTCGCGAGATGAAGCGCGAGCAGTGGCATGAGCGGCAGCGCTCGGTGTTCGGTGCGGTGATCGAGGGGCGGCTGTGTTTGCTGTTTAACAATGGCCATGAGGCCCGCGAGATGTCGCTGCCTGCCGGGGATTGGTCGGTGGTATTTGATACCGGAAGCGATGACAAACTCCCCAAGACCGCAAGTCAGGAAGTGGCAGAGAAGTATCGCGTGGAGTCGCGGGCGATGGTGATGCTGGCCGTGTAGTGGGCCGCCGTGGCAACCCGCTGCAACGTCGCGCCTGTGGCAACGTATTGGCTCGCCCATGACCACGCACTACCACGTACTCCTGCTTAGCCTCATCACCAGCACTGCCTTCGCTGCTGCGCCCGCGCTTTCCCAGGCTCCACCACTCGTCGTCCCCGCTGCGAAAACGACGCCGATCCCTGCCGATGTGGCATGGCACGATGTGACCAAGTGGGGCGTCGAAGGCCGTGCCTGGGGCGACCAAATGCGCAAGCGCTACTTCGACCGCTTGCCCGCCAAGGCCGATGGCAAGGTGACGCCCACCGTTTGGGGTTTGAGCCGCGATAGCGCTGGCATGGCGGTGCGTTTCAAAACGGATGCGACGGATATTTACGTCCGCTACAAGCTGAGCAAGACGGCTTTGGGGATGCCACACATGCCCGCCACAGGTGCCAGCGGCATCGACCTCTATGCTCGTGACGAAGCGGGTAAATGGCGCTGGGTCAATGTGACGAAGCCTGCCACGCCTCAGATCACGACCGCTATCGCCAGCGGCCTCGCGCCCGGTGAGCGCGAGTACCTTGCTTACTTGCCGCTGTTCAACGGCGTCGATGCTCTGGAATTCGGCGCGGTAGCTGCGGCGAAGTTTGAAGAGCAAGCCCCGCGCACGGCCAAGCCCATTGTCTTCTACGGCACCTCCATCACGCATGGTGCGTGTGCCTCGCGCCCCGGCATGTTGCACACCGCGATTCTGGGCCGCAGGCTCGATACGCCTGTGGTCAATCTGGGCTTCTCGGGCAATGGCAAAATGGACGCTGCTGTGGGCGAGCTGCTCGGTGAAGTCGATGCCGCAGTCTTCGTCATCGACTGCTGCCCGAACATGGGGCCGGATCTGATCACCGAGCGCTGTGTGCCGTTGATTAAACAACTGCGTGCAGCGCGGCCCAGCACGCCCATCATTCTCGTGGAAGATCGCCGCATGACCAATGAATGGATACGCCCCACGCAAAAGGCGCTGCACGATGGCAACCACGCCGCGCTAAAGAAAGCCTATGCCGAGCTGCAAGCCGCAGGCATCGCGGGGCTCAGCTACATCGAAGGCGATCACCTCTATGGCGATGATGGTGAAGGCGCGACCGATGCCTCCCATGCCAGCGACCTGGGCTTCATGCGTCAGGCAGACATCTTCGAGCCTGTGCTGCGTGCCGCCTTGGGCAAGTAGCGCGGCTCACCTGGGCGTGGCACGCAGCACATTGGCAGCTTGTTCTTCAGTCAAGGGAAGGGCCTTCGGGATGGCATTGGTTTCGATGGCGAGCATGAGGGAGGACTCCCGTGCTTTCCAACGATAGCCGTAGCTGAAGGGCAGGTAGTCCGTGCTGGGCTGGGCCTGGTAGGCGGCAGCGAGGGCAGGCTGATAGTGCTGGGTGAATCGCTCAATGGGGCCGGCGTAATGCCCCAGGTGATGGAGATCCCAGAGTTCGGGAACGAAGTGCTCCAGCGGGATGCCAGAGTCGTCCTGGAGCAGTAAGCGCGAGTGGGAGAGGAGGAAGTCGCGCACCGCATCGAACTCATTCAGGTGCATGAGATAGGACGCCGCCTTCAACAGCGCACAGCCACGGCCAAGACTGTCGCAGAACTTGATAAAGCCGGGGTGCCGCTTGATCGCCCAACTGGAGAGATCGCTGCAAAAATAATAGAGGGTCTGCGGCGCTGAGCCGGGATGAGTGAAGATGATTTTCACGCCCGAGTGCGCGGTCTTCTCGGCGACGAAGGCACCGTCTTCGGAGAGGTTCACGAGTTCCACGCTGTCGATGTGGCAGCCTTCGCGAGCGAGGAAGACATACAAGACGGGCAACGTGCCTGTGAGCTGAGTTTGGCTCAGGTCGGTCTTCATTTTGGAAGTGATGAAGAAGCTGAAGCTCAGCACAGAGTCGAGAGACTCGCGCAAATTCCCCAGGGCCGATTGCAACGCTTCGGGTGGCAGCGCCGCCACATCGGGCAGGGTGCCCACGGGTTCGATGCCGCAGAAAACATAGGTCGAGGCGCGCGGGAAGTAGGTGTGGGCATAGAGGAAATCGGGGCCGCTGAACATGTAGAAAAGCGGATCCGTCGCGGTGCTGGTGGCTCCCAGGTGTTGCGGTGCCCAGTCGCGAATCTTGCTGAGCTGGTTTTTTTCTAGCGTCTCCCAGGCGGTGCCGAAGGCCTTACTGTGAGTCTGCACGCCGGGCATATCCGTCAGTCGATCCAGCGATGAACCGTGCACGGGCAAGCCCGCCAGGAAGTTCGCCTGCTCATGCGGTGGGGCCACCTCTGCCATGCTGAGCGCTGGCAGGAGGGAGAACAGAGTGAAGAGAAAGAAGAGGCGATGGGCTTTCATAGCGAAGTCAGTAGGAGGAAAAGTGAGGCGCAAATGTCGCCACGCCCTGCGGACGTGAAAGCAAAATCTATGCCTTCAAGCCGAACGCCTTCACCACGCCGCTGCCGTGTTGCGCCCAGTCGGCCATCGCAGCGGGCAAATCGTCAAAACTAGCGCGATGGCTGATCCACGCATCCGTGTCGATCCGACCCCTTTACCGTGTGAATCCTATTGCAGGCTGCCAATGGTTGAATGGCATAGCGCGGGCGAGTAAAATTACTGGAGCTTTGCAACATGAATCACGCGACCCCTTCCCCGCAGGAGCGGCGTAGCATGCACGCTTTGTTGCCGTTCGGACGATGCCTGCAATTTGGCGCGAAGAGAGCGCGGTGAGAAGTGGTGGATTCATGCCTTGCCTTTCTTGAGCGCTTTCTTGGCTTTGGACTCCAGCTTCTTGATGCTTTCGGCGGCTGGCAGATTCTCCGGCATGGTGCCGCCGAGTTCTTTGATCGTCTGGCGCACTTTGGCTCCCACTTCACGATGGGCTTTGTTGGCCTTGTCTTTGCCGGTGATTTGCTCCCGGCGCAGCTTATCTTCGGCCTGGGTGGCGCGGAAGAGGTTTGCGGCCAGTTCGGTGCTGCCCATATGGTCGAGGATTTGTTCGCTCTTCTTCAATCCCTTGCGGGCATGGATGTCCTGGGCACCGAGTCCGCCGTAGAGGCCCATGTAGCCGTGGTTTTGGAAGATCGCGTAGTCGCGGGATTCGATGATGCCCGCGCCCTTCGCCGCATAGGCGAGTTGGGTGTTATGCGTTCTCAGTTCTCTGCGGATAGCGAGCCGGTGCTGCTCTTCAGCTTCCTCGTCCGTTAGCTCCTGTCGTCGCGTCTGAATCGCAAAGTAGGACTGGCCATGGGCCACGATCTCCTTGGTCGGGTCAGCGTTCTGGATGACGAGGTAACAGGCGTAACGCGACATCATCACGGTCTGCACGGGACGCTGCCCGCCCTTGCCGATCTCGATCATATCGGTGACCTCAACGAAATGATCCTCCACCCGCTGGCCGCTGTTGAAACAGGCGGTGCGGGCGGACTCGATGACGGACTGGAAATTCCGATAATCGGCGTAGCCAAGCACACGCGCAAAGTCGCGGCTGGACCAGAATTCGTTGCCCGCCGGGTTGGTGCGGCGGATGGCTTCAAAGGGTGTGATTTCTTGGCTCATTCTAAATTGATTAAAGATACTGTCACTTCGGCAATGATTGCTCAATCGTCAGCAACCTCTCTCCCAAAGCAATCGCTGAGCGAATCTCCTGATCAAGCACATTCAGTTTCTGGCCACCTGCGCCAGCGTCACCGTGCGCCCCATCTTGAAGAGGACATGCACATGGTCGGCCACAGAATTGATGAGCACCGCCGGGGAGTTCAGACTCGCCAGCACCGTCGCCATGTAGGCATGTGGATCTGACGTCCGATCCGAAAGAAGGCCATCCGGGCATGTTGGATTCCTGGCTGGATGTCACCCAGTCGGCCTTTGCGGTGAGCCGCTCCAATTGGACACTGACATTCTAAAGGCATTCAATCGAAGGCCGTCTTTACTCGCTTCAAATTCAATGGTGGGCGTGCCTTGGTAACTTGCTAGCACTTGGCGAAAGGTCTTCGCGGATACCGTCACTTCGCCGTGACTGGCAATAGCCAGCTCCATGTTCGCACTGTCATGCCCACACAGCAGGTACAGCCTGCCGTTTAAAGCGGTGAGTTTGAGCGCGGTCTTCTTTGAAGGCGGGTGGGGAATGGCACGCTTGAGCAACGAGATGAATTCATTCGTCGCCAGGGTGAAGCGCATCGCCTCGCTGTTCGCGCATTGAGGCTCATCTGTTGGGATGACCGGAGGCATGTCTGATGGCTTGATTAGGGCCTTGGCGCTCACGGCTTCGAGGATAAACTTGGCCTCAGTCACGTCCACTATTGCCCTCAGTGGAGTAGAAAGCTTCTGCTTGCTGGCATACCGCCTAACGAGAGCAAAGAGCGTTTGCGAGCGGAAGACCACGACGCCGTTGAACTTTCCTTCGTAGTTCATCGACGTTTCCCCCCATTCACAGTTCAAGGTCAGATTACCCATTTGGAAAGTCATGGTGATCTCGCCCACCCCGGCAAACTTGTTGCTGGCTATCGCAATGAGCCAGGCCATGAATTCCTGCCTCGGCAGGAGAAGGTAATAGGGTTCCGTATTCATCGCAGTCGTGGGTCACACCTCCACCATCACAAACACTTCCTCGCCGAGCATGTCCACGATCTTCACGGCCACCGTGGTTTTGCCTTCGGGTGCTGGCAGCGTGTAGCTGCCGTTGACGAGGTCGGTCTTCTTTTCGGGGAGGTCGGTGAGGGCGATGTTGAAGGCTTGACCGTCGTAGGCGGGGTCGATCATCACGCAGTCAACTAGGAAGCGCCAGTCGGTGACGTGGGCTTTGAAGAGGCGGCTGTCCTGGCTGTCGAGTCGCTCGATGATGGTGGGGCTGGTGAAGTCGTCGAGGGTGACATGCAACTCGCCGTCCTTGCGCTTCACGCTGACCTTGGCGCTGGCTGGCGTGTGGGTCATGAACTTGCCGTATTTCGGATCGGTGCGCAGTTCGATGATCTCGATCTTGTTCGGCACGTCGCCGCGCTTACGCAAGCGGCCCCAGTCGGTCAGCCAGGACTCGCATGCCAGTTCTTTGCCCAGGCACACTAGCAGGATGTCGCGCTCCTCCTTCTCACGGGCTTTGAGTTCGCCTTTGAGCTGTTCCAGATCGGCGGGGCTGAGCGGATGGTTGAAGGGAATGATCTTCACCAGGCGCTTGCCCTGCGTGCCGTCGAAGTAGGTGTCAGTCTTCGTGCGCTGCACGCCGATGTGCTCGCAAGCGAGCGCGACGGCCTCATTGTGCTGGATGGCCATGTCGTAGTCATTCACGCGATGGCTGCGGAACGAGAGCGCGGCGGGCGTGACACGAGCAGCCTTGTCGGTGTCGTCCGGGAACAGGCTGGCAGCCTGTTTCACGTTCTGCTTCTCCCGCTCCACCAACTGCTCGCTGATGATGCCCTGGAGCCGCTTGCTGGTGGTCTGAATGGCTCCTTTATTAATGTCGCAGCCGATCCAACGCCGCCCGAGCTTCTGGGCTACGGCGGCTGTTGTGCCGGAACCATTAAAGCAGTCAAGGATAAGAGAATCGGGATTTGATCCCATGCGAATGATCCTCTCCATGAAAATTTCTGGCTTTTGCGTGGGATAGTCCACGCGCTCATCAGATTGATTGTGGATGACTCGCAAATCATTCCAAACATCTTGAAGAGTTACGCCTTTGAACTCATCCAGATACCGTTTGAGCCTTGGCACGCCCTTTTTTGGCCAATGCAACCGACCTTCCTTATCGTGGCTTTCAAGTGTGCTTAGAGGGCAACGCCAGTTCGCGTGGACGCCTTTGTAAGTATAGTTGTATCCACCACCTGAAAGCCCGCCAGCGCTCAAGTCACCGCGTGCATAGCGGCGACCTGTTTCGGGTTCTACACTGTCGAAGAAAGAATCGATATAGTCGGGGCTAGGATCGACAAGTATCTCGTTCCAGATGGCAGGTTTACCCTTTGCATAAAAAAATATGGTGTCATGCACCGCGCCAAGCCTTGACGAATCGCTGTGCGCACTCTGTCGCTTCCAAATGACCTCGCTCTCGAATGATTCAGGGCCAAATACTTCGTCCATCAGGCAACGCAAAAAGTGCGATTTATGCCAATCACAGTGCAGCCAAATTGTTCCCCCCTCAGCCAGCAACTCCTTCAACAGAATGAGCCGCTCATACATGAACTGGAGGTAATTATCGTTGGCCCAGATGTCAGTGTATTGGACTTGCTCGCCTAGTGAGTAGGATTCACCTTCTAGCTTGGCGAGGGCGCTCTTGCCGCGCAGCGTGACCTTGCGCACATAGTCCGCGCCGGAGTCGAAGGGCGGGTCGATGTAGATGAGGTCCACCTTACCGCGATAGCCATTGGCCAGCAGGTGGGCCAGCACCTCCTTGTTGTCGCCGTAATAGAGGTTGCCCGATTGCGGATTTTGAATTGCGGATTGCGGATTTGAGGAGAGTTCGCCCGCAGGATCAAAGGTCTCGGTAAGCTGCGCGGGAAAGGCGGTGACGCGGCTCAGCGGCTTCTTACCCACCCATTGCAACATGGGGCGTCCCTTGGCGGCGGAGAGTTTTACCTCGGTGGGCATTGGCTTGGGCTTGGGCTGGGTCTGGTACATGGCGGGGTCTTCGCGAAGGATGGTGGGGGATTCCTCGGCGCTGCGAGCAGCCTGGGATGAGGCTCGCAGGTTACTCTTAGCCGTTGGCTTGGCTGCCTTTTTGGCGGTTGTCTTTTTAGCGGGCATGGCTGGAGAAAAGGGAGGGTCATGCCGCTTCATCAGCAGCTTTCAAGACGGTGTTGCGCAGGGCGGCGCTGATCCAGAACTTGGCCTCAAGTTGCAAGCGGTCGATGAGAGGTGCCAGAGCGGGTATGAGGGCATGCTTTTTGGCATCAATGAGAATGCCGAGGAGCCCGATCACACGCAGCCCCAGGGCTGTGGCTGCGGCGCGGCCTGCAAGCTCATCCATGAGGACGGCATCGGCTTGCTTTTCAGAAGCGAGAGAAAGCGCCGCAATCTCGCCCGCCTGCAACAGAGGGGATGAGGTCAATTGGGGCAGCAGATGATGGGGCTCTGCCTGCTCGATGAAAGCAGGGAAACTGAGGCCATGAAAACGTGCATCCGCAGAGGCGAGTCGATGAAACTCCTCCACCACTGCTGTGGGAGCGAGTACCCTGCCATAGAGGTGATGCAACAGGTCGTGCTGCCCTATGAGGCAGAGATTGAGAACGACCGAGGTATCGGTGACGACGGTCACGATTTGCGGAGGACGCGAAGGGTTTCCATGTCCTCGGCGAACCGCTCTTCATCATAAGATGGAATGCGGCGCGTGAAGAGAACCTTGTCGAAGGCGTAGCTGTCCAGGCCCGCCATGCGGGCGGCCACACCGCGTGAGACATGACCTGCGGCATAAGCGCCGCAAGCGAGATCGAGCAAGATTTGCGGCTCGCTCATGGAGGCGAGTGCTGGGTCGTCGGGAAGTCGGATAGTCATGGCGGGATACTAGCGGGCAGTGGTTTGATTTGCAAAGATGGAAGCTGCACCGGTGGCACCGGCGCGCAACGCCGTGCCCGCAAAGACGAACTCGTACTTGAGCCGGTCAGCGTTCAAGCCGGTCCAGCGACGCAGCGCGGCGGCTTTGATGCCTTCATGGGTGATGGGAGGCTGGCCGCTGGCATCGCGCTTGAGGTCTTCTAGGATGCCTGCTTCATGCTGCTCGCTCTTCACTTCGATGATGAGGCAGCGGCCATCTTTGCGGCGGAGCACGAAGTCGGGCGTGTAGCTGCGCCATTTGCCATCGGTGTCTTTGTATTCGATGGCGAAGTCTGTCTTGCTGGCGCTGGTGAGTGCCCCTGTGAAATAGAAGTCCTCCACGTCCTCGGGCTTGAGATTGAGCTGATGCAGCAGGCCGGTGAAGAAGTCGGCCTCGGGTTGCGAATCGAAGTTGTAGGGATCGTAGTGGAAGCCGAAGTCGTGCGGATTCGCGCTCTGGCACTTCTCCCAGGAGAGCAGCAGATGCTCGCGGGTAACGGGATAGGTGATCTCGGCGGTGTAGGTGTCCGTCGCGCTGTCGTAGTCAAAGCCTTCCGGCTTCACGAGCGCGAGGGCCACCTCCACCTGCTCCTCGATGATGTCATAGGCGCTGGTGGATATTTCCACCTGCTGGGCGATGGCGGCGAGATGGGTGTCGGGCACTTCGCCGTCGGGATAGAGCGCGGCGAGTTGCGCTTTGATGGCCCAGAAGTCGGCGCGATACACGGCGGCGAGCTTGGTGGCGGCGGTGTAGAGGTCGATGCCTTCAGCAGCGGTGCTGAGGGTGACACTCGGTGCGCTGGCGGTGAGGACTTCGCCCCGCGTGGAGGTGCTGGCGAGATCGAAGGTCTGGCGGGTGAACTTGCCTTCGGCGGTTACATCCGGGCGCGTGAGGATGAGCAGCGCAGGAGGTTGGGCGCTGCGCTCCACACGGCGCACGGTCTGCTTCACGACGAGCGGCGGGATTTTAATTTTGCGCAGCTTAATGGTGGCGCGCTTGCCTGTGCTGCCGGTGATGTTCAGGTCGTTGAGCGATTCGTTGTAGGTGTCCTGAAGCTCCTTGTCGAGCGTGCGGCGATTGTCTTCCGTGAGGTAAATGCTGGCAGGGTGATTGTTCCCCGGCACCTGCCGCAGGCAGCGGCAGGCTGCCTGAAGCACGAAATTGTTGCTGCTGCGCAACTCACGAGCCAGCGCGGTGGCGAAGAGACTGGGGCAGTCCCAGCCTTCGGTGCCAATGTTCACGAGCAGGATGATGCGGTGGCGCGACTCGGAATCATTCAAACGATCAAACGCGGTCTTCTCGGCAGCGGTGGATTCATTGGTCATCGCCAGCACGCAGTCGGTCAGATAGCCGAGTGACATGAGCTTGGCCTCGATGAGCGGGCGGGCTTCTTTGAGATCGGCGACTTGCGGGAAGTAGAGCGCGAGCTTGGCAACGTGTCCCGTGGGCAGGGTGACTTGGCCGTAGTTGGCAAGGAAGTCATCGAGGACGGCGGCGAGGAAGTTGTCGAGCCTTTGATTGTCGAACTGATACGAGTGAATGTGGCCAGCGACGGACTTCAGGATGCCATCGCGAATGCCGGTGGAGAGGCCATACCAGAACACCACGTCGAGGAGCGGCTGGCGCTTGAGGTAAGGCGTGCCGGTGGTGTTGATCACGGCGATGAGGTTCGTGCGATCATGGAGATAGTTGATCGTTTCGCGCACTCGCTTCAGGCTCTTCTCCATGCCAGCGCCATAAGTGTGATGCGCTTCATCTGAGAACACGGCGAGATGCGGCAGGCTGGCGATGGCTTGCAGGCGGCGGTTGGCGAGTTCGCTGCGTGCTTCGTCGGCCTTGGCTTCGGAGAACAGGCCTTTGAGATCGCCCTTGCGCACGGTCTCCTTGGTGATGCGAATCTTCTCGGTGTTGGTGACGACGATGTTGAACGAGTCGCCGCGAATGACCGGGATGTCGGGATCGCCATCGCGAGTGAAGATGAGCTTCACCGTGGCGGCGAAGTGCTTGAAGAAGCGCGGCGGCAGGATGCGATCAAACGGCATGGCGGCGAGCTGCCGCAAGGAGCGGATGATGGTGAGGCCAGGGGCGAAGACGAGAGCATTCTGGATGAACGGCCCCTCGGGATACTCCAGTGCCATGGCGAACTCGGTGGCGATGATGGAGCCAATGAGCGCCGTCTTTCCCGCGCCCATGGTGAGGGCAAGGATGTAACTGGGGTAGTCGAGCGCGACGGTTTCGCGCAGGCTGTCGAGCTTGTGTTCTTTGACGAAGGCGTCGTCGCTGCGAACCCTGGCGAGGAGGCCATCCAGCCCTATGTCTTCGATCACATTGCGGATGGCATCGGATGTGAGGCCGAGTGCTTTGCGCAGGTCTGACTTGGACGGATAGGTCGCCTTGTAGAGATCGAGCATCGTCGGCGTGTTCTTCACGAGACGCAGATACCAGTAGGTGGTGAGCGCTTCGATCTGTGCAGAGCGGAGATAGCGCGATTCGACCGGTGCGTTTGGCTCAGTCTGGATGGTCTGATGCTCCAAGATGTCCGAGATCACGGGGAACGCCTCACACGGAAAGCCTGCCTGTTTCCAGGCTTTGACTTGATCGGCGATGAGGGCGTGTAAGTGGGCCGACATAGCTCAGTTCTGCTCCTCCCATTGCTGATGCAGCTCCAGCGCCTTGAGGAAGGGCTCATCAAGGTCTATGCCGACGTCTTGGTCGGAGGCGATGCACTTGAAGCCGGCGAGGGCTCTCACTTCTGTGTCATCCGCAGCGCGGTCGAGCAGGTCGAAGAGTTTGAGGTGGAGGAGGCGCATGGTTGGGCGGCGGAGAGAGGCAGCGGAAGGGCCTGCAGCATAAAGGCGATAGAGGAGGCTGGGGGCAAGGCTTTCTCAGGAAAAGTGCGGGGGGCTGGGAGGGGGGGCTGGGAGGGACTGGGAGTGATGGAGACTTGGAGACTGGGAGACTGGGAGACTGGGAGACTGGGAGTGGTGGAGACTGGGAGTGGTGGAGATTGGGAGACTTGGAGTGGAGGAGACGGGGAGTAGCGGAGACGTAGAACGAGTTTTCCAACTCGTTGGGGAGACCGGTAGTGGTGGAGACTGGGAGCAGGAGGGAGGGCGAACCGGAAAAGCGGCGCTTCTGGGCGAAGTTTCTCGGAAGTGCGAGGCGTTCCTCCGGCTTGCTGAGTGGGCGGTGGCGTTCCTTTCATGATGGCACTAGGGCTGGACGGTGGAAGCGGGGGGCTTGATGCGACTCTGGCGCGGGTTTTCTGGGCTCGGGAAAGGGTTTCTTGGGCTCGGGTTTGGGTTTCCTGGACTCGGGAAAGGATTTCCACGGGTACGGCGCAGCGTGCCACGGGTACGGCGCAACGCGCCATGGGTACGGCACGGCGCGCCATGGGTACGGCACGACGCGCCATGGGTACGGCGCGACGCGCCATGGGTACGGCACGGCGTGCCATGGGTACGGCACGGCGTGCCATGGGTACGGCACGGCGTGCCATGGGTACGGCGCGACGTGCCATGGGTACGGCGCGGCGTGCCATGGGTACGGCGCGGCGTGCCATGGGTACGGCGCGGCGTGCCATGGGTACGGCGCGGCGTGCCATGGGTACGGCGTGACGTGCCATGGGTACGGCGTGACGTGCCATGGGTACGGCGTGACGTGCCATGGGTACGGCGTGACGTGCCATGGGTACGGCGCGGCGTGCCATGGGTACGGCGCGGCGTGCCATGGGTACGGCGCGGCGTGCCATGGGTACGGCGTGACGTGCCATGGGTACGGCGTGACGCGCCATGGGTACGGCGTGACGCGCCATGGGTACGGCGTGACGCGCCATGGGTACGGCGTGACGCGCCATGGGTACGCCAAGAGAAGCAGGCGGGCGAACCCCACGCGAGGCCAGCCTCCTAGGCAGCCAGAAGCCCTCCTTGCCACGCCCTCGACAGGCAAGCAGGCATCGCTGGGAGCAGCGCCTCTGGACACCACAGATCCTTGCCAGGCGTGGGGTTCGCGTACGCCGCCGATGCGGCGGTACCCTGGGTAGCTCCAGCTCGGCAAGGCTTACCGGAGCAACCCAGGGCTAGGTTCCTCAACACCATTGGTGTTGGTCTGCCGACAGAGTTTTTGGTGTTTACCTTGTGGGGCGCACAACGCGAGAAAGAGGTGGGTAAGGCTCAGGGGCAGGCCACCGCACTCCAGGGCTAGGCAGCTTTTTTTGAAAAGCGAGGCGCAAATGTCGTCACGTCATGCAGACCTGAAAGCAAAATCTATGCCTTCAAGCTGACGACTGCCTTCACCACGCCGCTGCCGGGTTGCACCCAGTCGGCCATCGCCGTGGGCAAATCGTCAAAGCTCGCGCGATGGCTTATCCACGCATCGGTGTCGATACGCCCCTGCTTGATGAGATCGAAAATGCGGTGGAAGTCGCTCGCCACGGCATTGCGCGAGGCTAGCAGCGTCAGCTCTCGGCGATGGAAGAGCGGGTCGTCGAGCGGCACAGGTTCCTTGGTGATGCCGACGAAGACGACCTTGCCGGTGAAGCGAGCGAAGCGCAACGCATTCGCCATCGACGTGGCATTCCCCGTCGCGTCGAAGACGAGCTGCGCACTGGCTTCAGCGGGGGCTTCGGCGAGCACACACACGTCGGGATACTGCCGCTGCACAAAGGCGCGCCGCGTGGCATTCAGTTCCAAAATACTGACCTGTGCCTCCGCGATGCGAGCGAACTCCAGCACCGTGAGCCCGATGGGGCCAGCGCCGATGATGAGCACTGAGTCGCCACGGCTCACGGCAGCGCGATGCACGGCGTGGCAGCCGATGCCGAGCATCTCGACGAGGGCGAGTTGGTCAAAGGACAGGGTGTTGTGGCGATGCAGATACTGGGCAGGCAACACCAAGCGCTCGCACATACCGCCATCGCAGTGGACGCCCAACACGCGCAGTGTTTCGCAGCAGTTCGTGCGGCCTTGGCCGCAGGCGTAGCACTGCCCACAGTAGAGATACGGCTCCACGGCGCAGCGGTCGCCGGGTTGCACCGTGACGACGTGCTCGCCCACCGCGAGGACTTCCACGCCCAGCTCATGGCCGAGGATGCGCGGGTAGTCGATGAAGGGCATCTTGCCCAGATAACCCGCCGTGTCGGTGCCACAGATACCGATGGAGCGGACGGCGACGAGCACTTCATCGCTGCCCAAGGTGCCAAGCTCTGGGAGGTCGATAGGGATGAGTTTTTGAGGAGCAGCGAGCTGGAGGGCTTTCATAAAAGTGGTGTGGGAGTGAGGTGCCGTAGTTGCGAGAAAAGGCAATGAAAGTTGCGCTAGCCTGGATTATTCACGAGCCTTCTGCTGCAAACGCTGGAAAGCCCATGCCTGCTGCGTTGGGCTTGCTTTGAAAGACTTCGAGCATTCACTAATGCACTCAGTCTTTCAAAACTGCGCCCGCCTTGCAGCCACGGGCTTTCCAACATTTTCGCGACG
This sequence comes from Verrucomicrobiota bacterium, assembly GCA_031411235.1. Lineage (GTDB taxonomy): Bacteria > Verrucomicrobiota > Verrucomicrobiia > Verrucomicrobiales > Verrucomicrobiaceae > JANOAR01. The sequence goes on along the minus strand of JANOAR010000037.1, from coordinate 3,636 downwards.
AAGTTCGTGAATAATCCAGGCTAGTGAGGTTCACTCTTCGCGCTTGACCCTATCGTTGAAAACTGGTGGTGTAGGCCACGTTTTAACCCCCCTCAATCCAGACCACCGCCATGAATCGTTCCGCATCCTTTTTTACCAGTCTCTGGGCCGTCCTGTTGCTCAGCCACGCGACGGCCTCGGGTCAGGCCGCACCCGACTACCGTCAATGGACAGACAAGACCTCGGGCAAACAAATCGAAGCTAGCATGGTCAGTGCCGATGTCACTGCACGCACCGTCACCATTCAGAAAAAAGATGGCGCTAGCTTCACGCTGCCCATCGTGCGTTTGGCCGATGCGGACTTGGCTTACATCAAGGCCAAGCTCGCCGCGCCAGCCACAGCAGCAACAACGCCAGCGCCTGCCGCACCAGCAACTGCCCCCGCCGCCGTCCCAGGAAAGACGCCTGCGGCAGCGCCCGTCGCCGCAGCGCCCCAGGCACCTGTGGGGGCACCCGCGCCCGCTCGTCCCGTCGTCGCGGTGACGCCAGCCAAGAAGTTCAAACATCCCGCAGGTGGCGCGATCCTCAGCTCGGTGAAGTCGGTGCGCCCGCGCCTCATCATGAATGCCGAGGGTTTTGCCGCGCTGAAGGCACGCGTCGCCAGCGATCCCACCAGCAAGGCGATGTTTGAAGCGATCCAAAAAACCGGCGAAGACCTGCTGACCAAGCCCGAGCTGACCAAGTCCTTCGGCGAAGAAAATCCTGTGGGGCGACAGACGATCTTCCGGTTTTCCCATCTGGGTATTCTCAGCCAAGTGACAGGTGACCCCCGCTGGAAGGACAGGGGCGTTAAAGAACTGCTCGCCGTCTCGAAGGACTTCACCAACTGGTCGCCGACGGATGCCAAGATTTGCTCGGAATTCGTCACGGGCATGGCCATCGGTTACGATTACTTCCGCACCTCGCTGAACCCTGACCAAGCCAAAATCGTCCGTGCCGCGATGGTTCAGCTCGGCTTCGACGCTCTCATGGCCCATCTCAAGGGTGAGCCCATTCCCGCGACAACCAAGCGCCCCGAGCCCGGCCAAGCGCCCCCTGAAAACAAGCCCTCGGGTAAGACCCCAAAGAAGCCTGAGGACAAGACCCCGCCCGATGGGGAAGAGATGATCACCGCCTCGGCTCTGATGCTTGCCGCGATTTCCCTCAATGAGGATGAGCCCAATGCCGCTGGCCCGGCGGCCAATCTCGCCGCCAAGGTGCTCGGTGATGGCGTGACGGGATTCTCGCCCGATGGCATCTGGCCCGAGAGCCTCTATGTGGGCGATGAAGTCCTCGATAGCCTTGCCCTTGTCATCTCCAGTTTCCGCTCCGCCTGCGGTTCGGATTTCGGCTACTCCACCGTCGAGGGCCTGGCCAATATCGGCCTCGCGCGAATGTATTTGAGCGGCCCCAAAAACCTCTTCAACTACGGTTCCTCGAAGCGCGATAACCTGGATCGCTACTGGATCACCAGTTGGCTCGCCTCCCTGTATGGCAATCCTGGCGTGCCAGCCATACGAGCCCGAGGAGCCGAGGCCAACGTTGGCAATGCAGCCAACCTGAACCAAGCCGGAGCACTGCTCTACCACAGCCCGTACATGGGAGGCTATGGCACGCCAGACAGCTTGGACAAAGCCTTTACCAGCGCCCAAGTGGCCACGTTGCGCACGGCTTGGAATGATCCCAACGCTATGTTCGTCGGTATCAAAGGCGGCAAAAACGATCACCCCGGTGCGCAGCTTGATCTGGGTACTTTTGTGCTCGACGCGGGTGGCGTACGCTGGGCCGTGGATCTCGGGGCCGAGGACGAGAAGCAGGTGGCAAATATCGCTGACCCGAAGCGCTTCAAATTCTATCGTGAAGGCTCGCTCGGCCAGAACATCATCCGCATGGGCGGCACGCCTGAAGTGGAGGAAAAGGACGCCAAGAAAAAACCGGCTGTCAAAGGTGCTCCCGCTCCTGCCGATCCCAACAACCAGGCCATTGAGGCCACGGCCACCATCTCCGGCTTTGTCTCTACGCCCGAGCGTGGCGTGGCTATTGTTGATCTTAGCGACGTCTTCACAGGCAAGGCCAAAGGCTGGCATCGTGGGGCCATGGTGTCGCGCGGCCCCAAGCCTTACGTCATCATCCAGGATGAATTCATTGCCAAGAGTGGCTCACCTGAGTGGGTCATGCACACCAAATCCGAAGTCACCACGGCTGGCAATAAAGCGACGCTGAAGAGTGGCAATAACCTCCTCACCGCCAGCATCATCTCGCCTGCGGGTGCGACTTTTATCTCTGCCGATCCGCCCACCCTGCCACAAGGCGCGACACCGCTGACAGGCATCAAGCTGCTGAAAATCGTGCTCGCCAATGTGAAAGGGCCGCAAATGATTGCCGTCGCTTTTGCCAGTGGTGATGCTGCGCCCGAGGTGACGGCGATGCCCATGGAGCAGTGGTTGCCAAAGAAGAAGTGACGCTGGGCACTCGTTCCGCCCAGGCCACCATGCTTCAGGTCGAAGTCATCACTCTGCAACTTACCGAGCCCTTCCGCATCGCGCATGGCACCTCGGCGGAGCGCCGTGTGGTGCGGGTGCATTTTGGCGGTGGCCTAGGCGAGGCTCCCTTCATTCCCTATTACCAGGGCGATCCCGCCGGGACGGAGCAATGGCTAAAGCAGTATGGCGTCAGCCCTTCGCTGAAACCCATGCCGCGCGAGGCTCGACTCGCTCTCGATTTATTGTGGCACGATGTCGCGGCAAGGACGCGCGGCGTGCCGCTGTGGCGGAGTCTGGGCCTCACCGAAAGCCCTATCGCCGCTGATTTCGAGAAGTCTGCCCGCAGTCTCGGCATCCCCTCCGATCTCGGTGCTTTTGCCGAAAAGGTGGCGGCCACCGCCAAGCAGTTTCCGGTGCTCAAGCTCAAGCTCGGCAGTGGCGATAGGGCCTTCGATGTCGCCATTGCCACGACCGCACGCGAGGCAGCACCCAAAACGATGATTTTCGCCGATGCGAATGGTGGCTGGAGCATCGCGGAGACGGTGGCGATCTTGCCCCAGCTTGCTGACTTGGGGCTCGCCTTTATCGAGCAACCCATCAGCCACCGTGGCGGCATCGCGGCATGGCAGGCTTTGCGTGCCCAGATGCCCGTGTCACCGCTGCCGCTGATCGCTGATGAGTCTGCGCAAACCGCGAGCGATCTGCGCGACCTGCATGGCCTAGCCGATGGCGTAAACGTGAAGCTGCTGAAGGCGGGAGGCCTGCGTCCCGCGATGGAAATGATGCGTGAAGCTCGCGCGCTGGGCATGACGGTGCTGCTCGGTTGCATGATCGAAAGCAGCGTCGGCGTCACCGCTGCGGCGCACCTCGCCAGCCTCGCCGACTGGATCGACCTCGACGGCCATTTATACCTCGCCAACGATGACTACGATGGCCTGAGCTACGATGCCAGTGGCGCGATGCACTTGCCGGGTCGTCTAGGTATTGGTGTGTTGAGGAAGTGAAATGGGTGCAGAACGTCAGTCACCTTCACATTTCCCATTAATTGGTGTCATCTGCTCATTCAGTCGTGATAGCAAAGCAAGCAGAGAGGGATAAGGGGCAAGGTTGAAGGGATAAGGGGATTGCCTTCGGG
>JANOAR010000036.1:0-38690 GCA_031411235.1 Verrucomicrobiota bacterium | reverse complement strand
TGGGCAATTGGGTGATCATCGCTAGGCCGCCCTTATCCGTCCAACCGCCAACGCACTGCAAGCAGCCCGCTAGATCAAGGCTGTTACGGCCTTCATGTTGGCGGAAGTAGGGCTCCAGCCGCCAGCCCACATAGCCAAAAGTCACCAACCCGATCTCGTGAGGCTTCAACTTTTTCTCACGCAACACTTGCTCGTAGAGCGTGTTTTGCGCGGCCACGCGATCCAGGCCCCAGCGCTGCCTTTGGCTCAACCATAGGCACAAGCACAGGCAGCCGAGGTACAGCGGTACCGAGGTGAACATCGTCAACATGAAAAGCACGGTGGGCAGCTCAGCAGCAGCGCCGCGACGCCCATAGCTCGAAGTTGACTCACGCCGTTGTCGATGAGGAAAAGTGACAGCCCGAGAAAGGCAAGGGCGGCGCACAAGGCGAGGCTGAAGTGAACGGCGAAACTAAAACTGCCAGTCAGCTTGAAGAGACAAGCAACGAGCACCGACATTGATGCCGCCCACGGCGTAAGCCAATCATACGTCCATGGCCGCCCACGCTGGCAGGTCTCCACCACCGACCGCAAGTAACCAAAGTCATCGTCCAGCGTGACCACCATTCCCGGCAGTTGCAGCCAAATCAGGAGTCCAAATCCCAAAGCTCCGAGGAGGGCGGTGATGCGACGATGATGAAGTCGAAAGAAGGTGTTTGTCATTTTGAGGGGCGGGAGAGGTAGCGCTGCGATGGCAGCCGCATTGCCTAGCGTATGCCGACGCGCCGCTAGGGCCGCAAGTCATTCCTGGAGCGCCGCACTCAGTTTATTGACTCGCCGTTGGCAATCTCGCCCAGCCTGTCCAGAATGGTCGTGTTATGTCTATGATGCTCGATTCCGCCCTCTTCCCGCAGTTCCCACTTGCCGATTATCACGCCCACCGGGCCGACATTGACGCGGCCTTGCAGCGCATGTTGCAGGCGGGTCATTACATCCTTGGTGCGGAGGTGGCGGCTTTTGAAAAGGAATTTGCCAGCTACGTGGGCAGCACACACAGCATTGGCGTGGCGAATGGTACCGACGCCATTGAGGTGCTTTTGCGAGCGCTGGAGATTGGCCCAGGGGCCAAGGTCGCAGTGCCCTCGCATACGGCTGTAGCCAGCGCCTCGGGCATTGCTCGTGCGGGAGCGATGCCGGTGTTTGTCGATATTGACCGCGACACTGCCACGATGTGTCCAGACGCTTTGGATGCCTTGCTCAAGTCGCCCCAGGGGCAGGGGATCAAAGCTGCGCTTGTGGTGCATCTCTACGGCCACCCAGCAGCTTGGGATCGCCTGGAAAAGGTGGCCGCTGCACATGGCATCATCTTGCTGGAAGACTGTGCGCAGGCCCATGGTGCGACGTTTCAAGGACGCATGGTAGGCTCCTTGGCTCGTGCAGGTGCGTTCAGTTTTTACCCCACCAAGAACCTCGGTGGCATCGGCGATGGCGGGGCGATCACCACCAGCGATGAGGCTCTTGCGGAGCGCATCCGCGTGGTGCGCCAGTATGGCTGGCAGGAGCGCTACATCAGTGCGAGCGAGGGGGTGAACAGCCGTCTCGATGAGATGCAAGCGGCGATCCTGAGGGTGAAGCTACGCACGCTGCCAGCCAGCATAGCGCAACGGCGTGCGCTTGCTGCGAGCTACACGCGTGGGCTTGCAGGTAGCCGTATAGCCAGCGCACCTGTGAGCCGCAGCGATAGCTCGCACGCTTTTCATTTGTATGTGATCCGTAGTCCCGAGCGAGATCGGTTGATGCAGTATTTGCTCGCTCACGGCGTGCCTGTGGGCCTGCATTATCCAGCGGCCATACACCAGCAGCTTGGCTATGCCCACATCACAGCCGCCTCGCCTGCATTGCCGCAAACGGAGGCGGTGATGAAGGAAATCCTGACGCTGCCATTGCATCCTTATCTCTCGCAGGCGGCCATTGAGGCCGTTTGTGCCATCATCCGCGAGGTTAACTAGACAGGCCCATGCTCGACCACGAATATGATACGATGCGCACTGTCGAGGATCACCACTGGTGGTACGACGCGTTGAGAGCGTATGTTGTCCGCGAGGTAAAACGGCTTGTTGGCAGACAAGCAAGTGCGCACATCCTCGATGCTGGCTGCGGCACTGGCGGCACACTCGATGCGTTACGCACAGCCAACAGCCACGGCCATTGGCAGCTGGATGGCATAGACATCTCGCCATTGGCGGTGGAGCACACTCATGCTCGGGGTTTTACCGAGGTAGTGCTCGCTAGCCTTGATGCCATGCCCTTTGCCAGCGCTAGCATGGATGCGGTGGTGAGTCTTGACGTGCTCTACCACGAGCAGATCGATGAGGCCAAGTCCCTTGCTGAAATTGCTCGTGTGCTGCGGCCAGGAGGTTATGCGGTGATCAATCTGCCTGCCTTTGACAGCCTGAGAGGCAGCCATGATGACGCGGTGAGCGGGGTTCGCCGCTATACTGCCGCTCGCCTACGCGTCATGCTGGAGCAGCAGGGATTGCGTGTCGAAGTTCTGCACTATTGGAATGCTTGGTTGTTCTTCCCGGTGCTTTTGTGGCGACAGCTCAGCCGCTGGTGCAAGCAGGACGCACTGGCCGCTACAGAGTCCGATCTCGGCATGCTGCCACATTGGCTTAATACGTGTGTGTCGTTCCTCACCCAACTGGATATGGGCGTCGCTAAGGCTTTTGGCTTACCCTTTGGTACCTCGGTGTTTGCGGTTGCGAGGAAGCCGGGCTGAAGTTTGATCCGCGCACCCTGTCATGCCACCCCCACCTCTCGTCAGCTTTGTCGTACCGCTCTACAACACGGGCGATGCTCTGCCTCGTCTATTGGACGCCTTTCGCGACTTGCCCATCGCTGAAGGCTATGAGCTAGTGTTGGTAAATGACGCCAGTCCCGACGGTACTGGAGCGCGTGTGACGAAGCTGCTCGCTGATATGCCAATCTCCGTAATTTTTGTCGATCTGGCGCGCAATTTTGGGGAACATGCAGCGGTGCTGGAGGGCTTTCGCCACACGCGAGGACGCTACGTGATCAACCTCGACGACGACCTACAAAACCCCATCGACGAGGCGTTGCGACTGCTCGCCCACTGCCAGCTAACCGGTGCCGATGTCGTCTATGCCTACTACGAGGATAAAAAGCATCACTGGTGCCGAAACCTCGGCAGTGCCCTCACCTCTGCGGTAGCCACTTGGCTGCTCGACAAGCCGCGTGACCTCTATCTGTGCAGCTTCCGCGCCCACAGTCGTGCGCTCATTGATCGCATCATTTGCTACTCTGGTCCCTACCCCTATATCGACGGACTCATTCTCGGCGCTACCGATCGCATTGAGCGACTGCTCGTCGCCCACGAGCTGCGCGCTGACGGCGCGAGTGGCTACACCATACGCAAACTGGTGCGGCTATGGATGAACATGTTTTTTAACTTCAGCATCATGCCCTTGCGCCTCGCCAGCGTGCTCGGTGCGAGCCTGTGCGGAGCTGGGTTGTTGGCCCTATTCGTCGTACTTTTTGAATACTTCATTAGCGGACAACAGGCTCCAGGCTGGGCGTCCCTCATGGCAGCGATTGCCATTTTCTCCGGTGGTCAGTTGCTCATGCTTGGCGTCATCGGTGAGTATGTGGGCCGTGCCTACTTGACGCTCTCTGGCAAGCCACAATCGCTGGTGCGCGACGTTATCCGGCATCGCACGGACTGAACTTTACCGCTCCCTATATTTCCCATGTCAGCCGAGCAAACAAACCGCCCCGTGCCTAGCCAGAGCGTCACGATTCAAGCTTCCAAAGTGCGAGGGGTACGGAGTTACGAACTGCCTTACATTGAGGATGCTCGGGGCAACCTCACCGTGGGCGAGTTTGGTAATCCCTTGCCTTTTGTACCGCAGCGCTACTTCATCACCTTCGCCATCCCCAGCGGCACGCTGCGCGGTGAGCACGCGCATCGCCTCTGTGCGCAGTATCTCACCTGCGTGCATGGCTCCTGCTACGTACTGGTGGATGATGGTACAACGCGAGAGGAATACTTTCTCGACCGCCCCACGCTTGGCCTCTATGTGCCGCCGATGGTCTGGGCAACCGAGTGCAAGCACTCGCCCGACTCCACACTCATAGTCTTTGCCTCACACCACTACGACGCTGCCGATTACATCCGAGATTACGATGAGTTTATGCGGCTAGCGGCGGCAACAGGGTGAATGAAGCGCTCAACTATTCGGCATAAGGATTAACCTTTAGCGCAGTTGGTGTAGTTAGCCATTTCCGATAGGCTATCAGATTTTAGCGACTGGAATCATTGTGTGAGGTGATTTCTAATTGCCTAAAGTCTCTCTTCCAAAACCCTCGATCCAAAACTGGGATCTGCCTTTTGCTCATCCTTGCGCCCTTTCTTGCCACGGTGCTATTGCTGCGGCTCTACCTCGTCGATACGCCTTTCTCGGACGACTGGACGTTCATCGAAGACTGGATCAAACTCAAAGCTGGATCACTGACTCTGGGCCAGCTTTTTACCGCTCACATGGAGCATCGCGTGACGGTGCCGCGCCTGCTCGCTCTTAGTGCCCATCTTATCGGGGGCGGTGATTTGCGCTGGCAGAATGCTATCACGATGCTGGTGCTGATGGGCACGGGTTGGAATCTTGTGCAAATGCTCAAAACGACCACAGGCAGCACCGTGAGCGCACTGTGGCTGCCGCTGTTCCTCATGTCGGCGATGCTGTTTTGCGCGGTGCAATGGCAGGGGTTTTTATGGCCGATTTTGTTCGAGGCCTACATCCCTGTATTCATGCTCACCATTGTGCTGCGCGTATGGCTTTCAGCGCTGCGCCCGTGGTTTGCTTTTGCCATCAGTGCGGTGGCTGCGCTCATCGGTATGTGGAGCTTTGGCAATGGGCCTCTTACGCTCGTCTTGGTGCCCGTGTTATTTTGGACTTTACGTGAGTCGCTGACTCGACGCGAGCGCTGGCAGCTCAGCATCGCGTGGTCGATATTTGCCCTTGCCGCTGTGGGTTTGTATTCGCTGAACTTCACCAACGCCGTGCCACAGCAGTTCTCTTATGGCCAGGGCGCAGATACCACAGTGCACCATAGCGTCACGGTGTTTTTACAGAAGTTGCCGGAGGCACCACAGTTCATCATTGCGGTGCTTGGCAGCCATCTTTCGCGCGGGCTGCATGTGGATAATTTATTTTGTGCGGAGCTTGTTGGCGGCTTGTCCGTCGGATTTTTCGCGGCTGTTTTAGGCTTGTTATGGACTGAGCGCAAAGACCTCGCTTTTATCCGTGCGCTCACGCCGTGGCTGCTGCTCGGTTTGTTCAGCATCGGCACGGCGGTGTTCACCGCCATCGGGCGTATGTGGGTATCCCGCACAGCGGTGGTGGCGATCAGCCTGCGCTACGTGAGCCATGCTGTGCCGCTGACGATTGCGCTGATTGCGGCAGTGTCCCTCATCGTGCTAAAAAAAGGCCAGCGTATCACTTGGGTGCCGCAGGCCGTTACCCTAGTGGCAGGTGCTCTGGCCATGCTGCTGCTCACACAGTGGGACTACGGTATTCGTAACATGGAGCTGTGGCAACAAAGCCGATTGCAAGGCAAGGCGTTGCTGATGTTTGCCAAGGTACTGCCCAACCACGATGCGCTCGGCCCCGTAGGTGGCGATGGCGGCTACACAGTGCGACTGGCTTTAGAAATGGAGCGCCTCGGCATCATGCACCCGCCACTACTGCAAGATTTGGGCTTGAAGCACTTCCGCGTAAGCGAAAAAAATTTAACTCCTAAACGCGCAGCGTTTTTCGACCTCAAGGCCAAGCCAAATGGCCAGATGACGGCCACGGGTTACTCGGAATTGACGAGCGGGAGGCCTGCGGACTTGGTGCTCTTTACAAGTCAAACCGGCAACGAGCCTGAAACCATCTTTGCCATCGGCACGCTGGAAGGGGTACCACGCTATCTTTATTTTGCCACCAAACGCGACCGCGAATACGAAGCAACGCCACAGCTCACGCCCGAGTGGACTTCGCGCTGGGCGGGGCCGATTAGCCTTGTCAAGTCACCCGCCGCCGATGCAAAGATTCGCGCATGGGCGCTCGATGTAGAGCGTATGGAAGTGCATCGAATCCCTGATCTCCGCTCGACTCAACGTTAATCTATCGCTGGCACTTCCACGATGCCTGGCAGAAGCGTCACCACGCCTGACTCAGACTCCAGCACATAGGCTCGCAGCGTCAGCTTGGCATTGGGCAGGGGCTTGCGCTTCACTGTTAGTGGCAGCCTAGACATGAAGGCCGTTTCAGTCCCCGAGAGCGGCAGATACTCCCAGCCGATGCGCGCTTCCATAACCCGCGCTTTCAGTTTTTTCGCCAACTTATTCTCGTGCGTGCGGCGCGTAGCGAGGCCCAGCCATATCTCGGGCTGGTCTTCCACGGTATAGGAAATCACTATCGCAGGAGCATCCAGGCGCGTCTGCTTATTCAGTGCCCACCCCTTCAAATGCAGGCCCGCAGCATCGCGCGAACCTGTTTTTAATTCGCCAAGCCAAGTCTCGTCTTTTGAGAGAGTCGCATCACTCACGCGCTCACTATGCAGTGTCGCGACGTGCAAAAGGCCATGCGCATCTAATACATTGAGCGCCGTGATCACGCGCTCGCCACCTGTGGGCATCACCAGATCGAGGAATACTGGTTCTGGAGCTACGAGGCGCATCGTCGAGGCGGCATTGACCAACTTACAACCATTGTACATACGCAGAGAATCGCGCCAGCCCTGCACCGCGCCAACGCCATAACCCCACAGCATCAGCAGCATCCAGCCTTGTCGCAACCGGGTGAATCCACGCCCACTTTGCACTACCGCCATGAAACCCCATAGCCCGATATGAAACCATAGGATATAAGCCGGATAGCGCGACTCAAACGGTGTGATTAAGCTCATACTCGAGCGCGCCAGCGTTATAGCGGCACTATTACCCAGACCCCAAAGTGCAAGCAGTGCCCACGGCCATAGGGCAGCCCAGTGAATGTGTGCTCGCTCATGCCATAGACACAGCGCCGTGAACAGCGCGAGCAACAGCGTGCCGCCCCCCAACCACGGCGCGACTTGGACGAGCAGCTTATCGCGCAATCCGTGATCCCAAGTGGGCCAAGTCTCGGCAAAGGGCGCACCGATCAGCGATAGCATAAAGTGCAGACGCGGCAGCGGATCAACGAGTAGCCCCTGCACCATGCCCTGCTCATGTTTTATCTGAGATGCTGGCCACCCATACAGGAACACCCCCAGCGTGGCGGCCAGTGCCACGCACCACAGTAGCCAGGCGATCGCCACACCACGCGTGCGCCAGCCCTGCTGCCAAGTCAACACACCCAGGGCCAAAAAGCCCAGTAACCACGCCAACCAACCATTGATAAACGACATCGCAGCGATGCCTGCAGCGAGCGCGGCGAGCAGCGCTTTCAAAGGCAATGAAAGGCTCGAAGCAAACGCCGCAATGCAGGCTGCCGCCCCGAAGACAACCAGCACGTAGCAGAGCTGGATGCCCCAGGTCCAGTTCATCCACTGCTGCGGCGAGAGCAGCGTGAGCGCCGCTAGCCACGCTAGGCCCCAGGCGCGTGCGGGCGTGGTGGGCAGCCTGCGACAAAGATTCATGAGTAGCGCAACACTCAGCCCCGTGATGAGCACGCAGAGCAGAGCCTCCACGCGAAGATTCCACCCCGTGAGCGAGATTACCGCCCAGTGCAAAAGTTTCGGCACATCATGTCGGCTGTCATTGCCAGGCGAGTGGAGAAACTCCCACAGCGAACCGCCCTCTAAATGCTTCAGCCACGGATTCCCCACCACCATCCAATGGTCAGCGTGTGGTACTAGGCAAGCGTGGTGCCAGGCCATCCAGGCAGGGATAAACAGCAACAGCAAGGGCAGATACCAGCACCGTTGCCGCGCAAAGATGATGCCTGCCTCCACCCGCTTGCAAGCCTGCTGGCCCCAGCCCAGCAGAACATGCAGCGCGGCAACTTGAATCAAAGAACGCGGGGCATCAGTAGGAGTGGGAACGGCAGTGGGAGGCATGGCAATAGTCGTAACCTTGCCACTGTTACTGCTGCCTATCTTCAAGCCAATGAATAATACGCGCGGCGTCCCTTAGCTGCTCAGTGACAATCAGCGCACAGCAGAGTCGGAACGAGCCCCGGCGCAACGAGAGATCACGATGCAGCTCCACCTTGTCGGGCGGCGGCCTCGCGTAGCTTGTCCTTCTTGCTCTTGCCTCGGCCCTTGATGCCGCCAGTGCTTGGCGAGGGCGGCGGCGCGATTTCAAAGGGCTCGAAGCCAGGAATTTGTTCACGAGCGATGGTCAGTTGGTGGCGCTTCTCGATGAGGCAAAAGTGCGCGTGCGACTCTGCCGTGACGAAGCTGACCGCGAGCCCCGTCTCACCCGCACGACCCGTGCGGCCAATGCGATGGACATAATCGACGGCAGAGCGCGGCAGGTCGTAGTTCAGCACCACGGGCAACTGCACGATGTCCAGCCCACGAGCGGCGAGGTCGGTGGCGACAAGCACATGAATCTTCGAGTTCTTGAAGTCCGCCAAGGCTTGGCTGCGAGCCCCCTGGCTGAGTTCGCCATGGAAGGCGACGGCACCGATGCCATTTTTGCGCAGCTTATCAGCGACATGCTCGGCGGTGTATTGGCTGGCGACAAAAACCAGCACGCGCTGCCAGCTCAGCGTCTTGATCAGATGGCGCAACAGCGGCGTGCGTTTGCCCGCGTCCACCTCGATGGCGCGTTGCTCGATGTCAGGTATTTCCGTGGGCGCAGTCTCGACTTCGATCAGCGTCGGCTCGTGCAGCAGGTCATGGGCCAGCGATTGAACCGCAGCGGGGAAGGTGGCGGAGAACAGTAGGTTTTGCCGACGCTTCGGCAGCAGGTCGAGCACGCGAGCCAGCTCATCGGCAAAGCCCAGATCGAGCATACGATCGGCCTCATCGAGCACCAGAACGGCCACATGGGAAAGGTGCAGCGCGTTGTGCTCCACGAGGTCGAGCAACCGGCCCGGCGTGGCCACCACGATGTCTGCTCCGCCGCGCAGAGACATCATCTGGGTATTGATCGAGACGCCGCCAATGACGCTCACCACTTTGATACGCTCGGGCAGATGAAGCGAATAGCGCAGCACGGATTCCGTGACCTGATTCGCAAGCTCGCGTGTGGGCACCAGGATCAAGCTATGGACGCGGCGTGGCGTCTCTCTCCCAGCGGCAAGCCAGCGCTGGAGCAGTGGCAGGACAAACGCGGCAGTCTTGCCCGAGCCCGTCTGGGCGGTGGCCAGCACGTCACCACCCGCCAGCACCACCGGGATGGCGGCAGTCTGCACAGGCGTGGGGGCATCGTAGTGGCTGACCGCGCGGAGAAGTGGGGCGGACAGACCGAAGGAAGAGAAAGGCATAGCTTCCCCTATAACCGCAATCCTCGCTGAGTCGCGAGGTCTTCGCCTTCCAGAGTTGGCGGAAAAATAGCCCGTCAGGCCACCGATCGAACGCGGTAGTCGGGATAAACCTACTCCTCACGTGGTTGAAACTGATGCAGAGCAGTGGTAACGGATCGCCCCCCATTCCCCCCATGAAAAAACCGCTTTCCACCTTGCTACCCTTTTTATGTTTCGCCTTCGCCTCTGCGACGGCCTCCGCCATCATCCCCGACCCGCTGCCCAAGGCACCTGAACCTGTGGAAGACATTCTGCGGCTTCAGATTTTCCTGGATACGCAACTTTTTGGCCCAGGGAAGCTGGACGGTCGTCCAGGGGAGTTCACCACCAAAGCCCTGAAGCGCTACCAGCGGGCGCAGGGCCTCCCCGAGACCGAACTGCCTGCCCACACGCTGGATCTCACGAGCGTGCCGCAAAATTATACGAGCTACACCATTCGCCCCGAGGATCTCCAATACGTCGGCGACTTGCCCAGCCAACCCTCCGCGCAGAGCAAGAAAAAATATCTGCCCTATGATTCGCTGTTGGAGTTCCTGACCGAGCGTTTTCACTGCGCACCCGAGTTGCTTGAGTTCATCAACCAGCCCATGAAGATGGGCGCGCTAAAGCCTGGCGACATCGTGAAAGTGCCCAGCGTGCAGCCCTTCCTCATCGAGGAGTTGACCCAGGTCGCCAGCCTGCCCGAGATACCAGCCTATCTGACCCGCATCATGAAAATTGATACGCGGGAGAAACTACTGGGCCTGTTTGAAGGCGAGAAGATGCTCGCCAGTCTCCCGATCACCCCCGGCAGCGGCTACCTTGCCACGCCGCCTGGCACCTGGAAAATCCTCGGCATCGCTCAAATGCCAACCTTCCGCTGGGACAAGAGCGTGCTCGAATACGGCGTGCGCAGCGGCGACTTCTATGAGTTGCCCATCGGCCCGAACAATCCCGTCGGCGTCATGTGGATCGGCCTGAACCGGCCCGGTATCGGCATCCACGGCACCAACCAAGGACAGACCATTGGTCGCAGCTCCAGCCACGGCTGCATGAGAACCGCAAACTGGGATGTCGTGCGCCTAGCGAAGCAGGTCACCAAAGGCATGACCGTGATCATCGAAGGCCTTCCAGCCGTGCCCCGGCCAGTCATTGCGAGCCGAACCGAGCCCGTTCCCCAGGTGGTTCCAGAGCCCAAGCGTAAGTGGAAGTGGTTCTGGCAGCGGTAGGCGGCAAGTTCATGGACTTGCACGGTGCAGTGCATTCACCCAATGTATTCGCTCGCTATCTTTGCATATTTGTTACCTATCGCATACTTTCGCAACTTGTAATCGTTCGCATTCATGGCATCATGCCGCCATGCAACTTCGAACACCCAACGAAATCGGCCATCTCGTGCGCGACCGGCGCAAGTCCCGTGGCTGGACACAAGATCAACTCGCCACGCGCCTGGGCGTGAGTCGGCTGTGGATTGTGCAGTTGGAGCAGGGCAAGGCCACCGTGCAACTCGGCCTAGTGCTGCGGACGCTCAATGAACTGGATGTGCCGTTGCAAGTGGATCTCCAGCCGCAATCCCACTCGGGGATGAGGCTCAACGACGCTATCGACCTGGATAGCATCATCCTACGAACCACTGGCCCATCCAGACGATGATCGACGAACTCCAGGCATGGACAAGCGACCTCCTCATGGGCCGCGTGTTATGGGATCGCAGTCGCAACCGCCTCCGCTTCTCGTATGATGAAGCATGGCGCGGCGATGCCAAGGCATTCCCCTTATCGCTGTCCATGCCTTTGAGCGCGGCCCAACATGGGCATTCCGTAGTCTCACCCTTTTTATGGGGTCTGCTTCCCGACAACGATGGCGTGCTGCGCCGCTGGGGTGAGCGCTTCAGTGTCTATCCCAGTAATCCTTTTCGCCTGCTCTCGCATGTCGGTGAGGACTGTGCTGGCGCAGTGCAGTGGGTGAAGCCGGAACGCGTCAATGAGTGGCGCACAGCCACCAGCGCAGGCCGTGTGAAATGGCTTACTGAAGAGGATCTAACACAGCGCCTGCAACTGCTGCTGAAGGATCACAGCGCGACACGCTCCGGCGCGGATCGCGGTCAGTTCAGCCTTGCCGGAGCACAGCCAAAGACCGCACTCCACTACGATGCCAAAAAAGATCGCTGGGGCGTGCCCTCCGGCAAGGTGCCCACCACGCACATCTTCAAGCCAGCCAGCGGCACCTTCGATGGTTACGCCGAGAACGAGCACTTCTGCATGGCCCTGGCATCGGCGCTAGGCCTGTCAGCGGCCACGTCCGTCGTCCGCCATTTTGGCGAAGTCCCCGTCATCATCGTCGAGCGCTTTGATCGCCTGCGCCAGGGCAGCCGAGTGCTGCGCATTCACCAGGAAGACATGTGCCAGGCTCTTGGCCGAATGCCGCAAATGAAGTATCAAAGCCAGGGCGGCCCCTCGGCGGTGGAGATCATGAACCTCATCCGCCAGCACTCCCATGCACGCGAAGCCGACGAGGCGCGCTTCATCGACGCACTCATTTTTAACTGGCTCATCTGCGGCACAGATGCCCACGCAAAAAACTACGCCCTCCTCATCGCCCAGCAAAACCGCGTGCGGCTCGCGCCGCTCTACGGTGTGTCCAGCGCACTGCCCTATTTCCCCAAGCAGGTGGATCCGCGCCGCGCCACCGTTGCGATGATGATCGGGGGCAAATACCGACCGCGCGAGATCGGCCTGCGCGAATGGCAAAAGTGCGCCACCGAACTGCGCTGGGACGCCACCGCCCTGCGGGATCGAATCGCGTCCATGATCGCAATCCTACCTGATGCCGCAGCCAAGGTTCACAAAGAGCTACGTGCCCAAGGCCTCCGCCATGACGTGACCCTCCGCCTCGTCGCCGCCCTGCAAGAGCGTGCCGCGACCTGCGTGAAAATTGGTTCATAGACAAGGAGGCTGAGAGAGTGGCGGGCAAGCTGAAGGCTCAAGCTGGAGTTCCTACGCAATACAAACGCGCAGCCACTTCAAAAAACAATTTCAGACATGCCCTCGCCGGATGCGCGAGAGCTTACATTCTTGCCTGCGGGAAGGCTTGGCCGAGACCACCAAGCCACAAGAGCACGAGCGAGATGGCTCGTTCTACCGCACTCCAGCGATACATCCATCTGAAGTAGAGTTCCATAACGCGATGGCGGGTTGGTCGATGTGGTTGTGAGTGTAGCTAAGGATGCCAACAGACGCAGTGCTGAGGAGCAGATGCTGGGCCTGCTCCACAGAAAGCCCAATCCATCTTGCCGCGAGCACACGCCCCAGATGACCGTGGGTAAAGAGCGCGATGTTGCCCTCCAGAGTGCGAAGACGAGACAGGAGGAGATCGACGCGATGCCCCATCTGCGCGGGCGATTCACCATTCAGCGCACCGTCGCGAAAGAGGTTCCATGCTGGCCGTTGCGCCTGAATTTCGGCTGGCGTGCGGCCTTCGTAGTCGCCGTAGTCCCACTCGGCGAGATCAGGCTCAAGCTCGGCCGCACGATGAATTACGGCGAGTTCACACGTCTGCTGGGCGCGCTTGCGCGGGCTGGAGAATACATGGGCGAATTCGATCCCATGCAGTCGCGCACTGAGCCCTCGCGCCTCATCCTCCCCACGCGCTGTCAGGGCAATGTCCGTGCGGCTCGTGTGTTTGCCAGCGCGCGACCATTCTGTTTCGCCGTGTCGAATGAGGTAGAGTCGCAGTGGCATGGCTAGGCTGGTTCCATCGCAGGGGTGTATTCAGCGCGGCATGCGGCTGAGTTGCATTTTGCGCGTTGCAGCAGCGCCTGCTGCGCTGCGATCACGTTGGCCGAATCCCCTCGCCAAATGCCCAATGCAGGCTGTTGAATGGCGCGGGCAAAAGAGAACGTCAGCGCCCACGGCAGATGCGATTCGAAGCGAAGGTTGATCGCATTCAAGCGAGCCGTAGCGAGTTCCGCAGGCTGCCCACCGGATAAGAACGCGATGCCAGAGACGGCGGCGGGCACGGCTCGCATGAGGCATCTCACCGTGGCATCGGCCACTTCATCCACGCTTGCCTGGGCTGCGCAAGTGAGTCCAGAGAGCACCATATTAGGCTTTAGAATCATGCCTTCCAAGCTCACACACTGGACATAGAGCTGATTGAATAACTCTTGCAGCACTTCCTCCGTCGCCACGCTGCATCGCTCTAGCGTATGCCAGCCTTCCATCAGCAACTCAGGCTCGACAATCGCTACCAGCCCCACTTCCTGACACAGCGCAACGTAGCGGGCCAAGTCATGGGTGTTGGCCTCGATGCAGCTCTGGCTTGGCAGGGCATCGTCGATAGCAAACACGGCGCGCCATTTGGCGAAGCGAGCCCCCATTTGAAAATACTCCGTGAGGCGCTCACGCAGGCCATCCAGTCCTTCGGTGATCTTCTCTCCAGGATGCCCCGCCATGTCCTTCACGCCCGTGTCCACCTTGATACCAGGGATGATCCCCGCATCGCTGAGGGCTTGCGCAAACGGCCTGCCATCGTTGGTTTGCTGGCGAATGGTTTCGTCGAAGAGAATCGCCCCGCTGATGCACTGGCTAATCTGGGGCGTGGTGACAATCAGTTCGCGATAGGCACGTCGATGGCCCTCGGTCTGCGGTATCCCCAGCTTGGCGAATCGCTTGTTACAAGTGGGCGTGCTCTCATCCATCGCCAGCAAGCCTTTGCCGCTCGCAACGAGTGCCTTCGCCGTGTCGATCAGTGTCTGTGAATTCATCGCGCGTTGCTCCATTTCCACTCCCGAATCTCCGGCATATCCTCGCCGTGCTGGCAGATGTAGCGCCTGTGCTCAATGAGCTTTTCCTTGAGCTGCTGCTGCAACTCTATGCCCTTCGCGCCCACTTGTGGCAGGCGATCCAGCGCATCCATCACGAGATGATAGCGGTCTATATCATTGAGCACCGTCATGTCAAAGGGCGTGGTGATCGTGCCTTCTTCTTTGTAACCCCGGACGTGAATGTTGCCGTGATTCCTGCGGCGATACGTGAGCCGATGAATCAACCAAGGGTAGGCGTGGAAGGCGAAGATCACCGGCTTGTCCTTGGTGAAGAGCGCATCGAAATCAGCGTCGCTCAAGCCATGTGGATGCTCGCGCTGCGGCTGGAGCTTCATCAAGTCCACCACATTGACCACGCGGATTTTCAACTCGGGCAAATGCTCGCGCAGAAGGGAAACGGCGGCCAGTGTCTCCAGAGTGGGCACATCGCCGCAGCAGGCCATCACCACATCAGGCTCGGCATTCACATCACAGCTCGCCCATTGCCAGATGCCGATGCCAGCCGCGCAGTGTTGCTCTGCCGCTTCCATCGTCAGCCATTGCGGTGCTGGATGTTTGCCCGCGATAACAACATTCACATAATGCCGACTGCGCAGGCAGTGATCCATCACGGACAGCAAGCAATTCGCATCGGGCGGCAAATAGACGCGCACCACCTCGGCCTTCTTGTTCACAACGTGGTCGATGAAGCCAGGGTCTTGATGCGAAAAGCCATTGTGATCCTGCCGCCACACATGCGAAGCGAGCAGGTAATTCAGCGACGCAATCGGCCGCCGCCAATGCAGAGTCGCCGTCACCTTTAGCCACTTCGCGTGCTGGTTAAACATCGAGTCAATGATGTGGATGAACGCCTCGTAGCAATTGAAAAGCCCATGCCGCCCCGTGAGCAGATAGCCTTCCAGCCAGCCCTCGCATTGGTGTTCGCTGAGCATCTCCATCACTCGGCCCGTAGGGGCGAGAGACACATCGTTGGCCTCAGTCGCCGCATCCCATTGGCGGTTGGTCACTTCAAAGAGAGCTTCAAGTCCATTAGAAAGCGTCTCATCAGGACCAAAGACACGGAAGTTGCGCTGTTCATCGTTGAGCTTAGCCACATCGCGCAGGAAGGGGCCAAGCACATGCGTGTCGCCAATGCCGCGAATGCCGGGTGAAGGCACATCCACAGCATAGTCGCGGAAGTCAGGCATCCGCAGGTCGCGCAGCAACAGGCCACCATTGGCGTGTGGGTTGGCACCCATCCGTCGATCTCCTTGCGGCGCAAGTTCAGCCAACTCGGGTAGCAACCTCCCTTGCTCATCAAAGAGTTCCTCCGGCTTGTAGCTGCGCAGCCAGTCCTCCAACATTTTCAAATGCCCGGGATGCGCAGCAGGATCAGAGAGCGGCACTTGGTGCGCACGAAAGGTACCTTCGATTTGCCTATCATCGACCACCTTCGGCCCCGTCCAGCCCTTGGCGGAATTGAGCACGATCATCGGCCATCGAGGCCGCGTCTGGCTACTGCGCTCGCGACATTCGAGCTGGATACGTTGGATGTCCGCCACCGCATTATCCAGAGTCGCAGCCATTGCCTCATGCATCAGCGCGTTGTCTTCCTCCTCCACGAAATACGGCGTCCAGCCATAGCCACGCAGCAGTTGATCCAACTCCTCGCGAGTGATGCGGGCGAGCAGCGTAGGATTGGCAATCTTGTAACCATTGAGATGTAAAATGGGAAGCACCACACCATCCGTCACAGGATCGAGAAACTTATTGGAATGCCAAGCCGTCGCCAGCGGCCCCGTTTCCGCTTCACCATCGCCGATGACGCAGGCAACGATAAGATCGGGATTATCAAATACCGCGCCAAAGGAGTGACTCAGCGAATAACCCAGCTCACCGCCCTCATGAATGGAGCCTGGACACTCCGGCGAAGCATGACTCGGAATACCGCCAGCAAAGGAGAACTGAACAAACAATTTCCGCAGCCCTGCCTCATCTTGGCTGATCTCTGGATAAATCTCGCTGTAAGTGCCTTCCAAGTAAGTATTAGCAACCACTGCCGCCCCGCCATGCCCTGGCCCACAGACATAGATCATATCAAGATCATGCTTCTGGATCACTCGGTTCAAGTGCGCATAAATAAAGTTCTGCCCAGGCGTCGTGCCCCAATGCCCCAGCAACATGCGCTTCACATCTGCCAGCACGAGAGGTCGCTTGAGTAAAGGATTGTCGAACAGATAAATCTGCCCGACCGAGAGATAGTTCGCCGCTCGCCAGTAGGCGTCGATATAGTGGAGCTGCGCAGGCAAAAGAGCGTTCGTTTTCATGGGAATACTCAGAACTAGATAACCTGAAGAGAAAGGTTTTTGCGCACACGCTCCTCAGGTGCCTCGATCCACATGAACATCGCCTTGAGAGTATCCATGAAACCGCCAGGCTGATGCTGCTCCTGCTCAATAGCGATGGCCGCTGCATCCAGTTCTTGCTCATACATTTCCCTGTTCATCCTGTCCGCATCCGTCTGACTCGGGAGTTTGCAGAGAACGCCCTGCACCAGCCTATCCACCTCTTCCTTGGAGTGCTCCTTCAATAGTTCCAGCTTGATCCGCATGGCCTGAGCGCAGGCATGAATGGTTTCCAACTGTGATTCCAGCGCCCGGGCCAGTATGTTCCAATCGCTGCGGACATCGGCGCTGAGCCCACTCGCTTGCTCGCGAATCGCAGCGAACGCGATGACTAACTTGGCATCCTCCAATTGAATCGCATCCCAGGCTCCCATCGCTTCCGCGAGACGGTCGCCACCATCGCTCTTGATCGAGTAATCCATCTCATGCACAAGCCTTCTGATCGGCTGCAAAATATCTTCGGCATCATCCCAATGCAATTGCCATTGGCTGTTCCAGTTAGCCGGAAATAGCTGTTTTGACCCGAGGTCTCGGGCGCATTGCAATGTGGCGGACATCTCCTTATCCAAGGCCAGAAGACGTTCCGAATCCGTGCAAAGGCCCACCTCCAAGCGAGCCAGAATATGAGTTGTCGTATCGTTTGTCGTGTTCATTGATGAAATGTGTTTCGGGTCGAGTTGAAATGAAGTGAGTCTATGAGCATCGGATCATTCCGGCAAAGTGTGACCGACTTTGATCGTCACTTGCCAGCGCTCAACTTTCCCATTGTCAATGCTTCCGCGCGTCTCAATGACCTGGAAGCAGCACATACTCTTCAGAGTTTTGTGTGCATGTTTGATAGCTTTATCCACCGCGTCCTCAATAGAAGTGGTGGATGTTCCTGTTAGTTCAGTGAGTTTATAAATGTGATCTTTCATATTTGATTATTTTAAGATTATGGAAGTAATTGTTGTAAGCCCGCACGATCCGTTCAAGGCAAAGATATTTGTCCAAACTCATCGTTTGGAGTAATCTCGTCATTTGAGGACGTATCCGGCTCATCCAGCAATTCATGTTTGGCCTGTTCCCAATCGCATTTTAACGCGTCCTGCGGGGCACGACCGTCGCCGCCCGCAAGTTCTACTGCACGTTCTCGCAATTGCTTGCGAGATACCATGCAGCCGTGGACTGGAATTCCAGCCGATGATTTTTCCATGAGTAGATGCGTATTCACAGCTTCAGTTATAGGCCCGGTGAAAGCAGGGATGCGATGGGGTGTAACCCGACCTCGGATCACTCGCCCCAGTATTCCTGGCGCTTGTAATGGCGGTGCAAATCCATTTCGTATGCCCGCGTTATCAGCGAGGCTTTAGTGAATTCTGGCGAATTCTTGATGGCTTCTTGGGTAAGATCGACAATCACCTTTGCTTCACCCCAACTTACATGCTTAATCCAGTGCGGTGAGACAAGAACCTTTTTACCGGGCAACCAATTCCGCGTTGCAATCACGAGATAGCGAATCGCCCAGGTTTCATCGTCGATAACAAAATCTTCGACGTGACCAATCTCACCATCAGTAGATTGAACATCATACCCACTGACCTCGCGCGTGCTACGGAGATGTGGGTCCCACACCTTCTCGCCTTTAGCGATATCCCTGTGCTGCTCACGATCACGCATGATGTAAGGAAATGTGCCCCACATTTCAGGACCGCTCCAATACGTCGGCCAGCCATAGTAGCCGTAGTAGTCGTCTTCGTATTGAAGTGAGACGGGCTTATCCGTGGTCAGGGCAGGACTGTCTTCAATCTGCTGCTTGGTCAGGTTGACGACAATCTGCTTATCCTCCTCCATCACGCCTACCAAGGCATACGGAGAGATCAGAACCTGCCTACCCGTCAGCCAATTACCCGTATCGACAACTAGATAGCGGATAGTCCAATGTCGGTCATCGAAGTAAAACTCCCGAGCTTTGCCAATTTCGCCATCAAGGCATTCTAGATTGTAGCCGTTGAGTGATTTTACAGTGCTTAGCGTCATGATGTTGTTGAGGTTTTGTGTTTGTGAATTCGTAATCAGAGCTCTGTCTCAAAGCGAGTTTAAGCGCAGCCACCCAACATGATCGACATGATGGTCAGCAACCGAGGCTCGTGCAGCGATACCAAAACCGATATGGGGTGTAACACCCACTGTTGCCGCAGAGCGTAGAATGAAATTCCACGTTCGATCTAATTGCTCAATAATACCTTCCCGACGTTTAGACTTAGCAAGCGATATACCGAACGAGCTATCATGAGTTCTTCATCCGTGCGTATGACGCACACTTTTACTCTGCCGCCATCAGCGGAGATCAACGCCTTGGCCTCCAAGTTGCGCGACTCATCCAGCGCAATGCCGAGGAACTCTAACCCCTTGCAGATACGATCTCGAATGGATGGGCAGTTCTCGCCAATGCCTCCGGCAAAGACGAGCGTGTCCAAGCCACCGAGCGCCGCAGCGAAGGAGCCAATCCATTTCTTCGCCTGATAACAGAACAGCGCAACGGCTTCTGCGGCACGCACATCCCTGGCTTCATTTGCCAATAAGTCGCGCATGTCTGAGCTGGTTTCGGAGACGCCTAGCAAGCCTGATTCATGATTCATCATGTGATTCAATTCTGTAGCCGACAAATCTTCGGTGGTAGCCAGATAATTCAGCAATCCAGGATCCAGATCGCCCGAGCGCGTGCTCATCACCAATCCCCCAGTCGGGGTGAAACCCATGCTCGTGTCGATGCTCTTGCCATCGCACACGGCGGCCATGCTGGCACCATTGCCAAGATGCGCGAGGATCACTCGGCCTTGCGTCGCTGTCGCATCGCCAAGGCGTGCAAGTTCCTCCATGAGATAGGCATAGGACAAGCCATGAAAGCCGTAGCGCTGCACGCCCTTTGCCTCATAACGGCGCGGGATGGGCAGCAGCTTCGCCACTCGCGGCATGGCGCTGTGAAACGCGGTGTCAAAGCAGGCTACCTGTGGCACTTGCGGATGCCGCTGGTGGAAGACCTCGATCAGCTTGATCTCCAGCGGCAGGTGCTCCGGGTCGTAAGGCAGGATGCCGTGCAGTTCAGCTAGCAGCTCTTGTGTGATCCGCTCCGGCTCCGAATGCTTCATGCCATGCACTACGCGGTGGCCCACGGCTGTGATCGAAGCAAACCCGTCCTGCGCTTCGAGCCAGTCCATCAAGTAGGCGACTGCCGCTGGATGATCGGCAGCAGTGATGTGCTGGCTGTTGTGCTCTACCCCAAAGTTATCGTGGAAGGTCAGTGTCGTGCCGCTAAGACCTATGCGGTCGATCTTGCCATAGAGCCCGAGCTTCAACGATTCATCAGCCTGATAGAGCGCGAACCTGATGCTGGATGAACCGCCGTTGATGGTGAGGATTCGGGGGGATGGATTCATGTGAGTGCGAGACTGGATCTGCGGACTGGTCTTGCCCTGCTCAAGCTTTAGCTGCTGCATGGCTGCCGATGCTATGGGGTGTTACCCGACAAGGCAGGGAAGGCAGGGTTTCACCCCATGGCGCGAGCGCGAGTGGCAGGCGATCCTTTGGCCGTATTTCCTGTCATCGTGATTCCATCCCCAGCCCCCTTGGATGACAACGCCGCCTCATCCTCCACCCATCGCTGTCTGGCATCAAGACGGGGATGATGTGACCCTGGAAGTCTCTGGCGATTGGCGACGCGATGGCTCTGCGGTGAAGATCACAGGGAAGACTCCCGACCGATTCCCCGCCCATTACCATCTGGATGCGCTGGGTGCCTATGACTCCACGTTGCCTGCATTCCTGCTCGCGCATTTCCGCACCGTCACCACGGCCGCAAAAGATAAGAAGGAACTTCCGCCTCTGGAGGGTTTGCCCGATAACTTGCGTGGCTTGCTGGAGCTGGCTCTCGCTGTACCGGAAGAAAGCGAAACCAAGCTGCCAACGGCTGCTGCGTCAGCTATCGACAAATTAGGCAGTCTAACTTTGAAGTTATCGATAAGCATCCAGGCACTCCTTGAGTTTGCCGGACTCACGGTGCTCTCGCTGGCACGATTCTGCACGGGGCGTGCTCGTTTTCGTTCGCCGGACTTTTGGATGACCTTGCAGCAATGCGGGGTGGAGGCGTTGCCAATTGTCGCGCTCATCAGTTTCCTCATTGGTCTCATTCTGGCCTTCGTGGGGAATGTGCAGCTCACGCACTTCGGGGCCAATCTGTTCGTCGCTGATCTCGTCGGCATTGCGATGGTTCGCGAGATGGGCGTGGTCATGACAGCCATCATCATGAGTGGTCGCACGGGCGCGGCTTTCGCGGCACACATCGGCAGCATGAAGGCCAATGAGGAGATTGATGCACTGCGCACCTTTGGCTTCAACCCCTTCGACTTTCTCGTGCTGCCACGGCTACTGGCGCTGGTGATGATGATGCCTTTGCTGACCGTCTATTCGAACATCATCGGCATCTTCGGCGGCATGGTGGTGGGATCATTCGTGGGCATTCCGCCAGAGCTGTATTGGAATGAGACTCTCACCTCGCTGGATCTGACGAACTCCTCATTGGGTGTCATCAAGAGCGTCTTCTTTGGCGTCGCCATCGCCGTCAGCGGCTGCATGATGGGGATGCAGGCTGGCAAATCATCTGCGGCGGTTGGGGAGGCCACCACGCGCGCTGTCGTCGCGTCCATCACGGCGGTGGTGGTGCTAGACTCTGCCTTCGCCGCGATCTTCACCTTGCTCGAAATCTAATCATGGCTGCCAAAATCACAGTGCGCGAGCTGACCATGGCCTATGGCGATCTCGTGGTCATGCATGACCTCAATTTCGAAATCGAGGACAAGGACATCTTCGTCATCATGGGCGGCAGCGGTTGCGGCAAAAGCACGCTGCTACGCCATCTCATCGGCCTTCAGGAGCCAGCGAAGGGCTCCATCCTCTATGGTGACGAGGACTTCACCGCCACCGATCCCGACGAGCGCGGTGCCTTCATGCGGCGCTTTGGCGTCATGTATCAATCCGGGGCACTGTGGTCGTCGCTCACGCTTGGTGAAAACATCTCTATGCCCTTGGAGGAGTCAGGCAACATCTCCGCCTCGACCGTGCGCGACCTCGTGGCCTACAAGCTTTCGCTGGTGGGGCTTTCCGGCTTTGAGGACTTCTATCCCGCGCAGATCAGCGGTGGCATGAAGAAGCGTGCGGGCATCGCGCGGGCCATGGCACTTGACCCTGACATCCTCTTCTTGGATGAGCCCAGCTCGGGACTCGATCCCCTCAGTTCGCGTCGATTGGACGATCTCATCCTAGGCCTGCGCGACAGCCAAGGCTCCACCATCATCATCGTCACACACGAGCTAGCCAGCATCTTCAGCATCGCCAATAAAGCCATCTTCCTTGACACCGCCACGAAGACACAGGGAGCCATCGGCAAGCCGTGTGACCTCCGAGATCACTCCGACAATCCCGCTGTGCGCCTCTTCCTCAATCGCGGCGACACCCCCGAATCACCCACGCCATGAGCAAGAAAGCCAGCCCCACAATCATCGGCCTCTTTACCCTTGTCGGCCTGCTGCTCGTCGCCACAGCGCTCTTGCTTTTGGGTGCAGGCAAGTTCTTTGAGAAGTCCAGTTCCATCATCCTCTACTTCGAAAAGAGCGCCTACGGTTTGCTTGTCGGCTCTGAAGTTCGCTTCGGTGGTGTGCGCATCGGTCGTGTTACTTCCATCCAGGTGATCATCGACCAAAAGGAGAACCGCAAAATCATCCCCGTCGTGGTGGAACTGTCCGACAAAGACTTGCACGATGTCGGCTTGACCGCTGGCGGTAGCATCGACTTCGTCACGGAAGCAGGCGTGAAAAAAGCCGTCGCCGATGGACTCCGCGCCCGCATGAAGCAGCAGAGCCTTGTCACCGGGCAGCTCTACATCGAGTTCGATCTTATTCCCGATTCACCCATCTTCGACTACAAGCCGGAAATTACTTCCCCCCATCCCAACGTGCCGACGTTGGGAACCGAGTTAGACGACCTTATCAAAGGCATTGCCGATGGCTTGAAGAAGTTCAATAGCCTCGATCTTGCAGGTGTCATGAAGGAGGTGCGGGATGTGCTGATCAACGCCAAGACCCAGATCGCCGCGCTGAACCTGAAGCAGATCAATGACAACATCGTCGGCATCACCGCCGACGTGCATACACTCACCAGTAATAAAAAGCTTGGCAAGGCCATCGACAGTCTGGACGAGGCACTGATGAGTTTTGACGAGATGTCGAAGAAGGCCAACCAAGGCATTGACCCGCTGCTCAAGGACTTGGAGGAGATCATGCAAAAGGCCACCGCCGCGCTAGCCAAAGTCGAAGATGCCTCCGCCGACATCTCCAAGGTCACCAACCCTCGCGCTCCAGTACTCATGCGCCTGCAAAACGTACTCGAGGAAGCCGAGCGCGCTTCACGAGCCATCAAAGAACTCGCCAACGACCTCAAACAAAGCCCGAACGCCTTGCTGCTCGGCAAAGACACCAAGCCATGAAACATCCCATTGCTCTCGCCATCGTGCTGATATCGCTCACCGCGTGCAGCACATTCAAACCCGTCAAAGACAGTGCCATCCGTCATCTTCTTGAGCCGCTCGTGCCGGATCGCAGCCTCGCCATCGCGACACCTGCCATCGCGATCAATCGCCCATCCATCCCGAGCTACCTGGATCGCATGCAACTCATCACGCGCAAGGAAGGCCAGCTCATGATGAGCCAGCTCGATCTCTGGGCAGAGCCGCTGGACGCCGCCATCGCCCGCGTCACCGCCAGCAACCTCAGCCGCCTCACGCGCTCCACGAACATCCAGCCTGTGGAGAACTTCGCCACGCTCGACTACGACACCTTGCTCGAAATGAACATCACGCAGTTTGAGCCCGACGCCGCGAATCAAATGATCCTGCAAGGCACCTGGAAACGGCAACCTGTGACCGGCAAGGAAACCAGCCCGCACTTCTTCCGCCTGATCGTCCCGATCCCCACCACTCCGGCCCCCATGTCGGATCGCGTCACCGCCATGAATCAAGCGCTGGAACAGCTCGCCCGACAGATCGTGAACCAGCAGTGACCCGCCACCGCGTTGCCGCGCTGCAAGAGCATGCCGCTGGCCTTGCTTCGGGCCGTAGCTGGCGAGACGCTGGCTACGGCACGCGGGACGCGTATGCCCCCTCCATCTGGGACAGGGGAGCATACGCCTCTGGCGTGTCCTTCTCGGCGTCTCGCCGAGATGCCGCTTGAGGGCAAGGGGTTCGAGAGAAGACTTGGAGACTGTGAGAGCAAGAAATTCTTTGTCTTTGTAACATCGGCCCGCTGGCAGGGTAAATGCTCCCAGCCATGCGTACGCTCTGCACTTTCCTTTTCGTTGTTTCCCTCCTTCGCCTCGGCTTTTCCGACACGTTGCAACCGCTGGGCGATGAGTTTGGCGATGCGGCGACCTACTCGCGCTACCAGGAGCATGGGGCGCTGGAGGGCTGGGGCGCTAGCCATATCGAGTCGGCGGATGTGAACACTAGCTCGCCGGGGAATTTCCGCGTGGTGCCACGCACGACGGGCTGGTACGAGCACCTGCGCGGTACGCATTTTTCCAAGAACGTCACGGGCAACTTTGTCGCCACGGCGCATGTGTTTGTTTATAGCCGACAGAATCCCTCGGGGCCGCTCTTCCCGTCCATCCGGCTCTACTCGCTGGGTGGCATCCTGGCTCGCGAGCCGCGCACCATCACCCACGCTGCGCCTGTGCCCTACAGAACTGATGCGGTGTGGCCGCCGCAGAGCTTCGGCAGCGACTGGACGCCGGGCGACGAGACTTGGGGGAATACGTCGGAGGTGACGGGCAAGGGCGAGAACTACCTGTTCCTCTCGCTCGGCACGGCGGGCAATGCTGGGACGCG
Source organism: Verrucomicrobiota bacterium (assembly GCA_031411235.1). GTDB lineage: Bacteria > Verrucomicrobiota > Verrucomicrobiia > Verrucomicrobiales > Verrucomicrobiaceae > JANOAR01. Next base: position 14,093 of record JANOAR010000036.1, on the reverse strand, counting down.
GCAGTTTGAAATCAAGACCACGCGGCGCAGTCGCTCGGAGCTGTACTATTCCAGCAATGGCGTCGGCGGGTCGCGCGAGGCCTGGCTGCAAATGGTGCGCGTGGGCAGCACGATGGTGTGCCTGCGCCGGCACAGTGCGGTGGGGCCGTGGATCGTGGAGAACCGCTACCCGAACCCCGACCATGCCTTCCCGCAATTCGGCGCGACGCTGCAAGTGGGCGTGACGGCCTACACCGACTTCAACAGCGTGACGGCCTATGAGGCAGGCGGGCCGCAGACACAGTTCCACGCCAACTACATCGCCATCAATGGCCAGCCGGATTTGATCCTGGACGTGGACTATCTGCACCTGCAACGGCCCGATGCCGAACTTACCGAGGTGGTACTGCAAGGCATGAGCACGAGCTACAATCCGGCGACGAATACGACGGCGAGCACGCCCATCAACCTTAGCGCCTCGCCCGCTGCCGAGCCCTATCTGGGCGACAACGCTAACGTGTCGCTGGGCAGTGTGGCCTTCAACACGGCGACGGTAAACGTGAACGAACGCGATGGCAGCGCGACGCTGATGGTGACGCGCTCGGGCAGCAGCACGGCGCTGCCGTTGTCGCTGAGCTACACGGTGGCCAATGGCAGCGCGAGCGCTGGCAGCGACTACACGACGACTACGGGAACTCTGAGCTGGGGTGCGAGCGACAACGCGTCGAAGACGATCATCGTGCCTGTGCTCAGCGATTTGCTGGTAGAAGGCAGCGAGCAGTTCACGGTGACGCTGAGTGGCCTGGATGGCCCGGCGACTTTCGCCACATCGGCACCGAGCCTGAGCGCGGGGGTCAGCATCGCGGACTCGCTTTTTGACCAATGGAGAAGCGTGCAGTTCGGGGCCTCGGCCAATGTAGCGAATGCCCAGGCGGAGGCCGACTTCGACGGCGATGGGGTGGCCAATCTGATGGAGTACGCGCTGAGCAGCAGCGGCACGGTGGCCAATGCCTCGGTGTGGCCGACGGGCGCGGCCTCGGGTGGGCAGCTTGCGTTTACCTTCACCCGCGACGTCACGGCGACGGATCTGATCTACGAGGTGCAGAGCACAGCGACGCTGAGCAGTTGGGCCACCATCGCGAGCAAAGCGGGGGCCGCTGCGTGGGCAGGCTCGCCGGGAGTGACGATCAACGATACCGGCACAGGCGTGGTGGTGGTGACGGCGGCAGGGCCGTTCATGCGGCTGCGGGTGTCGCGGCCTTGAACCCGGAAAGCACTCGCCAAAAAAAGCGCGAGGCCTTTCGACCTCGCGCTTCATGTATCAAACCTTGCTGTTGCTGTGCTTTACGAGATGACGGGCAGCTCGAAGCCGGGGGCGTATTCTTCCACCATCAGCGCGTTGGCTTCAGCAGCGAATTCACCGGTGAACTTCTCGCTCACGGGGTCGAAGTCGAGCCAGGGGCCAGCGGTGATTTTATCGGTCGCCAAGTCCACTTTGTTGGCTTCGATGTTGGCGACAAAGTGCTCGAAGGTCTCCAGGCCGGTCTTGTCGTTGCTGAGGCGCTCTTTGACCTCGGCGGTGCTGACCTGCTTGCCGAGACGGAAGGAGATGTTGGCAAGTTGGGCGAGGCAGGCGGCGTGGTAGCCGTGGGCGACGTGGAGGTTTTCGTTCACCAGCTTGCCAGCACGGATGCTGTTGATGAAATTCAACATGTGGTCGGTGCCGTCGTTGAAGTTTTCGAACTTGCGGATGGACTTGCCTTCGAGATCGTAGGCCTTGGACTCCGCGACGAAGCCGCCTTCGCAATGGATGACGTTGCCGATGCGGGCGACGCCGACTTTGCCATTCACCACATACACGGGCTCGTAGCCTTTGTTCCAGTTCATGTCCTTGCTAGGCAGGCCACGGTTGTCAAAGAGCAGAGGTGCGGGCTCGTAGTTGTAGAAGGCCATTTGGTTGTTGGCGGTCTCGCCATCGTCCTTGTAGCCCCAGCGTCCGCCGAAGCTCATGACGCGCTTGGGCAGGGTGGTGGGGTTGCCGAGTGCCCAACGGGCAACGTCGAGCTGATGCGGGCCTTGGTTGCCGATGTCGCCGTTGCCATAGGCGTTCTGCCAGTGCCAGTCATAGTGGAACTGTTCGCGCTGCATGGGGGCGACGGCGCGGGGTGCAGACCAGAGCTTGTAATCCACATCGACGATTTGCGGCTTGCCGCCGGTGTCGCGGAAGGTGCCAGCGATGCGGCCATTGGCATCGGGCTGGGTGGGAGCCTCGACTTTGCCGATGCTCTTGCGGGCTTTGTAGTTGATGCCGCGTGAGAGTGTAGTCTTGCCGATCTCGCCGCTTTTCACGAACTCCATGGCCTCGGCCCAACCGGGCGAGGAGCGGCGCTGCAAGCCGTGCTGGACGATCTGGTTGGGGCGCTTGGCGGCGGCCTCGACGAGCTTGCGGCCTTCGATGGGGTTGTGGCAGACGGGCTTCTCGACATAGACGTGCTTGCCAGCGGCGATGCCCGTCATGGCGATGAGGGTATGGCTGTGGTTCGGCGTGGCGATGGTGATGGCGTCGATGTCCTTGTCGGCGCAGCACTCGCGGTAGTCCTTATAGGCCTTCACTTTGGAGCCTTTGCTCACGATTTGAGCACCATCTGCACCTTTTATGGTCGCGTCTTTAGCGAGCTGGGCGACACCTTTGTCGAGTACCTTCTGATCCACGTCGCAGAGGGCAACGATGCGGACGCCTGGGATGGCGCGGAGGCTGCTGATATGGCCTGAGCCACGACCATTGAAGCCGATGACGGCGACACGGATTTCATCATTGGCACCGGCGGCGCGGGCGAGGTTGGGCAGCGAAGCAAGGCTGGCTGCACTGAGAGCACCGCCAACGAATTGACGGCGAGAGGTGGAGGGTAAGATGGTGTTCATGGAAGGTTAGCGGTTGGGTGGGTTGGGGGTGGGTTCGATGAAAGACGAGCGAGAATAGCCAGAACGCTTGGGGTTTGGCAAAACTTATTGTGATTCTGTGTGAGGCGCACACGGCGGCTCAACGCTGCTTGGGAGCAATGCTGGCCGGATCAATGCCGAGTTCGCGTAGCTTGGCCGCCAGTGCATCGGCGCGATTTTGCTCGGCATTCGCACGGCCTTGCTCGGCATCGGCTCGGTTACGCTCGCGTTCGGCACGTCGATACTGCTTGGCTGTGTGCTCGGCACCTGTGAGGATGAGCTTGCCTTTGGCATTGACCCAGCGAATCCACGTTTCGGATTTGCCTTCATACTCGCCCGCCCACTCGGTGAGTCCCAGGCCGACGGTGGGGAAGAAGGCCTTCTCTAGTGGCTGGTAGGCTGGGCTGGCTTTAGTTCCTCTAAGGTCGAGGGCAAAGCATTGAAGGGCTGGCTTCTGAATGTGCCCCTCGGGGTCATACACGACGTAGTAAGGCACGCCGTGATGGGCGTAGCTCTTCATCTTGTGCTTGCGCTCACCGCCGACGCGGTTGGAGACGATTTCCACGACGATGTCGGGGGACTTGCCGTAGATCCAGTGGAAGTAGGCGCGGTGCTCTTTGGGCAGCAGGCCATCGGGGGTTTCTACATTGAGGCTGACGAGGGTATCAGGCACTAGCACTGGGCTGTTAAGCGCAAAATAAAGGCCCACATTGGCCATCGCGACGAAGGGGGCACCGGGCTTCCAGTTGGAATAAAGGGGCTCGGTGAGCAGGCGCATTTGCTTCTCGGAGAAGGGATTGTCCACAGGTGTGTCGTCCTCAGTTACAAGATGGGACACGTCCAAAACAATGGGCTCAAAGTCAGTGGGGGCTGGGGCGCGGACGGTCATAGCGAGGGCGATGCTAGCGTGTTCGCTTGATGGGGGCAATTCCCGAAATCCGAATTCCCCTACTTCTGCGACGCCCAAAACAAATCTGGGGGTTGCAAGTTTTTGCCTGCGTCGTCGAACTGGGTGCCGATCTCCTGCACTTGCAGGGCACGCGCGATGTCCATACCGGTCTTAATGTTTCCCGGTGTGAAGACGAGCCGCGTGAGGCTCATGCCTTTTAGCGGGGAAAGATCGGCCACGGGCGTCTCGGCGATGTGCAACCGCTGCAAGGCTGTGCCTGCGAGCGGTGTCAGATCGCGGACTTTGGTGCGATGAAGGGTCACGCTCACCAGTGGCATGGCGTGCAGTGCGGCGATGCTCTCCACTGGGCAGTCGGTGAGCCAGAGCATCTGGATGGGGCACTGCGCGAGGGGGGTGAGATCGGCGATGGGGCAGCCCACAGCATTAAGTTCTACCAGGGGCATTCCGGCGAGGGCGCTGAGGTTGCTCACCGGGGCACCGCTGAGGTAGAGCTTCTCGATGGGCATGCCTTTGATGGGCGAGAGGTCGCTGACCTTGCTGCGCTCTAGCATGAGCTGACTCAGGGGTGCGCCTTTGATCGGGCGCAGGTCATTGATGCCTGTGTCGCTGATGTCTAGGCCTTGTAATGGGATACCTTCGAGGCAGCGCAGGTTGTCCACCTTCTGCCCGACGAGCACGACGGCGATGACTTTACCAGCGTCGATCTGGAACTGCGCTCCACCTTCATAGGCCGGGTTGTAGTGTTTCACCTCGGTGTGCAGTAGCTCCTCCGTCCAGTAAACCTTCCGCACGGGGGCTGAAGCAGGCTTGGCCTCTGCCTCGGCGGGGGCGGTGGCTGCCGCGGGAGGCGGCGTTGGGGCTGGGGGTTGCGTGGGCTTGGCGGGGTCGCAAGCAGCGAGGAATAAGGCGATGGATAGTGCGGTGAGGCGAGTAATCATGAGTCGTGGGCAGGCTGGCAAAAGGCAATGCACAGGAACGCAGGGAGGCCTTCCATCTGGCGAGACTTGATCCCTATATTCTAGCGTTGAAAATTCAAGCGTGGCAGCAGGGCTAATAACCGCCTCAAGCAAGGGCTCACTGCACAAACAAGAATTCCAAGCTGTTGATCAAGGCCCAGATGAGGTTGCTGGGGCCATCGCTGCCTTCTTCGCTGATCTGCTTCACCGCTGCGGCTTTCTCTGTGGGCGAGGGGCGGCGGGCCAGGATGCTGAGGAAGACGGATTCGGCTCGCTCCTCGGCTGTGGCTTTGCCATTCATGGTGCGGAAGATGAGGGACTGGCGGTCGGTGAGCATTTCTTGCACGGGGCCGTTCATGAGCATGAGGATCTGCGGTGCGCTGCCTTGGCGATTGCCGCCGTCGATGCTCTGGCGCGGGGACTGGCCGAACTCGCGGAGGAAGTGGCCGGGCCGTGCGGGCTGCTCCAGCTCGGCGGCGCGTAGCAGCTTCATGCCACCGTATTCGATGGTCTTGGGACGTTCGGCCCCCATTTGCACCATGCCTGCATCGGCGAGGTTGCCCGTGTCACTTTTCCCACCATCCCGCATTTTCATGAAGGCGTTGATCTTGCCTGCCATGGTTTCGCCGGTGGTCTTGGCGAGGTCGAGGGAGATGGAGTTGCCGTAGCTGGTGCCGTTGGTGCCTTTATAGAGATCGGGGTTGCCGAGGATGAGGGTCATGAAGCTGTCCCAGGTTTGTTCGGCACTCATGCGGCGCAGCAGGGGGCCTTGGAAGTGGTAGGGGGTGCCCATGGGCACGTCCTCGATGGTGGCTTCGCGCTGCCAAGCCTGGGTGTTGTAGATGATTTTTTGGAACTCATAGAGATTGAATTTGAGGCGCTTCATTTCGCGACCGAGGTACTCAAGCAACTCGGGGTTGGAGGCGCTCTTGGGGTCATCGACGTTGGTGACGGGTTCGGCGACGCCGATGCCGAGGGCTCGCTTCCATAAACGGTTGGCGATGGTGATGGCGAAGCGGGGATTGTCTTGGTGGGTGGCCCAGCCAGCGAAGGTGTCGCGCAGTTTTTCTTGGTTCTTAGTCTTGGTGTTTTTGTAAGCTTCGTTGTTCTTTTTCTCGCCCGCCCAGCGGATGAGTTTGGGCTTCACGGGTTCGCCAGGGACGCCGTCTTTGTACTTGTAGTCCATGGGCAGGCGCAGGCGGTTGTCCTTGGTATCAGCGACGACGCGGCGGTTGGCGTCGATGATGTCGCCGATGATGTTTTCGTACTTGGTGATGTCGGTGCCAGACTTCTCAGCCAGGGTTTTCATCTCGGCCATGATGCGCTCCTCGGGATTGCCTTTGAGGTCGCGGTTATTGAGGTTGGTGGAGGTGGCACCGAAGAAGGAGGCCAGCTCGTAAAACTGCTTCTGCGTCCACTCGGAGAAGGGGTGGTCATGGCACTGGGCGCAGGCGAGATCGGTGCCGAGGAAGACGGAGAAGGTGTTGCTGAGGTTGTCGAGCAACATGCCGGAGTCGCGCAGAAGGTAGCCCGTGGCACCATTGTCCCACATCTTGCCGTCGGCGGTGAGCATGGCATACACGACCTTGTCGTAGGGGGTGTTGTCGTTCACCTGCTTCTTCAGCCACTGGATGTAGGGGAGGCTGCGCCCCATGGGGCGATTGGTCTCATCGACGACGCGAAACATGTCGGCGAGGTAGTCGTAAAGGTGGGTCGTGTAGCCCTCGGTATCGAGTAGCATGTCGATGAGCTTGGCGCGTTTGTTGGGCTTGGCATCTTGGAGGAAGCCTGCGGCTTCATCGTAGCTGGGGATGCGACCGACGATGTCGAGGTAGGCACGGCGGACGAATTGCTCGTCGGTGCTGGGAGGATTGGGTTTGACGCCTTCCGCTGTGAGTTTTTTCATGACGAGGCGATCCATCTCGCCTGCCGACTGCTGCACAGTGGCCGTGAGGGCGACAGACGGCTGAAAGGGCTGGAGAGTCTTGGCGATGGCTTGGTCGGCAGCGCTGAGATTGGCCAAGGGAAGGCGAGCCGGGGCACCCGAGCGGGTTTGTAGGACGATGAAGTCGCCGTCGATGCGGACGAAGGTGGCTTCGACTTTGCGCTTCTGTTTATCCGTCCATACTCGCGTGGTGGGGCCAGCGAGGAGACTGCCTGCGACGGCGAGACAAAGGAGAGTGAGGAGGGGGGATTTCATGAGAATTGAGTCAAGTCCAGCAGGATGGCCGACGGATGTCAAGGTGTGACATTCGAGATGAATCCTGCGCTCCAGCGTTTTTTCAATGAGGCCGCACGCGCCGCACTGCCGCCACGCCCCCCAGCGCTATCAGCACGCCCAGGCCGATGGATACAACCACATCGCTCGGCCAGTGCGCCCCGACGTAGATGCGCGAGTAGGCTACGGCGCTGGCCAGCAGGTACATCGGCAGACCCCAGCAGCGGTAAAACAAAGCGATCACCGTGGCGGCGGCGAACATATTCATCGTGTGGTTCGAGGGCAGGGAGTTGCCGTCCGTGGCAGGCTTTTTCACGACGCTTAGCTTCCGCGTTGTAGGCTGAAACAGAGCGAAAAACGTCGGCTTCACCTTCGCCACATCGCGGATGATGACTTCGCTCATCGCATCACGTGGGCGCACTCGGCCTATGGTTTTTTTCAGCGTCTTGCCCACCACGGCATCGCTGACGACGAGCGCCAGCGTCAGGCATAGCAGCATCCAGCGAGCACGTTTCCCACCCCGCCATGCGGCGAGGATGAGGAGCAGTCCCAGCACAGGCAACCAAGCGTCGATGGCCGAGAGCACGGGCATCCAGTAGTCGAGCAGGGCATTCGACCCGTCGCGATTGATGAGCCAAAAAAGATCCATGTCCCAGCCTTGCATGGGTTATTTCGCAGCCTCCTGGGTTTTGTATTTCGGTGGTAGCGCGGCCTTTTGGCCGAGCCGTTTCATCTCCTCCACCTGCTCCGCGATCGGCGGGGGAAAGCGCTTCATATTTTTGCCCAAAAAGACCTGGAACGAGCGCTTTCGCTCGCTGCCGATGGGGCCTGCGATGTCGCCCAGCTTCTCGGTGCTTTCAAAGGCCCGCCGGATGAAAACCGAGAGCGGCTGCTTCACAGTGACGCTACCCTTTTCGATGTCGGGATAGATGATGAAAGCATCCTGCCCGACCTTGTCCGCCGCGCTGGGCCACACCTCATACTGGCTCTCGATGTGCCCTTCCTTGGACCAACGAAAAACGCGCGGATGCTGCGGCATGTAGAAGGCCATGCCCGAGGCGTTCTGCCGCTTGTCCAGCACCAGCACAAAAGTCTCGTTGGGACGTGGCACAGTTTTCAATAACTCGCCTGCCTGCCTGCCCGCCTCGCGCCAACCGAGCAACTCGGTGATGCGCTCGAACTTGGGATTCGCCAGCAGTGATGAATTCAAAATAACGGGCATAGCGATGTAAACCAGGGCCACGAGGCTACCACCTAGCCACAGCCCGCGCCGCAGCCACGGCTGCCAAGTAGAGCGCTGCGCAACCAAGCCCGCCGCCAGAACAAAAGCCGAAACATAAAATACCGCTGGCCAGTTCTCATTCACATACTGGCGCATCGCCAGCAGCAGAAAGCCCAGCAACGCGGGTGCCGAGAAGGCCACCAAAAAACGCTCCCGCCGCCCAGCCGCCGCCCAACCACGCAGGCATACTACCAGCGCTGCAATGACGATGCCCCAGGTGATGGGCGAGTAGGTCGCGGCCTGCAAAACAGGGAAGCGCAGAAGCTGCACCCACCAGCCGATGAAACCCAAGGGCTCGACCACAAAATTCTCCTGCATGTGCTGCGCGGTAATCCAGCCATGCGCTCGTTGCCACAGCAACACAGGCAGCAGAAACGCCATGCCAGCGCCAATGCTGAGCCAGAACTGCGGTCGCCGTAGCAGCCCGCGATCTTCAAGCGAGGTGCAGGCAAAAAACAGCATCATCGCCGGAAAAACGAGCATCATCTGCTTCGCCAAACAGCCCAGACCGATCGCTAAAGCCAGCACGCACCACCAGCCCCAGCGCTGCGGCTTTTGCACTGCGCACCAGTAGCTCAGCAGCGCCAGCACCCAGCAGAGCATCAGTGGCACGTCGATGGTGAAGGCGATATTCAGAATCACATTCGCCGGAGTGAGCAGCAGCAGTAGCATGGCGATGAAGCCCGAGCGAGCGCCGTACATTGCCCTGCCGAGCAGGAATACCAGCCACAGCATCGTGGTGCCACACAGCACGGAAGCCACGCGCACGGCCCAGGCCGCATCACCACTCAGCCAGCCCACCAGCCGCATCAGCCAGCCGATCATCGGTGGCTTGCTATAATAACACCAGTCCAGCCGCCGGCCCCAGTCCCAGTAATAGGTTTCATCGCCCGCCAGATCGCAGTCCAGAATGTAGAATTGATACAACAAACGAAGGGCGAACACGCCTGCGAGCAGCCAGAGGCAGCGTCGTGTACAGAGAGCGGGGTCGTTATGGGGTAGCGTGTCAGTCATCGGCAAAGGAAAGCGCCGACACTGGCATCGACATAGGGCTGCGCAAAACCCCAAATCCTAAATTCCCGAGGTACGTGAGCCTGTCTGCCCACTTTATTGCGCTACTCCCACCGCTAGGCCGTGAGTATTGCAACTTGTTGCTTCACAGCTTCAAAAACTTCGTATAGCCTCACCTAACTATGCGTGCTCTACCCCTACTCATTGCCATCGGCCTAGCTGCGACTGTCGCAGCCCAGGATGCCACCGCACCCGCCGCTGCGGCCCCCACACTCACGCCAGAGCAGGTCGCCAATGTCCTCAAACAACTGGAGGATTTGGAGGCGCTGGTGATGAAGCAGCGCGGCACGAATCTAGGCGAGATCATCCAAAAGCTGCGCTCAGCCGCGAGCAGTGATGCCGCTGCAATCAACCTCATCACCGAGAGCGATAAGCTGGTAAACGTGGAGCGCAAAGAGGGTGAGCGCAGCGACGCCAAGCGCATCGAGCAACGCAAGGACGCACTGAAACGTGAGAAGCCGGAGGATGAAAAAAAGAATGGTGACGCCGCCACCGGGTTGCGCATCGAGCTGGAGTATCTCGCCCTGACACTGGAGGCACACGATATGAAAGACCTCTCGGCGATGGCCCCCAAGATCAATGCTTTTCACCAAATGCTACTCGGCCAAGCGAAGGATCTGAAGGGCGGCACGGGCGAGGCCTTGATGCGGCCCATCGGCGGCGGCGGACGGCGCGGGGGTGGTGGTAATCTGAGCATTGATGTGGTGATCGAAGCCTATCAACTCGATCCCTTCCTGCGGCGTGAAGGCTGGCCTCTGGCTCCTGGGGACATCATTGGGATGTATGACAAGGTGCTGCTGAAGTCGATCCGCGAGAAGAAGAAAGAAGCCATTGGCAGCACCTGGGATACCGCCTTGAATCTGGACGCCTCGCTTCGCAAATTGCGCATGTTCGAGCCCGAATTCGCCCTGTGGCAGGTGAATGATTACCCCGTCTTGAAATGGCAGCGTGCTACCGATCTCGCAACGTCTGGCTCCAGCCCTGTAAGCGGTATGGGCGAGATGTTGAAGGTCATCAAAGAGTATCCCAATCACCCCAGTTCGCCCGCGTGGATCAGAGCACTGCGCACCATGGTGAAGCCCGGTGGCGAAGCGGCGGATGGCACCACCACTACGGAAGTGAAGCCCTAGGGAAGCATGCCTCTTTAGCCATGTTTTTCGCCCGCCTACTGCTCACTCTATTGCCCGCCTGCACGTCACTGCTGGCTAGCGGTGAATCGGTGGCGAGTGGTGCTGCATCTTCCAAGGGGCCGCTCACAGAGCTTTTGGAAGTGCAGCGCAAGGTGCAGGCCATGCTGCCCCAGGTGAGTCCTGCGCTGGTCGCCTTGGAAAGTGGCGGCGAGGCGGCGAGTGGTATCATCGTCACCCCCGATGGACTCATCCTCACGGCAGCGCATGTCGTTCTCGCGCACGGCACCGTGCCCGAGGTGGGGCGGCGGATGAAGGTATTTTTTGCCGATGGCCGACGTGGCATGAGCACGGCCCTGGGGGCCAATACCACCGCCGATGCTGGAATGTTAAAACTGGATGGCGAGCGCAAGGACTGGCCGTTTGTGGCACTGGGCCGGGGCGGCAAGACGAAGGTGGCAGCGGGCGACTGGTGCTTTGCCCTGGGGCATCCTGGCGGCCTCGACCAACAGCGCGGCCCCGTCCTGCGCGTGGGCAAGATTTTAAAGACGACAGCCAACAGCCTGCAAAGCGATTGCGTGCTCATGGGCGGCGATTCTGGCGGCCCACTGTTCAACTTGAATGGCGACATCATCGGCATCCACAGCCAGATATGGGAGGGCCGTGACCAAAATGTGCATGTCTCCCTGGCACCTTTTTTTCGCCACTGGGAGGCGATGCTCGGTGCCCAGATCATCAGCACCTGGGGCCAGGGAAACGGGGGCTGGCTCGGTATCGCCACGCGCCTCGGTGGGGCGCAAAAACTCGAAGTCGCCGATGTCGTCGCCGACTCCCCCGCTGCCCGAGCAGGCATGAGAGCGGGTGACACCATCGTCGCCGCTGATGGCCGGGAAATGACCTCGCGCGAGATGTTTACCGAGATCATCGGCACACGCTCTGCTGGAGATCACGTCGTCCTACTGCTGCGCAATCGCACCGGCGAGCATGTCGTCACCATAAAACTCGTGGGAAAGCCGGATGAATGAGCCATGAAAACTAAGCCCTCCATCGCCGCCCTGCTGCTACTAGCTGCCTCGACGCTGCTGGCCGATACGCCGCTGCCAGTCGCCCGCCGTACCAATGGCAGTGAGACGATCGCCGCGCTGAAGTCGCTGCCTGTGAGCTTGTCCAAAAGCCTCGTCACGATTCACCGGCCCGAGGGGGGCACGGCGATGCGCGGTGTGCTGGTCGGCGCACCCGGTTACTTTATAACCAAAGCCACGGAAGTGCCGCCGACAGATACTCTGAAAGTGACCTGGACTGATGGCTCGCTGCAAACGGCCAAAGTGGTGCAACGCGACCCGCAGCTCGATTTACTGCTCGCCTATGCGCCCATCAGCAAAGGCGTGCCCGTGACTTGGATGAGTAGCGCTAACTTGGAACGTGGGCAGTGGTTGTGTGCGCCAATGGCCTCGGCTTCGACGAATGACTGGGTCATGCGTTTGGGCGTCTTTAGCGCCAACCGTCGCGAGGTTCGAGGCAAAGGGGCCGCTCTCGGGGTGACGATGGAGGAAGAGCCGCCAGGGATAGCTGGCGTGCGCATCGTGCAAGTCGCTAGCGATGGCCCCGCCGAGGTGGCTGGCATTACGCAAGACGACATCTTGCTCAACCTCAATGGGCAACCCGTGGCCAGCTTGGAGACGGTCAAAGAGATCATCCGCGAGTGCCAAGTGGGGCAAGAGGTGCGCGTGAAAATTCGACGCAATGGCAAGTCGCGAGAGTTGCTCCTGCACCTCGCCAGCAAGTCGAAGGTGGTGGCCAACTGGGACGGCGAAGACTACGGCAACGGCGGCGTATCGCTGCGCACCGATAGCTACCCCCAAGTCCTCCAGCACGACATCCCGCTGCGCCCGACGGATATGGGCACGCCGCTGCTCGATGTCCTCGGCAATGCGGTGGGCCTCAACATCGCTCGGGTGGATCGCGTGACGACCTTTGCGCTGCCCTCGGAACTCTTTTCGACCAAGGTGCAGGAGTGGATCACTGCCGACCAACACCGCCCTGCCAATGAGCCGCATCAGGTAACGGTCAAGCGGGCCATCGTGCCAGCGGAGTAGTTGGCTTTGAAGCCTGCGAAAGTGGTGATTGGTAGGCACAAAAAAGGCCACAGCCCTTGTTGGACTGTGGCCTTTGAAGTGGTTGCGCGTTAGGGCTTCTTAGCTTCAGCGGGCGGGTTGGGCTTCACTTCAACCTTGGGTGCTGTGGAACCCGGATACTCTTCAACAAAATCGAGTGTTCATAAGCCGAGTTGCGAAGCTCGAGGAACGAGGAACTTTCCTGTGTATTATTTTTCCAAATAGATTGGCACGTCCAACGCTATTGGCTGGCGCGTGGGTTCATTTCTGCGGGGGCATGTGGAAGAGGCACTCCGTGAGGTTGCTAAACCATCCTCTCACTTGCAGTTCTTGTGCACTAGCCAAACAAGACCGATTGCTATCACAACGATTGTGATCCAAATAAGCAAAGGGTGCTTGACCAATGCTGAAATCGAGTTGCTGCTGTTATTGGATGGACTGCCTTCACTCGCAACGCCTGTCGAATGGCGGATACCAGTAGAGGAATTCGGTTGGGGGACTTTTTTTCTTGGCAAGTACAGCGCGTTCTTCAGCCTCGGAGCGTAGTAGCTTTGAAAATCGCTGTCCTTGTAGCGTGCTAAAACTCGATTTACGATGGGTTCGATTGACGAACGCTGCTCAATTGAGGTTAAACTGCAATAGCTTTCTACGATGCCACTAAACTCTTCGACGCATACCCTTGCCGCTTTTTTATCCAGCAGATTCGTCGGCAACCGTTCCTCGGAAGCTAACAGACATTCGTAGAGAACAGAAAACTGAGGCGTTGGGGACAAGGCATGTCTGGCTGCATTACTTAATTCGCCCCGCACATCGGCATTGGGGTGATGTGCCAATTTTTTTAGCGTGGGCACATACTTTGTTTGCCCAGAGATCACGGCTGCTTCTATTGCCAGCAACATTGTCACTTGAGCACCCAGTTCTAGCCTATTGAAGTCTCCTGCTATGACGGAATCAAGAATCAATGAAATATCTTGAGCGACTTGGGGACTTACAAAGACTTTCCAAAGCGTTTCACCTTTGCGTAGAGCGTTAGCCTCATCACGTCTTCCGACAGAATTGGCATGGCTGAAGCGATTTAGTGCTGCGCGAAGGCTTACGTCGCTTACCGAAGCGAATTGATCCCGTGGAGGCATGTAATCCTGAGCAAATACTGGCTCCAAAAGACACGACAAGAGAACAACACGTGCCCAAACATTTTTTGCTTTTATCGAGAATGATCTCATGGCGTTGTAAGTCATGATTGTTGAATATGTGGAATCACATTAGGTGACGTGGTTTTGGACATTCTTAGTCTGTCCATTACATTACCTATGTTGGCTCCTCCTGACCAAAGACGACGATCTAGATTGAACTCTTCTGAGGTGCGCTAGATTTCTGGACCAAGGGCAATCCAACAAGACATAGACACCCATGAGCCAGAAAACTTATCAACGTTACACCCCCGACTTCAAGGAGAAGGCCCTCGGCCTTCTTGCCTTGGGCAAGCCCATCGCTGA
>JANOAR010000035.1:0-21730 GCA_031411235.1 Verrucomicrobiota bacterium | reverse complement strand
CGGTGGTGCAGAAGATGGCGTACTAGGGGGCCTCCCGGAGGGAGGTGAGCGGGTAGCCGGTGGTGCAACCACCGGGCTTGGCCCGTCCAAGGCGGGTCTTGCCCGTTGCGCCCTGGAAGGGCGCGAGAGACAACCGAAGGGCCATGCCGTTATGCATGGCCCTTCGCACCTGCCGTCGGTGGTTGCACCACCGACTAATGGCTCTCCTCCCTCCTGGAGGGGGTGGGGGAAGACTATGAGATGGGGAGACAATGAGACTGGGAGATGGGGAGCAGGAACATTTTGAAACACATTATGAAGACACTATTTCGGACGGGGATGATGCGGGGTGGGGTGGTTCGGCAGGGCCGGGGGCTTGGGGCGGCGGGGTATGATCCGGCGCTGCCGCAGGATGGGGCGCTGGTGGTGGCGGGGGTGCTGCGTGGGCAGTTCCAGGGGCTGGCGGCGATGATCGACGCCATACCGGCGGGGCCGACGGGGCCGCGAGGTATCCAGGGGGTGCAGGGGGTTCCTGGCGAGCAGGGCTTGCCGGGTATCCAGGGGGCGCAGGGTGGGCAAGGAGTGCAGGGCGAGCCTGGCCAGCAGGGGGCACAGGGGCTACCCTTTGCCAATGCGGTGGTGGATGGCGTGGCGACGCTGCCGCCGAGCTACCCGGCGACGGTGCAGACGAGCTTCGACGGGACAAATGTGCATTTCTCCTTTGGCCTGCCACAGGGCTACACGGGGGCGTAGGGGCCGCAGGGCATCCAGGGGCCACCCTTCGCCAGCGCGGTGGTGGATGGGGTGACGACGCTGCCGCCGGGCTATGCGGCGACGGTGCAGACGAGCTTCGATGGCTACGCGGTGCATTTCTCCTTCGGCATCCCGCAGGGCTACGAGGGGCCGTCGGGCTCGACGGGCAACACGGGGCCGCAAGGGGAGCAGGGCATCCAAGGCCAGCAGGGCAATCAAGGATCGGATGGCAACACGGGGCCGCAGGGCGTGCAGGGGCCACCGGGCGAGGTGTCGCTGGCACAACTGAACGAGGCGATCTCGGCGACGGCACGCAATCCCAGCGCTGTGCAGCCGCTGGCGATGGTGGTGAGTGATCCGCCAACGCAGGCGGAGGTGCAGCAAATCGCGAACAAGGTGGATGAACTGCTGGCGGCGCTGCAACGGCTGACAGAACAGGGAGCCTCCTCGGCAGCCATTCGGCGGCGGAGCACCTCTGCTGCAAAAAGGATCACCCAAGGTCGCAGGTAACTCTTTTCCCTCGTCAGCAATCCCAACCTCACGCTTCGCGCAGCAATATCGCCTCGACATTCATCTCGGCATACAGGGCATCGCTGAGGATGACGAGGGGATCGCCAGGGCTGATGAGCCCCTTATCGCGCAGCAGTTCCATGGCGCGTACAATATTGGCATCGGGATGGCCAGGGGTGAAGGGCATGACAAAAGGATGCACGCCGCGGGCAGAGATGAGGGTGCGGCTGACGTGCAGCGCGGGGGTGAAGGCGAAGATGGGGGCATTCTCCGGCCTCTGGTGGGCGAGCAGATGCGCCATGACGCCGCGCAGGGTGAAGACGATCAGCTTTGACCCAGGGATGCTATTGGCGAGCTGCACGGCACTCTTCACCATCTTGTGCTTGTTGGTTTTCAGCGGTGCATCCACGGCGAAACGGCCCGCAGGATAACGGGCTTCGATCCTTCGTGTGACGCTGTCGAGCACCTCCACGCACTTGTCGGGGTAGCGGCCTACGCTGGTCTCGCCACTGAGCATCACGCAGTCCACCTGCTCGATGACGGCGTTGAAAATATCCGTCACCTCGGCGCGTGTGGGCACGGGGTTTTCGATCATGCTTTCCAGCATTTGTGTGGCGACGATCACCTTCCGCCCGTGGTAGGAGCAGCGCTCGACGATGGTGCGCTGGATGATGGGCAAGTCCTCGATGGGGCACTCGCTGCCGAGGTCGCCGCGTGCGACCATGATGCCAGCGCTGGCTTCGACGAGGGCATCGAGGTTGTTGAGCGCTTGCTGGTTTTCAATCTTGGCGATGACGCGGGCCTTGCTCTTTTTTTGATCCAACAAGAGCTGCAAGTGCTGCACATGCGCGGGCTCGCGAGCGAAGCTGAGGGCGAAATAATCGACGCCCAGTTCGACGCCGAGGTCGAGGTCGAGGTAGTCCTTCGGCGTCAGTGGTGGCAAGCGCACGGGGATGCCAGGGAGATTGATGTGCCGTCGGCTTTTCATTTCACCGGGATTCAGTGCGGTGCCGATGACGCGCTCGGGCGTGACCTCGGTGACGCGGAGTTGGATCATACCCCCATCCACATTGATGCTGTCGCCGGGCTTGAGGTCGCGGGGCAGATCGGGGTAGTTGACGGTCGTGGAGTAGTGCGTTGTCGCTTGGCTTTCAGCCTTCACACGCAGCTCCACATTGTCGCCAACGGTGAGCTGCCAGGGCGTCTCAAGGTCGCCCGTGCGGATGGACGGCCCCGTGAGATCCATGAGCACCGCGACATCTTTGCCCGCCTTGATCGCGGCCTCGCGAATGTTGCCATAAACACTGCGCACCCACTCGTGGGAGCCGTGGCTCATGTTGATGCGAAGGATGTCGGCTCCTTTTGAAATGAGTGATGCTAGAGCATCGAGGGAATCGGTAGCTGGGCCGAGGGTGCAGAGGATCTTGGTTTTACGCATGGGTGGGGAAAGTTAAATCGGCAAGTGTGCCGCGACTACCTTAGCTGCTCGATGCAGATTTTAGACCAGGATTCGAGGTTATCCGAGTCGGCAAGCAGCTCGCCCAGTGGCACGAATTGCAGGTCTTGAATCGCGTCCTCATTGGAGACGACGTCGTCGCTGCTCAACTCGAAGAGATGCACGACGCCGAGATGCACGGCACCGACTTCATTGCTGTCATCATTGATCAAGCCAATGACGCGCTGCGTGTGGCTGCCGCCGATGCGCAGTTCCTCGGTAATCTCGCGCTCGATGCTGTTGTAGTACATCTGCTCGCCGAGATGCGCCTGCTCCTGGTCGATGGGGTTGATGTGACCGCCGATGCCGATGCTGCGCTTAGCGACGAGGCGTTTTTCGCCGCCTTTGCCCCCGCGTGTGTAGCAGAGGTAGCGCCCGGCGTGGTGGAAAATGGAATACGGGATGAGCTGCTTGTGCGTGGGATCCTGCTCTGCGGCGGGGCGCTCCATGAAAAAATTGTTCGCCGTGTCGAGCAGGGCAGGCAGGTAGCGCTGTGTGTCAGGCTGGAAGCCCTGAAAGCTGCCGAGGCGATCAAAGAGGGCGCGAGGGATGACGAGGACGTGTTCCATGGTGGAGAAAGGTGGATTGCAAAAAGGGCGGGCATAGTGGCGGCGATGCGCTAGTGCGCAAGGCTGCGTCAAAAAATAGCGTTTCTCACGCATCCAATCGAACTATGCTCGGTTTAGGCTCGCTCCATTCCCCCCGCCCTGCTGACCATGAAACGCCTTAAAATCTTCTTAGCCCTCACGGCATTCGCCGCTCTCGTTGCCGCAGTTGCCTACGCGGAACAAAAAGAGAATCGCTTGGAAGCCCGCTTCAACGAGTATGACACCAATAGCGATGGCGTTCTGGCTGGCACGGAGCTGGATGCCTCGCCTCTATTGAAGCGGCTCGACCTGAATGGCGATGGCCGCATCACTAAACCCGAGGCTCTGCAAGGCCTCATCAAGCTACGCCAAGCCACAAACTCGACGCCCTCCGCCAGCGAATCCGCCAGCACCGACAGCAACAAAACAGGCCCCGTATTCAACCGCCTCGATGCCAATCACGATGGCAAGCTCACGCCCGATGAACTGAAGGAGGCTGAGATTTTCGCCAAGCTTGACACTAACAAAGATGGCGGCGTGACGATGGATGAGGCGATCAAAGTCATCGGCCAAGTCATCCCTGCGAGCTGGATGAAACGAGGTGCCGCCGATGCGCCTCCCCTGGTCGAAAACAAGTCATTGCAAGAACAGCCCAAAATCCTCAAAGGCACCGAGCACGGCGTGGGTCGTAGGCTCACCGATTTCGTCATGGTGGACACGAGCGGCAAGGAGCACAGGCTCAGCACTCTGACCAGCAGCAGCAAAGCCATCGTGATCGCGATGTTCGGAGCCACCTGCCCCATCAGTGGCAAGCTCGGCCCTGAGTTGGCGCGTCTCGAAAAGGAGTACACCGCACGCGGCGTGGCCTTCCTTTTCGTCACACCCGTGGCAGGCGAGACGCCCACAGACATTGCGAAATTCGTCAGCACGCATGGCCTTAGCTCGCCCATCATCAACGATGAAAAAAGCGCCCTCGCCAGCCAACTCAACGCGACCACCACCACCGAAGTGTTCGTCGTCGATGCCGCACGCACGCTCGTGTATCGAGGCGCGGTAAATGACCAATACGGCCTCGGTTATGCCAAGGACAAACCCTCCAAGAACTATCTCCGCGAGGCGCTCAGTGCGGTGCTCTCGGGGCAGTCGCCTACCGTAGCAGCCACCACGGCACCGGGCTGCGCTCTTGATTCCCCAAAAACCACAGCCGCGCCGACGCCCTCCCCATTGACCTACCACAATGAAATCAGCCGCATCCTTCAAGGCCATTGCACCGAGTGCCATCGCGCCGATGGCCTCGCGCCCTTCAGTCTCGAAACCTATGCCGATGTGTTGAAACACGCGGGCATGATGAAGAAACAAATCACACGCGGAGCCATGCCGCCGTGGTTCGCCGCTCGTAGCGAGGATGAAAAAGAAAGCCTCTGGGCCAACGACTGCTCGCTGACCACCAAGGACAAGTCCGACCTACTCGCTTGGCTCGATAGCGACCGCCTCCAGGGCAATGCGAAGGATGCCCCTATCGCTCGCACTTGGCCCGCCGAGTGGAGCATCGGCAAGCCCGACATGATCGTGCAACTGCCGCGCCCCGTGTCGATCCAGGCCGAGGGCACCATGCCCTACCAAGTCATCACCGCCGAGACCACCCTCACCGAAGGCAAGTGGGTGCAAGGCTACGAGATCATCCCCACCGACCGCGCCGTCGTGCATCACGTCATTGTCAGCCTCAGAAAAAAGGGCGAAAAAACGAAACGCGCCGACAATGAAGAGGAAGGCAGCAGCGGCTATTGGGCGGCCTACGTGCCGGGGAATTCCAAGCAAATCTATCCCCCAGGCTTCGCTAAAAAACTGCCCGCAGGCGGCGTCTTCAGTTTCCAAATCCACTACACGCCGAATGGCAAAGCCACGCAGGATCAGTTGCGCATGGGCATCATTTTCGCCGCCCAGACACCGCAGTATCAAGTCGTGACCACGGGTGTGCCCAAGCACCGTTTAAACATCCCACCGGGCGAGGCCAACCACAGCGAAGTGCTGAGCCAGACCGTGCCCTTCGACATGAACATCATGGCCTTCATGGCGCACATGCATGTGCGTGGGAAGGCCTTTAAATATGAGGTGGAACGCGCCGATGGCAGTTACGAGACCCTGCTGGATCTGCCCCATTACGACTTCAACTGGCAGCTCCGCTACGATCTCGCCCAGCCTCGTATCCTGCGTCGTGGCAGCACCTTGCGCATCAGCGCGATCTTCGACAACAGTGCTGGCAACGCTGCCAACCCCGACCCCACGAAGACCGTCCGCTGGGGACCACAAACCACGGACGAAATGATGATCGGCTACATTGAGCACTTCATGCCCGTGAGCCCGTCTCAGCAGGCACAGGTGAATTAAGCGGTGTCTTCGCCATTAGCTATCGGAGGTATAAGGGACAAGGTTCAAGGGATAAGGGTAGTGCCTTCGGGTGTGCTCTTCGTAGAAGGGCTGTGGTTTTGGATTCAAGCGCAAAGCCACTCCTCTTATCCCTTGAACCTTGCCCCTTATACCTCTCTGCTATCACGCCTTTTGACCATGATTCGTATCAAGCACGCCTTCGCTCCCTTGGCAGCCTTGCTGCTCACGCACCCTCTTGCCCACGCCGCCGATGAGCCTCGTGCCGTCATGGCTCCACAGCACAAGACGCTGCTGCAAGAGAACTGCGCGAAGTGCCATGATGCGGAGAAGCAGAAGGGGAAATTCCGCGTGGATGATCTGCCGTTTGCCATCACGGATATTGTATCGGCAGAGCGCTGGCAGAAGGTGCTCGATCAACTGAACTCGGGCGAGATGCCGCCGGAGGATGAGAAGCAACCTGACAGCGCGGCGAAGGCTAATTTTCTCGATGATCTGGCGAACGCAATGGTCGCGGCGCGGCGCAGTCTTGGCGATCAGCATGGCGTCATCACCATGCGGAGGCTGAACCGGCGCGAGTATCGGAATACACTGCGCGAGCTGTTTGGGGTGGAGGTCAATGTCAGCGAGCTGCCGTCGGACACAGGCACGGGTGGCTTCGATACCATGGGGTCGAACCTCTTCATGTCGGGCAACCAGTTCGAGCAATACCAAGCGCTGGGACGCGAGGCGCTGGATGAGGCCTTTGAGCGGCAAGCGGCGGCGGCCATCGAGAAGAAGGTTCATTACGAAGGGGAGATTTCGACGCCCATCGTTGCCAAGTTTGTCGCCCATCAAATTGATGCGAAGGAGCGGGCGCAGCAGTGGATCAAGGCCGTGGAAGCAGCCGCAGCGAAGCCTGAGAACGCGGACATCGTGGCCACAATCAGAAAGGCATCGAAGAACGACTCGATCTTCCGGCGCTCATGGGAAAAGATCCCTGGAGCGCCTTCGCCGAGATCCTTTGGCTTCGACAAGCACGGGGAGAACGATGCCGATTTGGCCAACGATTCGCTGGGCGCTGGGTGGCTGACCTATCACCAGTATTATCTCCGGCAGCCCGCAGTGGATAAGGGCGCGTACCTTGGAACACAGACGCGACACCCAGCCGAGTTGAATGTGAACTACATAGATTTCCTCGTGCCCTTCGGCTGGCCCGTGGGCGAGTATGTGGTGCGCATTCGTTTGGCGGCGACTCAGGATGCCGCACCCGAACGCCGCTTCTTGGAGTTCGGCATTGATGCCCGCAGTGGGCAAATCTTGAGCACACATGAAGTCACTGGCACCATGGACGCTCCGCAGGTGATCGAGATTCCGCTAACGATGACCCGAGGCAACATGGAACGCGCCAATCGCACGCTGTACATTCGCGAAAAGGGCAGTTGGGACACCAACGAAGAAGGCGGTCGCAAGCGTAGCGAGGCTGTGAAACGCAACGGCATCGGCCCCGAGGTCGCGCTGTGGGTGGACTGGATGGAAGTCGAACGCAAGCCAGACGCGGCCAAGCCCAAGCCCCCCGGCATCGCGGCCCTGGGCATTCCACTCGATGACAAATCCCCTGCCCCGGCGACGCCTGAACTGCGGGCCGCACTGGAGCGGTTCGCTGTGGAGGCCTTTCGCGGCATTCCGCCACCGACACACTTCATTGACCGCTTGCTCCGCCTCTATGACGTGCGCAGCAAAGCAGGCGACAAGCCCAACGTGGCACTGAAGGAGACGCTGTCGATCGTGCTGTCCTCACCCATGTTCCTCTACCTCGCCGAGCCTGCCGCAGAGCAAAAACACAGGCCGCTGACGAATGCGGAACTCGCCACACGACTCTCGTATTTCCTCTGGAGCGCCCCGCCAGATGCGATGCTGCGCGATCTCGCCAAGCGCGGTGAATTGATGAAGCCCGAGGTGCTCGCGGCGCAGACGACTCGGCTGCTCGACGATCCGCGCTCCGAAGGATTCCTTATCCCGTTCACCCAGCAATGGCTGGGGTTGGATCGGCTTGATTTCTTCAAGGTCAATCTGGCGCTCTATCCCCGCTTCGACGAAAGCACCAAGCTGGCGGCGAAGAATGAAATCTATGAAACCATCACCTATCTCCTGCGGCAGAATGCCAGCCTGAGCGACCTGCTGAAAGCCGACTATGGGGTCATCAATAGCGTGCTCGCGAACTACTACGGCATCGCAGGCGTGAAGGGCGATGCCTTCCAAAAAGTCGCCCTGCCCAAAGACTCGCCGCGCGGCGGGTTGCTCGGCATGGCAGCCATTCAATTCATGGGCGGCAATGGCGAGCACACCAGCCCAGTCGAACGCGGTGCCTGGGTACTGCGCAAGCTTCTCGACGACCCGCCGCCACCCGCACCCGCGAATGTCCCAGCGATCACCCGCCTCGCTGGGAAGGTGCTCACCACCCGCGAGCGTATGCAGGCACACCAGGAAGACGCACAATGCGCGAGTTGCCACCGCAAGATCGACCCTATCGGCTTTGGCCTGGAGAACTTCGACGCCGTCGGCCAATGGCGCACCGAAGACAGCTATCAGGCCATCGACGCTAGCGGAAAGCCTGATCCCAAGACCAAGAAAACTTGGACGATCGACCCCGCCTCCACTCTGCACAAAGGCCCCGCTTTCAAAGACTACTCGGGCCTGCGCGACATCATCGCCTCGAAGTCCGATGCCTTTGCGCGTGGCTTCAGCACCGCACTCATCGAGTATGCACTCGGCAGGCCGTGTGGCTTCAGCGACGCGCCGCTGCTCGCTGATCTGTTAAAGCAGACGCACAAGAAAGACCTCGCCATCCGCGAGTTCATCCTTGCGCTGGTGAGCAGCAAAGAGTTTCACACGAAGTAGTGTTAGCCGTGAGCCTACTTACCGCATCGCCATCGCAGGCTCAGGGTACTCGAACGTCTGCCCCTCGTAGTTGCGGATCACCGTGCGTTCTTCATCGCGATGCAGGACGTAGTCGGGGTTGATCGGCACTTTCCCACCGCCACCCGGCGCGTCGATGACGAACTGCGGCACGGCATAACCCGTGGTATGGCCACGCAGCGACTCGATGATTTCGATGCCCTTGCTCACAGGCACACGCAGATGCGATGAGCCGCTGATGAGGTCGCACTGGTAGAGGTAATACGGGCGCACGCGGCACATGAGCAGCTTGTGGACGAGCGACTTCATCACGTCGGCATCATCGTTCACGCCGCGCAGCAGCACACTTTGGTTGCCTAGCGGGATGCCGTGATTCGCCATGCGCTCCAGTCCCTCGCGCACCTCGGTGGTCAGCTCGCGGGGATGGTTCGCATGGATGCTGATCCACAGCGGATGGTACTTTTGCAGCATCTGGCACAACGCAGGCGTGATACGCTGCGGCAGGAAGATCGGCACGCGGCTACCGATGCGGAGGAACTCAATGTGCGGGATCGCGCGGATACGTTTCAGGATGCTCTCCAGCTTGGCATCGGAGAGCAGCAGCGCATCGCCGCCCGAGAGCAGCACGTCGCGGATCTCGGTATGCTTTTCCAAATAACGGAACGCCGCCTCGAACTCCGTATCCAAATGCTGCTCGCCCACACCCGAGACGACGCGGCTGCGCGTGCAGTAGCGGCAGTAGCTCGCGCAGCGGTCGGTCACGAGGAACAGCACCCGATCCGGGTAGCGATGCACGAGGCCCGGCACAGGCATATGCGAGTCCTCACCGCAGGGGTCGCTCATCTCATCGGGATCGTCCCAGGTCTCTTCGATGCGCGGGATGACTTGGCGGCGGATCGGGCAATCGGGATCGGCAGCTTCGATCAGATTGAAATAGTGCGGGGTGATCGCCATCGCCAGTTTTTTGCCCGAAAGCAGCACACCTGCGCGTTCCTCATCGGAAAGGATGAGGTGCTCCTCAAGCTGGGCGAGGCTCGTGACACGATTTTTCAACTGCCAAACATGGCTATTCCAGTCAGCAGGCTGGACGTTTCGGCCTTCCCAAAAGCCAGGGGCGTAGGAGCGGAATGCCTTCTCGGGCAAAGAATCAGGGCGTGTCATGGAGGGACTTGGGAGCGGAGGATAACCACTCATACGAGCGTGAGTCAATCGGTGATACAAAAGTTGGCACTCGACAAAAACTAGGAGTTATGAATGATGGTAGGACACGGTTCGTTTTCGCCTCGCAATATTCAGCCCCACCCACCGTCTCCTATGTTCACCAACATCCTCAAAGACATCGCCCGCCCCCATGTGATGGAGATCATCCTGCTCCTGAAAAAGCACAGCGGCATGGCGGTGAACGAGCTTTCTGGGGCGTTGCGGATGAGCTACATGGGCGTGAAGCAGCACTGCGTCTTCCTCGAAGAACGTGGCTACCTCGACACTGTGCGGCGGCCCAAAGACGCAGGCGGACGGCCAGAAAAAGTCTATCGCTTGACGCAGAAGCTCGACCAACTCTTCCCCCGTGGAGGCAGCGATCTCTCCATCGACATCTTGGAAGCCGCCGCTTCCGTGTATGGCGACCTCGCCGTCGAGCGCTTGCTGCGCTCGCATTTTTTGAAAAAAGCCACCCGCTATGGTGAGTTCCTGCGCGGCCAAAACTTGCTCGAACGCGCTCAGTCGCTCTCCCGCCTGCGCTCCGTCGAAGGCTACATGTCGATGTGCGAATTTGATGCCCACAAAGGCCTTCGCCTCGTCGAGTATCACAGCCCTGTCAGCGACATCGCCCGGCGTTTCCCCGTGATCCTAGAGATCGAAGCCCAGACCGTAGGCCGCATCCTCGGCTGCACTTCCAACCGCGTCGATCTCAGTTCCGGGGCGCTCACCCGAGTCGAGTTCCGGCTGCGTTCGCTCGAAGTCCCCCTGGGTTCTTTTGAAAAGGTTGAGGCCTTCTCCACCGTAGCTTGATCCATGGATCTCATGGAACGCCCGATAGGGCTGCTAGCAACACTCACCGCCCTACTCACCCTCACCGCCTGCGGCCACTTGAAGCCCGCTGCGCCGCCTATCTCCCAGGAAAAAGGCACCGCCTATGGCCAAATCATGCCCGTGGCCAAGGTCTTCCTCTTCTGCACCTCGCCCGCGCAATGGCCCGAACTTCTGAGCACCGCCGACGATCCCGCCATTGCCTACCGAGGCCTGCGTCGCGTCGCCAATGGCGCTGTCTCCATCGGCATCAAAGACCCTCGTGGCCACTGGATGCGCGGTGCCGAGTGCGGCGGACGCCTCATGGTTTCGGGATCACCAGGGCAGCCCCACTCACTGGAAATCGTCAATGAAACCGACCGCTCCATCGACATTACCCTCACTCAGAGCAGCACCGCACTCACCGGGCCAACACCCCTGCGACTGGCCCCTCATGCGCGAAAAAATGTGCCCTTCCCCTGGGCCATCATCACCGGCAGAGAGGCTCTGTTTCGCTACGACCTCGCCGCCCAGCCCGGTGTATTATGCGCCACCGTGTATCCCGTCACAGACTCCGGCAAACCCTGGACGACCGAGCGCCTCGCGCCCCTGCCCACGGGCGGCCCGCAGCGCAAGTATGTACCGCTGGCCTTGCCGTTTGAGTATCGGTAGGAGAGAATGGCGAGCCAGAGGAGCGAGGCTTTACGAAGCTCAAGGACTCTATTCGTCTTCACCCAGCAAGTGAGCACTTGAAGCACGCTACCTACTTTGCTGCTCATTCTCTCTACGGCGCGGCAGCGCTGTATTCCAACGAGCAAGCACTCGTTAGTGCGTTCGCCCTGGCGAACCCGCGTTTCGCGACATTCCGCATTGCCAGTGCGCAGGTGACTTCCTACAATCGCGCCCTTCTTTATGCCCAAGCTTCTTCGTCTTCTCATGTGGATCGCCATTGCGGCGCTCGGTGCCTCCTCGGTTGGTTATGCTGCCTTTGTGCGCGGCGAGCCTATCAATGCCCTCTGGCTGGTCGTCGCGGGAGCCTGTGCCTTCGCCATCAGCTACCGTTTTTACAGCGCCTGGCTCATGGCCAAAGTGCTGGTGCTTGATGATCGCCGGGCACCGCCAGCGGTGACCAAGGCGGATGGAAAAGACTTCGTGCCCACGAATAAATGGGTGGTCTTTGGCCATCACTTCGCCGCCATCGCGGGGCCTGGGCCGCTGGTGGGGCCAGTGCTGGCTGCGCAGTTCGGCTACTTGCCGGGGATGCTGTGGATCCTCATCGGAGCGACGCTCGGCGGCGGTGTGCATGATGCAGTCATCCTGTTCGCTTCGATGCGGCGCGATGGCAAAAGCCTGGGCCAGATGTTAAAAGAAGAGGTCAGTCCCTTCATCGGCCTAGTCGCCATGATTTCTCTGCTGGCGATCATGACGATCCTGCTCGCTGTGCTCGGGCTGGTGGTGGTGAATGCGCTGGCCGAGAGCCCTTGGGGCCTCTTCACCATCGCGGCGACGATCCCGCTGGCGATCATCATGGGCACTGCACTGCGTTATACTTCGACGAGTGTGCTGACCGTGAGCGTGGTCGGCGTCGTCGGTCTGCTGGCCTCCGTATATGCGGGGAAATACCTTGAGGAATGGGGCTGGGCTGACGCGCTGACACTCAATGGCAGACAGCTCGCGTGGAGCATCATGATCTATGGTTTCGCCGCGTCGGTTCTGCCCGTGTGGCTGCTGCTCGCGCCGCGTGATTACTTGAGCACCTTCATGAAACTCGGCACCGTGGGGCTGCTCGGCCTCGTGGTTATCTGGGTCGCGCCGATTTTGAAGATGCCAGCGCTCACCAGCTTCATCCACGGGGGTGGGCTCATTATTCCTGGCCCGGTGTTTCCCTTTGTCTGCATCACGATCGCCTGCGGTGCGGTCTCTGGCTTTCACTCGCTCATCTCCTCGGGCACGACGCCGAAGCTGCTGGATAATGAAAGGACAATCCGCTCGGTCGGTTATGGCGCGATGATCACCGAGATGCTCGTCGCTCTGATGGCCCTCATCTGCGCTTGCTCGCTGGAGCCTGGGCAGTACTTCGCCATCAACAGCGCCAAGGGCTCCGAGCCCGCCGCCGTCGTGGCCAAGGTCACTGCCGCAGGCTTCCCCGTCACCGAAGCGAGCATGGCGACGCTGGCCACCGAGCTGGGCGAGAAGACCATGTTTGGCCGGGCGGGCGGTGCGCCGACCTTCGCCGTGAGCATGGCGACGATGTTCACCCAAGTCTTCCCTGGCGAGGGCATGATGAGCCTGTGGTATCACTTCGCGATCATGTTCGAGGCGCTGTTTATTCTCACCACGCTCGACGCAGGCACACGCGTGGGGCGCTTCATTCTGCAAGACCTCCTCGGGCAAATCTGGAAGCCGCTCGGCAACACCAGTTCCACGCTGGGCAACGTGCTCGCGAGTGCGTTGTTCGTCTGTGGTTGGGGCTGGTTTTTGTATCAAGGCGTGGTCGATGAGAATGGCGGCATCAAGAGCCTGTGGCCGCTGTTTGGCCTAGCCAATCAGTTGCTCGCAGTGATCGCCTTCGCACTCGGCACGACGGTGCTTATCAAAATGGGCCGCGCTCGTTACGCCTGGACGACTGCCATCCCAATGGCCTACCTCTTCAGCGTCACATTAACCGCAGGCTACCAGCTCATCTTCGCTGCGAAGTGGGGCTTCCTCGCCCAAGCGGCTGCCTTGCAGACACAGATTGCCGCTGGCGGCAGTGAGGCACAGATGGCGGTGTGGAAGGCCAAGCTCTTCAACCAGCACCTCGATGTCGGTGTCGCTGGCTTGTTCGTATGCTTCGTGACGATCATCGTCATTGGCTGCGGGCGAGAGTGGTACCGCATTTTATTTGCCAACAAAAAGCCCGAGTTGCACGAGTCCGCCTACGTGGCGCTCGATGCTGTATAGGAATAAATCAGCCATTGCTTGGCTCCTTGCGCCATTACCCGCTCCCGGCTAGGGTCGCGACTTCATGCAGATCGTTTTCAATGAAATCAGTGCCGCCGAGTTGTCGAGGCTCCCTACTCAAGTGCAATTCCAGCTCTTGGAGGCGATGAATATACAGCCTGCGGATCTCGATACCAAAGCCCTCGCCAAGCGCTTTGGCATCCTCGAACGCGGTGACAGCCGCATCTATCGCTGCCGTGCCCTGGAGTATCGCATCTACTTCGCCATCGAAGACGGCGACGTCCGCGTCCTACGCGTGCTGCATGGCAACAGCCTAAAGGATTTCCTCTTCCGCACCAACCTCGCCACAGGCGAAGACGAGCAACTAGCGAAGTCGAAAAACTTCTGGCAGCTCCTGGATGATGGGGCAAAGACACTGAAGGTGATCGCGTGAGGAGATCCCCCTCGCTGCCATCCCGCTCCCCTGTTGGAAAAGTCCGCCCAGCTCGTGTTATGTAACAAATTTCTCGGTTTTGCACTCCCTGGGAGTGATATTCAACACGCCGCGTGTGGCTGAGTAATATGTTCGGCGTCTAGCTATGCGTAATCCACTCACATTGTTGCTCTTCTGCGCCTGCATCGTATGTGACGCTGCACCACCGACCACTGTGGGAACACAGCCAACCGCCAAGAGCACGGCTGGGAAACCACCGTCACTCTCAGATTTCGTCATGAAAATGTATTCTGCGTTCTTTGTGGACCGATATCAACGACCTGGAGGCGAGCGCTTTCTCGACACCACCATTTACATCTTCGCTGAGGGGCTTCGCCCCGACGAATTGCCCGCGAAACTAGCTCGAACCAAGTTTCAATACATTCAAGCGGACCAGATCGACGCACTCGGAAAGAAGACTGCGACCGAAACTCGAGCGTTCAGTTACTTCCATCTCAAACCAGGCCCACCAACAGCCGAAGGATGGCGGACGCTCTATATTGACGATTGTGCTGTGTGGAAGACGGCCACCGGCTTCGACCATAAATCCGGAGGGGGCCTTGGCTCATTCGGATACGCAGAGGTGCCCATTCACGGCCAGTACCTTCCAGTCTGCTTCAAGGAACTCATTTTCGACTAATGCACTTCAAACCAACCAACGCCGAACAAAACGGATGCAGGCAACGAGTGGGAGGCCGAGGCTGTAGGCTTGGTGGCTTTTAATCATGCCATGCATGATGCGGACTACCACGCGGCTAAGATAGGTTAGCGACACATCGTTCATTCCTCATTCCTCATTCCTCATTCTCAATTCCTCATTTCCGATGCCTCTCATTGCTGCTGCCCAGACACTTCGTGAATCCCTTCGGCCACTGCGATTCGCTGCGCCCATCACCCATATTTACGACCCGCTCGACTATGCCTGGGCACCGCACTCGGCGTATTTGCAGCGTTATGGCATGGGCTCGCGGCGGGTGATTTTTCTTGGCATGAATCCGGGGCCGTGGGGTATGGCGCAGACCGGGGTGCCGTTTGGCGAGATTGCGTCGGTGCGCGATTGGATGGGCATCTGCGAACCGGTGAGCAAGCCTGCGCTGGAGCACAAAAAGCGGCCCATCATCGGCTTTGATTGCACGCAGTCGGAGGTCAGTGGGCGGCGACTGTGGGGGCTCTTTGCGCAGCGGTTTGACAGCGCAGAGCACTTCTTCCGCGAGCACTTCGTGGCGAATTATTGTCCCTTGGTTTTTATGGAGGAGAGTGGCAAAAACTTCACCCCCGATAAACTCCCAACGCATGAGTCAGCCCCGCTCACTGCTGCTTGTGATCGGCACTTGCACAGCGTCGTCAGCGCGATGCAGCCCGAGTGGTTGATTGGTGTGGGAGGCTTCGCCGAGGCTCAAGCGCTGAAGCTTCAAGCGGCCTTCCCCGCGATGAAGATAGGGCGCATCCTGCACCCCAGCCCAGCCAGCCCAGCAGCGAATCGCGACTGGGCCGGCGAGGCATCGAGACAACTCGCCAAGCTAGGGGTTTGGTGAAGCGACTGCCGAGCTGCTCAGACGATTTCTGGCACGATGTAGGGCTCGCGGTACTTGGGTTTCGCCATGGCGTTGGCGGCGTCATTATCGACGAAGCGCTCGGTCTCGGGGTCAAACTTTAGCACGGGGCCGAGCGTGAGTTGGTCTTTGGCTATATCCACGTCGTTCTTGGCGAGATGCTCCTTCATGCGGCCAAAGCTGTCTTCGGCAAAGCGGTCGGCTTTGATCGCTTCGAGGATCTCGCCGGGAGCCTTCTTTTGGCCGAGGCGATAGGATATATTGCCTGTGTGGCAGAGGGCGCTGGAGAGATGGCCTTCGAGGATGTCGGCATTAAGATCATCCTTATTTCGCGTGCGGCAGGCCGCGATGAAGTTGCCAAAGTGGTCTTCATTGCCTTTCCACTCTTTGAGCTTTTGCCCATTCTTGTCGTAGGCGATGGCGGAAGCGTAGTTCGGCACGACGACGTAGCCGCCTTCGCACTCGACGATGACACCGACGCCTGCGCCTTTGAATTTATCCATGTCCTTACTGTCCTTGGCCGAGGGCAAGCCGCGCACTTCAAAGAGGAGCGGAGCCTTTTCATAGTCGTGATACACGATTTGCGTGTTGCCCGTCTGGCCATCGTCCTCGTAACCCATGCGACCTCCCACGCTCCAGACGCGTGGCGATAGCGCCATCTCGCCGAGGAACCAGCGGGCGATGTCCATCTGATGAATGCCTTGGTTGCCCAGGTCGCCGTTGCCGTAATCCCACTGCCAGTGCCAGTCATAGTGCAGCTTCTTGCGCAGCAGATCATTCTTCGGCGCGGGGCCGCACCACAGGTCGAAATCAACACTGTCAGGGATGGGCAGTTTGCCCTCAGTTTTGCCGATGCTCGGGCGGCGTTTGTAGCACAAGCCACGCGACAGCAGCACCTTGCCGAGGTTGCCTGCCTGCACCCATTTCACGGCTTCAAAAATGCCTTCGCGGCTGCTGCGGCTCTGCGTGCCGGTCTGCACGATTTTGCCGTACTTACGTGCGGCTTTGACCATCTGCCGTCCTTCCCAGACGTTGTGCGAGACGGGCTTTTCTACATAGACATCTTTGCCCGCTTGCACGGCCCAGATGGTTGCCAGTGCGTGCCAGTGGTTCGGCGTGGCGATGCTGACGGCGTCGATGTCTTTGTTCTCCAGTAGCTTGCGCAGGTCGGTATAGCCTTGGGCTTTGATCTTGTCTTTGTCCAGCGCACCGAGGCCACGCTCGAGCACTTTGCTGTCCACATCGCACAGCGCTGCCACACGTACGCCTTCTTTGGCCAAGCCTTTGAAGCCGCTGATGTGTGATCCGCCACGGCCATTAAACCCGATGACAGCGACGTTGACGGTCTCGCCTGGGCTCTTCTGTGCCCAAGACGTTTTCGCGATGTAGAAGACACCGGTGCTCAGCGCAGCGGTTCGTTGGATGAAGTCTCGGCGGGTGGTGGTGGTATTCATGATTGGAGGCCATCCAATACGCAGCGACGAGCTTTTCCTTCCGCGCCGTGTTACGGCACGTAGTCGCCGAGTCGCTTCAGGTACTCGTAGCTGAAGATGCCTGTGCTGTGCCCATCGCTGAAATCGAACTGAACCGCATAGCCGCCGATGATGTGCCAAGCCTTCACGGTGACGCCTGGAAAAGTCTTCTGGTCGGTGCCACCGAACTGGCGGCCTAGCAGGTCGCGCTCGCCGGTGTTTTCGGCGCTGGGCGACCAGGCGCGCAGGCGCTCCATGGGGAAGTAGTCTTCGCTGCCGTCGCTCCAGACGATGGCGATTTCAGGGCCGATGGCTTCGATACGAGTGGGGGAAAGCATGGGGATAGTTGATGGTGAATCGTTGGTGGTTGATGGTGGGAGCTACTTTCGCGCAGGCAGTGTCTCCGATGCGGGTAACTCACCGCGCATCATTTTTCCGAGTATGCCTGTGAGCCACAGGTAATGATCGCTGGGCAGGCTGGGCTCCGTGAGGAACTTGCTCTCGCCGATGGGCGGCTGCTGGCTGGTTTTGAAGATGGCGGTGCCTTCATCCATTTCGTCGAACATCGCCACGTACAAGCCTTTGGCTCCGGCTTTCTTGGCGGCAAGGGCCTGGCTCCAGAGGAACTCACCACCACGGCGCGGGATCGCATCGAACTTGGCTTCCACGCCGCGCGATTTGGAGAGGTTGCTCCAACTGAAGCCAGGGAAAATCACGGGCAGATAGTCGAGCCGATGCTCGTTGCACCAAGTGATGTCGGGTTTCAAAACTGAGTCCACGCGATTCGCCGCATCCTGCGGTGTGGCGAGGCGGCCCACGGCCCAGGGGCTGACGACATCGCACTGGGCGATGAGTTGATGCAGTCTGCCATCGGCGATGCTGTCGCGGTGGAGTGTGCGCCAGTGGTAGGGCACGCCGATCATGATGGCGTAGCCGCCATACTGCGCATCGCTGCGGAAGAAGGCGAGCAGCGCGGCCCATTCATCGAGCATCGGGGCGCGGTCGTTGAAGCCCAGCCCCCAGAGGGCGATGAGCGGTTTTTGGCGATGCTTCAAATAGGCTGCATCGCTGCCATCACGAGCCACACGATGCTCGTTGATGAGGCGCTTCCAGTCTTCGATGACGAGGTGCGTCTCGCCTGCTTTGATGCCGCTGAGATCATACATCAGCGACCATTGGCGACCTGTCGCCTGGGCTGCGGCTGCGCAATTCCCCAGCACCTGATCCATCGCTGTGCGGAAGCGTTTATCCCGAGTGACGGTGGCGAAGCGCTGCACAAAAACGCCGTCGATGGCATAGTCGCGCATCCATTCAAAATGCCTCATCACCGTGGCCTTGTTCACCGAGCTGAAGACCTCGGCAGGCTTGCCATCGGCGAAGCGGAAAGGCGTGGCGAAGCGTTCGTCCGCGCCGAGTTCGCTCATGTCGGGCCACATCTCGATGTGGGCATGGCCGGGCTCAAATTTCTTGCCGCCCGCTGCGTAGTGGCTCCAGCCCGTACGGCTGCCATCGCCCTCGCAGCGGAACCAGCCCTGGTAGCCGCAGAAGACCTTGCCCGCGAGGCCATCGGAGGCCGTCGCGGTGAGCGAAACGAATAGCAGCGCAAGCCCGACGAGGCGGATGAAAATCTGTGGCATGTCGTGCCCGTTAGCCCTCGCCATACGCTTGCGCAACGGCATTGCTGGCGAAGACGGTGGCCACGGTGCCGCAGGCGATTTGCTGGCGTTTGATGAGCAGCACATCGTCGAAGATGCGATCTACGGTTTTTAAATCATGGTGGCTGGCGATGAGCAGTCGGCCCTCGCGTGTGAGGTCGTGGAAGAGCTGTTCCAGGCCCTCTTGCGCGGGGCGATCCAGGCCGGTGAAAGGCTCGTCGAGGAGCAGCACATGCGCCTCCTGGGCGAGGGCGCGGGCGATGAAGGTGCGCTGTTGCTGGCCACCGGAGAGGGCGCTGATTTGGCGATGCTGAAGGTCTTGCAGCTTCATGGCTGCGAGGGCGCGCTCGACGATTTCGGCGTCGTGTTTGCGGTAGTTTTTCCACCAGCCGAGATTGGGGTAGCGGCCCATCTCCACGAGGCCGCGCACGGTGATGGGGAAGTTCCAGTCGATGTCGCCACGCTGCGGCAGGTAGGCGATTTCGTGGCTGCTTTTGGTGAGGGGTTTGCCGCGCCAGCGGATGACTCCGTGGTCGGGTTTGATAAGGCCAGCGAGGGATTTTAATAGCGTGCTCTTGCCTGCGCCATTGGGGCCGATGAGGGCGAGACTGCGGCCACACTCGCTGGAGAAGTCGATGCCTTCGAGCGCCAGCACTTCGCGGTAACTCACCGCCAGTCCCGTGACCTCTAGCCGATGTTGATGACCGTGCTCATGGCCCCCACCCCAGCAGACGTGGTCGTGCTCGTGGTCGCAGTCCGGCCCATGTACGTGGCCATGCTCAGCGGCCTTTGTTTTAGCAGGAGCGGGCGTTTTCATTTCCATTGGAAGGGGATGATTTCCTCTAGCTTGCTCGCGCTGCTCCAGCGGGTGTGCGTCTGCGCGTCGCGCTCATCGGGCTCCAGCTCCAGGGTCACGGCCGTGTCGGGAGTGCCTGCGGGCCACTCGGCTTTCAGCGCGATCTCGATGCCTTCCTTGGGCAGCAACAGCTCAGCCTGCCCCTCGATCATGGGCAAGGCGAGGTCGAGCGCAGGCAGCAGTGGCTTGCCATTCAGCAGCAGGCTCAGCGTGGTGGGCCGATGCGCCCAGCGCAGCCGCACCTGGGTGGGCACGCGGGTGCTGCGGGTCATCGCTGTTGCTGGCGTTGGCTTGGTTTCTCGCCCCGAAGTCAGGGCCACGAGCGGGATGCCCAGCAGCAGGAAGCCGATGAGGACGAGGGCAAGTTGAAGGGGTGGGGAGCCGCGCATGGGTTTGATGGGGGGCGGGAGGCTAGGCGACGATGCGCGGCAAGCAAGTGCGGCGAAGCATACGCCTAGTGCCACGCGGGGCGGCCTGTGGCTACAGCGCGGCAGCCGCGCGGCGCAGTTCCTCGCGCCATGCCTGGATGTCCGGCGGATCCAGCCGCTCTAGCCGCGTTTGCATCGCGGGCGTCCATTCCTCCGGCCACTCCTTGAGTAGTTGTTGGTGCAACGCCTTCATCACCGGCTCACAGTTGTCGGCAGCCTGCATGGACTCGCGGAACATCCGCTCCGGGTCTGGCCACTCCTTGAACGTTCCACCCAGCTTGCGCAGGGCGTCGGCGATTTCGGGGGGGGCTGCTTCGGCAGGCGGCAGTTTCGCCAGCAGCGCGGGCACCCGCATCAGCATCTCGTTCGTCCAGTGCAACTCGGTCACATAGAGCAGCTTCCACACCACCAGCAGGAAGGCCATGCGCACCTGGGCGCGCAGCTTGGCCACCCGTACTAGCACGGGAGCCAGTTGTTCCCTGCCCACCACCGCCTCAAGCAGTTCCAGTTGCGGCTCCAGCAGCGCCCACTCGTCCAGAATGGCCCGCACATTCTCCACGGACTCAGGCTCCTCCGCCCCCTGGAAGGGCCGCAGCCACGACAACCGCTCCGCGAAGCGCGAGAGTGCTTCCAGCAGGCGTTTCAGTCGTGGGTCATTCATGGCAGCCGTCCTCACACCACCGGCTCGCCAATCGTGATCGTCCTCGGCGCGGTCGTACGCGTGCCGGACGAGTTGCTCACCTCGGTGATGATCTTCACCACCTGATCCTTGATGAACGGCCCCAGCGCGTTGCCGCTCGCGTCCAGCGGGGCGCTGTGGTTGAAGCCATCGTCCTGGCCGATGATCTGCCATTTGATCACCTTCGTCGTCGCGTGGGCACCGCCGCCGGGGTGGTAGGCCACCAGCACTTGCAGGCCGCTCTCGCCGCCTTGGGTGATGGTGTCGATCTCAATGGTATCCGGCGCGGGCGTGCTCGGCTCCGTGGTGATGCCGCCGAGCGCCTCGTACAGGTCGCTGCCGGGGTCGCTCTGGGCTTTCACAATTTTATACCAGCGCTTGTTCAGTTGATCCACCGTGCGGTCATGCGCCCGCAGCGCGGTGCGTTTCACATCCAGCGCTTCCGCCTTGGTGGAAAGGGTATTCACCACGGCGGTGTAGCCATCCAGCAGGGCCTTCGCCAGCGCGGCGGTGTAGGCCACGCCGCCCACGCTGCGGGTGATGGCGGGCTGCGCAGGCGTCATCGCCGCCAGCGCCGTATTGGCCCGCTCCCACACCGGCAGCAGCTCGCGCAAGCGCTTCAGGATGCCGCTCTCGGTGCGCGGGTTCGTTGTGTAGAGGTCGTCCACGTCCTTGATGATGCCCACGTTTTCATCCAGGTGGCCCTCGATGATGGCGGGCACCCGGGTGCCCAGGATTTTCATCCGCAGCAGGGCATCCTGCCCGGCGCGGAAGGCCGCGTCGAAGTCATCCTGCGCGGCGGTGCGCAGTTGCACCAGCGGCTCGAAGGCGGCGATCAGCGTGCTGAGTTCCGCCGTACCCTGGCCAGCCACCTTGGTGGCCGGGGTGTACTGCGTCCATACCGGCAGGGTTTGTTGGGCGCGTTGTTTGGTGATTTCCCAGTATTCCATAAGGGTCGAGGTGTTGGTGGAGATGAGGTTGGCGGGGGTTAAAGGCGTTGGCGAGGCCGTGCTGGCGGAGTCCCAGGTAGAACCGTCGTTCCAGCGAGTCAGCCCATC
>JANOAR010000034.1:0-10440 GCA_031411235.1 Verrucomicrobiota bacterium | reverse complement strand
CACAGTGTCCTACATTGTGAGGCATCGAGCCACCTTCTGAATTACTCTTCGGTGTCTCTTTTCAATGAGGCATCACGCGCTTTAGAGCGTTGGTAGAATGCTTGAGCGAATGCCAGAGGTGGCTCGGCGTTTGGGGCAGCTGGCAGAGCCGCTCAACCCTGCGAAGATTCGCGCAGGGTTCACGTAAACATTCCCCATGAATCCCTTTGTTGCCGACTACCACACTCGCCGCGCCTTCCTTGGCCAGACTTCGCATGGGCTGGGGGCTCTGGCTTTGGCATCGCTGCTGAAACCTAGCGCTTTGCTGGCAGCCCCGGCGCACGGTGCGATCAGTCCGCTGCCGTTGCCTCAGAAGGCCAAGCGCGTGATCTGGCTGTCGATGGCGGGCGGGCCTTCGCATTTGG
Source organism: Verrucomicrobiota bacterium (assembly GCA_031411235.1). Classification (GTDB taxonomy): domain Bacteria; phylum Verrucomicrobiota; class Verrucomicrobiia; order Verrucomicrobiales; family Verrucomicrobiaceae; genus JANOAR01. The sequence goes on along the minus strand of JANOAR010000034.1, from coordinate 10,036 downwards.
AGACCTTCGACCCGAAGCCCAAGCTGGCCGAGATGCATGGCAAGCCGATGCCAGAGAGCTTGACGAAGGGGCAGCAACTCGCGCAGCTCCAGGGCAAGGAGTTGCTGTGCTTTGGGCCGCAGCATCCGTTTGCCAAGTATGGCAAGAGCCAGATCGAAATCTGCTCGCTGTTCCCACAGATTGGCTCGGTGATCGACGACATCTGCTTGATCCGCTCGATGACCACCGACGCGATCAATCACGACCCGGCGCACATGTTTATGAATACGGGCTCGCAGATCGCGGGCCGCCCGAGCATGGGCTCGTGGATCACGTATGGTCTGGGCAGCGAGGCGGCGGACTTGCCAGGCTTTGTGGTGCTCACCTCGCTTGGGAAAGGCGGGCAAAACCAGCCTATCGCAGCGCGGCAGTGGAGCAGTGGCTTCCTGCCGAGCCGCTACCAGGGCGTGCAGCTCCGCAGCAAGGGAGATCCCGTCCTTTACCTCAGCAATCCAGGGGGCATCTCGCGCGGCAGCCAGGGCAGCGATGTGGCGGCGATCAATGCGCTGAACAAGCAGCACGACGCGCTGGTGGACGACCCAGAAATCACCACGCGCATCGCGCAGTATGAGATGGCCTTCCAAATGCAGGCCAGTGTGCCCGAGTTGATGGACGTGAGTGGCGAGGGCGCGAAGACGTTGGAGCTTTACGGCTGCCAGCCTGGCGATGGCTCCTTCGCGAGCAATTGCCTACTCGCCCGCCGTCTCGCCGAACGTGGCACGCGCTTCATCCAGCTCTATCACAAGGACTGGGATCACCACGGCGGCGTGAAGGAAGGCATCGCGCAGAAGGCACAGGAGATCGACTGCGCGTGCATGGCGCTGATCACCGATCTAAAGCAACGCGGAATGCTCGACGAGACGCTCATCGTGTGGGCGGGTGAGTTTGGCCGCACTCCCATGTCGCAGGGCGGCAGCGGGCGCGATCATCACAACAAAGCTATGTCCGTGTGGCTCACGGGTGCAGGCATTCGCGGCGGCATGGTGCATGGCAGCACCGATGACCTGGGTTATGCCGCGCAGGAAAACATCACCACCGTGCATGATCTGCACGCGACGATGCTGCATCAGCTCGGCATTCAGCACGAGCAGTTCAGCTTCAAGTTCCAAGGGCTGGATGCACGTCTCTCGGGCGTCGAAGGCGGCAAGGTGCTGAAGCAGATATTGGCTTGAATCGCGCTACTTGCGTAGCTTCATCATCACATGCGCAACGGTCTCGTCGGCGGTGTCGGCTTGGATCATGATGAGGTCGCCGGGGCGGGCGGAGGCGAGCGCGAGATCGACGGCTTTGAGATGGCCTTGGATGCTCTCGATGTGCTTGGTGCGGGCGTTGCAGCAGAGGCCTTGGGCGATGAGGGACATGATCTCGCCGGGCTCGCGTCCGCGCACATAGTCGCCTTCATAGAGCCAGGCTTCATCGAAGTGCTGGGCTAATAATTTGCCCTGCTCGATGATGTCGGTATCGCGCCGATCTCCTGCGGAGGTGTAACACACGAGGCGGCGCTGGGCGGGGAAATGGTGGAGGGCGTCGAGCAGGGCACGCAGGGCATCGACGTTGTGGCCGTAGTCCACGACGACGGTGATGCCATCGAGGTCGATGACGTTGAAGCGGCCTGCGTTCTGGGCAAAGTCGGGAATGAAGCTGCGGGCACCCTGGCGGATGAGATGGTCGTCGATACCGAGTGCCCAGGCGGCGGCGATGGCGGCGAGGGTGTTTTCGACTTGGAAACCGATGCGTCCGCCGTGGGTGAGCGGGATTTCCGCCAAGGCCATGAAGCTCTCTTCCTCGCTGCCAGTGGCGCGGATGATGTGCCCTGCGCGGGCGAAGATGGCCCGCTGGCCTTCGGCGCGATGGCGCACGATGACTTCGTTTTCACCATCGAGCGCGAAGAAGATCGTGGTGCGCTGGTAGGTATCTGCCATGGCGACGACGAGCGGATCGGCGGCATTTAAAACGGCGCTGCCTGTGGTGGAGACGGCCCCGACGATGCACTGCTTCACCGCAGCGAGCTGCTCGGGGGTATCGATCTCGTTGATGCCGAGGTGGTCGCCTGCGCCGATGTTGGTGACGACGGCGACGTCGCAATGATCGAAGGCGAGGCCTTCACGCAGGATGCCGCCACGGGCGACTTCTAGCACGGCGGCGTCGGTTAAAGGATAGGCGAGGACGCTGCGAGCGCTCTTGGGGCCGCTGCAATCGCCAGTGTCCAACATGCGCCCACCGACGCTGACGCCATCGGTGCTGGTCATGCCGACACACCAGCCGTTTTGCGAGAGCAGATGGGCGATGAAGCGCGTGGTGGTGGTCTTGCCATTGACGCCGGTGACGGCGACGAGGGGGATGCGGCCATTGTCGCCGGCTGGGAACATGGTCTGGATGACGGCAGCACCGACGTCGCGCGATTTACCCGCGCTGGGATACAGGTGCATTCGCAAGCCGGGGCGAGCATTCAGCTCGATGATGACACCGTTGCGCTCGCTGAGCGGCTGGGTGATGTCGATGGCCATGAGGTCGATGCCACAGATGTCGAGGCCGACGGCTTGGGCGGCTTCGATGGCGGCTTCTTTGATGGTGGGATGGACTTCGTCAGTGATGTCCACCGCCGTGCCGCCAGTGCTTAGATTGGCATTGCGGCGGATGAGCACGAGGCGGTCTTTTTCCAAGATGGTATCAGGCGTGCAGCCTTGCTCGGCGAGCACGGCGAGGGCGATGGTGTCGATCTTGATGCGACTCAAAGCGGCAGCGTGATCGGCAGCGCGGCGCGGGTCGCCATTCACGATGGCGACGAGCGCAGTGATGCTGCGCTCCCCATCGCCGATGACGTGCGCAGGCATTCGGCGACTGGCGGCGACGAACTCTCTGCCGATCACGAGAAGGCGGTAGTCTTCCCCTTCCGCGAACTGCTCGACGATGATGCTATCGCTCTCCTCCAGCGCCGCATGATAGGCGGCGGTAACTTGCTCTTGGCTGGAGAGATTGAGCGCGACGCCACGGCCTTGATTGCCATCGCGGGGCTTGATGACGACAGGCACGCCGATCTCCTGCGCGGCAGCCCAGGCGTCCTCCACAGAGTCCACGGGCCGGCCACGCGGCACAGGCAACCCAACCTCGTGGAGCAGGCGTCGCGTGAGGTCTTTGTCCTGCACGATGTCTTCGGCGACGGCACTGGTTTGGCTGGTCGCGGCGGCGAGGATTTTGCGCTGCTTCCGGCCCCAGCCGAGTTGCACGAGGCTACCCTCGGTGAGGCGGCGCACGGGGATGCCGCGAATGATGGCCGCCGTGACCATGGAGCGAGTGCTAGGGCCTAGACAGATCTCGTCGGCATGATCGCGCAGGGTGGTGATGGCCGTCTCGAAGTCGAAGGGCAGGCCGCACAACGCGGCGTCGATGAGTTGGCGCGCGAGGTCAAAAGCACTGCGGGCGACGGCTTCCTCATCGTACTGGATGATAAGTCTCAGCACGTCGGACTGCTTTGTCGGCACGATCTTATAGAAGCGTACCACGAGGTCTGAGCGGCTTTGTAAGTTCAGCGTGATGTGCTTCAACAGCTTGGCCACAGAGCGTGCGCTGAGGGCAGGCAACTCATCGAGCAAAGGTTGCAGCGCTGGCACCCAGTCGAGCAAGCGCTCGCGCCAATCACTTGCCACAGAGTCAACGGGGGGGAACTCGACCCAACACTCCAGCACGGTGGCGCGGGACCAAATATTAAGCCCACGAAGCGCGAGGACTTTGTGGACGCGGGTAAAACGAAGGTCGGGAGTGGCGATGGAGGACAAGCAGGGAGAGAACGTTAGTCGCGATAACACACGCGCTGGGACAGGGAATCAAGGCGCAAGAACGCGCGATAACGCGGGTAAGGGCATGCCTCTTGCGGAGATCACTCGCCGCTTTACAAGCCCCAAGTCCGGCTCACAATCAGCGCCGCTCACCCGCCACTCCCTCTTTGGCTCGCTCCCTTCCATCCGAATCTCTTGAAACGCTTCTCAACGATGTTGAAGTGCGTCTAAGTACAGGCGAGCGCATCATTGCTCGATTGCAGACGGATCTCGATGCGAGCCTGCATTTTCATCAGGGCTTGATCGTGCTGACGGACAGGCGCTTGCTCCATGTAGAGGCAGCAAAGGATGATCACAGGCGCTTCCACGAGTGGGCACTGGCAAGCATCGACGAACTGGTGCTGGAGGAGATGGGCGCAACCATCGCCATCCATTTGATGCAGACGGGCGTGCCGTCTTACGCCTGGCGTGGCACCTCGGGCTGCACCCGCGAGGCGGACGTTTTTCTGGGACGATTCAAGGAACAGCAACGCTGCCTGCTCCCAGTGCCCAGCCCTGATGAGGCGAAGCCCACCGCAGAGGATGAAGAGGATGTCTTCGACCAGGATGAGCCCGTGGCGACGCGTCCGACGGGTAGCCCGTTGATTCGCTTGTTCCAATTCTCACGGCCCTGGTATGCGCTCATGGCTCTGGGCTTCGTCCTCACTCTGGCGAGCACGGGGGCAACCATGATCGGCCCGTGGATCACCATGGGATTGGTGGATGATGTGCTCATCCCCTTGCAGAGCGCGACTGAGCGCGTGCATGTCAAATATGTCTATCGCTTCGCCGTGCAACTCGCGGGAGCGGCCCTGCTGACGTGGGCGCTCAACTGGGCCAAGACCTTCGTCATCGCCCGCGTAGCCGAGCGTGTGACCAGCCGAATGCGCCGCGAGACCTTCGAGCATTTGCAGCGGCTCTCACTGACTTACTTCAACAAGAAGCGCACGGGTGACCTCATCTCGCGCATCGGTTCCGATACCGATCACATCTCGCTGTTCATCTCAGTGAATTTCATCGAGTTCGTCTGCGATGTGTTGCAGTTCATCTTCCTGGCATGTGTGCTGTATTCCATCAATCCATTACTCTCCCTTGCGGCATTAGGCCCAGTGCCCATCATCGGATTTTTAGTGGGGCGTGTGCGCAGTCATTTGCGTGGCGGATTCGCCGCAGCAAGTCGCGCCTGGAGCCAGATGAATAGCGTGCTCTCTGACACCATCCCAGGCGTGCGTGTGGTCAAAGCCTTTGCTCAGGAGGATCGCGAAGTAGAGCGCTTTCGTCTCGCCGACCAGCACATCTTTGACACCAACAATCGGGTCAATAAAACGTGGTCATTCTTCACCCCGCTCATCGAATTGCTCACCGAAGGCGGGCTGTTGCTGGTCTGGGCGGTAGGCGCGTGGAGCGTGGCACATGACCGCATCACGGTAGGCGTGCTGGTTGGATTCGTTTCCTTTATTGCCAGATTCTACGGGCGTGTGGAGAGCATGAGCAAGTTCTTCGCCTCAGCCCAGCGAGCGGCGGCGAGTGCTCACCGAGTCTTTGAAGTGCTCGATGTGAAAACCGATGTGCCCGTGAGTGTGAACGCACAAAAAGTCGGGCGTCTGCGCGGCGAGATTGAGTTCCGCGACATCAAGTTCCGCTATGGCTCGCGGCAGATCATCAAGGGCATCTCCCTCAAAATCGCTCCCGGTGAAATGATCGGCCTCGTCGGCCCCAGTGGTGCAGGCAAGACCACGCTGGTGAATCTCGCTTGCCGTTTCTTCGACGTGAGCGAGGGCTCGCTGTTGGTCGATGGCATCGACTTGAAACAAATCGACGTGGTGGACTACCGGCGGAACCTTGGCCTCGTGCTCCAGGAGCCCTATCTGTTCTATGGCACCATCATGGAAAACATCGCCTACGGGAAGCCACACGCGACGCGTGCCGAGATCATCGCTGCGGCGAAGGCGGCGCGGGCGCACGACTTCATCATGCGCCTCGCGGATGCCTATGACTCCATGGTGGGCGAGCGCGGCCAGCAGCTCTCGGGCGGCGAGCGGCAGCGCATCAGCATCGCGCGGGCACTGCTCATTGATCCCGCCATTTTGATCTTGGACGAGGCCACCTCTTCCGTGGATACCGAGACGGAGCGCGAGATTCAGGCTGCGCTCGATCACCTCGTCAAAGGCCGCACCACCATCGCCATCGCGCATCGCCTGGGCACCCTGCGCAAGGCCAACAGACTCGTCGTCGTCGAGGATGGGCAGATTGCCGAAATGGGCTCGCACGATGAGTTGCTCAAGCGCAGTGGCACCTACGCTCGTCTGCACCAAGCGATGATGGAGGTGACCCACGCATGAGCACACCCGCTCCAACAAATTTTGCTTTCTCCAGCGACGAGCAAGGCCGCTTGGTCTTCATCGCCGCTGATGGCGTGCGGCATGAAAAGGTGCGCCCGGTGCGCCTTTTTCCCCTCACCGAGCCGCAGCACTGGATCGCGATCCAGGATGAGGAAGGTCGTGAACTCGCCATTATCGAAGACCTCCATGCACTGGATGAAGCCCAGCAAGTCGCACTGCAAAAAGCGCTAGCCAAGCGCGACTTCGTGCCCGTGATCCACTCCATCGATGGCATCACACGCGCCGCCGATGGGCATGATTGGCACGTCACCACCGATCGCGGGCCGACCGTTTTTCGCGTTGAGAATGATGAAAACATCCAGAGCCTGGGTGGCACGCGAATGGTCATCATTGATCATGGCAACACGCGTTATTTAATCCCGAATGTGACCACGCTGGATGTGAAGAGTCGGCAGCGTTTGGAGCGGTATTATTAGCCTTGGGCAGTAATGGCTTTCTTGGTCTTACTCACCAGCCGCAGGCCTTCGATCTGCATGGCCTTATCCACCGCTTTGCACATGTCGTAAACGGTCAGCGCGGCGAGGCTGGCAGCGGTCAGCGCTTCCATTTCCACACCCGTCTGCGCTATCGTGCTTGCGCTCGTGGTGATGGTGATGCCATCGCTCGTTAGCGCAAAGTCCACGCTCACTTTTGTCAGCGGCAGCGGGTGGCACAGCGGGATCAGCGTGCTGGTTTGTTTCGCGGCTTGGATGCCTGCGATGCGGGCCACGGCGAGCACATCACCCTTCGCCATTTGATTCTCCTGGATGAGCTTCAGCGTCGTGGGCTCTAGCAAAATCTTTACCTCGGCCACCGCGATACGTTTCAGCGGCGGCTTAGCCGAGACATCGACCATCTGAGCCTGGCCATGGGCGTCGGTGTGCGTGAGTTGGGGGGACATTTTGAAAGCTGAGGGTATGGAACAGAATTTGAGCCGATGAATGAGGCACCCCATCCAAGGCGCTATCCACCGATGGCGATCATTCGGCGATTGGGTTGGTAGTTCTCGCGGAAGTCATGCTGCAATGGCTTCCGTGCGACCACGCTTTCAAAGAACGCGGCGACATCTTGATCGCTCGATTCACGGCGCAACACGCCTCGCATGTCGAACTCCAGATAGCTCCCCAGGCAGGGCCGCAGCTTGCCATCGCAGGTGAGGCGCAGCTTGTTGCAGTTCTCACAGAAGTGCAGGTTCGTCATCGCGCCGATGAAGCCGATGAGCTGGTCGTTACCGGGCAATTGGTAATACGTCGAGGGGCCGTTGGTGGTAAAGTCGGGGCGCGGCACCAAGGCTCCGAGATGCTGCTCGACGATAGCTTTGGCATGGCCGATGGCCAAAAAGTTGTCGTCGCTGATCATCTCGCGTGTACTCACCGGCATCAGTTCGATGAAGCGCAGCAGCAGCCCGCGCTCGCCCGCATAGCGAATGAGGGGCAGGAGTTCCTCCTCGCTCTGGTTTTTCATCAGCACGCAGTTGAGCTTTATCGAGGTAAAACCTGCGTCGCGGGCCGCTTCGATGCCTTCGAGCACCTTCGGCAAAAGATCGCGCTGAGTGGTCTGGCGGTACGTATCGGCGTTCAGCGAATCGAGCGAGATATTCGCCGTGCGCACGCCTGCGGCGACAAGGCGCTGGGCGATGGTCAAATCCCCTGCCCCGCGCTCCACTTTCGAGAGCAACGTGCCATTCGTAGAGATGCCCACATCGTCGATGCCAGGGATGGCGGCGACCGCTGCGCAGAAGTCCACCGCACCGGGCCGAGTCAGAGGCTCCCCCCCCGTGATGCGCACTTTTTTAATGCCAAGAACCGCGCCCACACGCAGCACGCGCAGCATCTCGTCATAACTCAGCACCTCATCACGCTGGAACCACGCCTGCTCCTCCTCGGGCATGCAGTAGCGGCAGCGCTCGTTGCAACGATCCGTGATGGAGACGCGGAGATAGGAAATGCGATGGCCGAAGGGGTCTTCCACTTGTCGTGAGGAGCAGATTTTGAGGGGCCGCGACACTAGGCGCGAGCGGGATGAACGCAAGAGCGAGGGCAATGGAGCTAGGGCGACTCACTCTCATTGACGAAGTTTCTCACGACACAGCCTTTGACAGAATGGGTTCCAAATAGCGAAAAAACGCACTCGGTGTCACCACCGAAATCTCGAGACACTCGAATAAGTGCGGGTTCATCCGGGAAGTGAGGGCGCTGGGCTGTATCATGGCGCGGCGACGAAGGGCAGGCTGACGCAGCATCCAACGCCAGCGAGCGCAAGGACGCCGATAACAAAGCGCGATAGAGGGACAGACGCCTGTTCCGACTTACTAAACCTCTGAGGAGTTGACTCGTCTGTGGCGACACATAAACTCCTCAACAATGAATGCCGAAAAAAAACAACTCGAGTCGAAGGCGGTGCCCCCGTCATTGACAGGCATTCGCTTGACGCCTTCCACCGCCAGCTATGCGAGCTGCATGGAGTTGACAGCACTGGCCCTGGGCTATCCCGCGAGCAGGCCATTGCGCAGCAGTCCGAACATGTTCGTGCTCTCGCTGACCGGCTTGGGTTGCTCGTCCGACGAGACTGCACCTGGGAGGAAATAAAGAACGCCGACCCAGGGCTGGTGCATTGCTCAGAGCACTTTGTCGAGTTTGACGAGCGCGCAGGTCGCTGGAGCAAGGTCACCATCCCGCCAAAATTCGGGCTGACTCCGGCCGTGGTATCGAGCCCGAAGGCCGATCTCCGCAGCGACTCGCCGCAGCTCTCCACGCGTCAGCAAATTGAGTTTGTACCTGGCACACCGCTGGATTACCTGGAGCGCTGCCTGTGTGCGAATGAGGTCTTTCACGATGATGTGAAACTGGCCTCCGTTATCGAATGGGCCGACGGCACATTGTCCTTCGGCACGACCCAACCCCACTACCACGGCACGCCAGCGAGCCATGAACAGATCGAGGCATTCTTTTTGCTCAACCAGTGGCAGCGCATCGCAGACCTCTCAGGGCATTTGATCTTCTTCAACTATGCCTTCCAAGTCCTGGCCATCGATGCTGTGCCCCGCAATTGTTACATCCGAGGAGGTATGTTACAGCCTTTCGATGTCATCGTGTGTCGGCCCAATGATGAGATGGAACAGTTCCTGGGGCTTTATCCTTGAACGTACAAAACTCATGAGCCCTGGTGCCTGACGACGAGGCACGGCCCACCGCTGTCGTTAGACCGAGGGACTTGCGAGCCATAAGAAACCGTGAGCGGAGAGCTGGGCACTGGGTGCTTCGCGAGCGCAAAGACTCCGATAACAATGCGCGATAGAGGGATAGACCCCTGCTCCATTATTTCCAACTAATAGAATATGAACTATTTGTTAATCTTGGTGGGAGGTTTACCCATCCATGAAACCGGCACACCTCAACTACCACATACTCGATAAATTCTGGCTCCATGGGCATCGCATTTTGATACTGTATATCAACATAGAATCGACAGTAATCCCAGAGGTCTATGGGCTGAGGAAGGTGCGGAAACTCGAATTCACTTCCAGCAATGATAAGGATATTTGCAAGATCGAGGTGCGTTAGTTTTATCGCGTCTTGATCGCTAATCCCCAATTCCCTCGCCTTCATATACCGTTCAAGAATTCTTGCCACGCTTGATTCTGGTGTGCTAAGAATAACTGGGTTCTACGCGGGTTTTAATGGGCGATTGAGGGTTTGAGATCGAGTTTGCCGCAGTGGAAGAGGATGCGTACCCGATAGTTGGCGAAGGAGCGGAAGCCTCTTGCCGCGCTCTTGATGGCTTGGATGCGGCTGTTGAGTC